>JAGBNQ010000057.1 GCA_017634275.1 Ruminococcus sp. | reverse complement strand
TTAGCTCTGAGCGTAAGTCAATCATAGAAACTTAAAGCACGAACAAAGCTATTCTTATGTCAAAGCTAAGTTCGCGCTTTTTTCGGGGGCTTTGCCTGCTCACGAAGTAAGCAAGTGCCCCCGAACCCCTTCGCCGTTGCGTCTTTACAAGCCCGATATGGGGCTTGTCAGCAAAGCTGACAGCTAAGTTTTGCAAAGCAAAACTTCCAGTCAGTCGGCGCGAGCCGACACAATAATTATTCATTATTCACTATTCATTATTCATTATTCATTGCTTGTGGGGCAAAGCCCCACAAATTCCGGTTTATCTTGGCAGGCAATACAATGCCCCGAAGCGGTTTTAAATGCTTCGGGGCAAAATTTTATATTAGGTTCTTTTTTTATTTTTCGTAGCCGCCTTTGACGAGGCGCTCCTCAAAGCGCTCAAGAGGCAACGGCTTGTCGAAGAAAAAGCCCTGAACGAGATCACAGCCGTTTTCGAGCATTGCATCTATCTGCTCCTGCGTTTCAACACCCTCGGAAATACATTCAAGACCCATATCCTTTGCCATTTTGACAACGTAGCCGAACATGACACTTCTCGGGCTCTTTTCGCTCTCGCCCTTTATCGGGATAAGGCTTTTATCTATCTTGATAACGTTCCACGGTATCTCACTTATAAGGTTGAGCGATGAATAGCCGATACCGAAATCATCGACTGCCGCCCTGATGCCTGCTTTCTGCAAGCCGCTGACTACACGCTTTAAGTCCTTGAACTCCACATCGGTAGTGGTTTCGGTAAGCTCTATTTCTACATATTTATGGGGAACGCCGTATTTATCTATTATACCCACGATATTGTCAACAAGGTCAATATCCATTATATGCTTACGCGATAAGTTGACGGAAACTCTTACAACATCTCTGCCCTCGGCGAGCCACCTTTTCATATCCATACAAACGTGCTCTAACATATAAAAATCAAGCTTGCAGATATCCATGCTCTGCTCATATGTGGGGATAAAGTCATCGGGCTTGATTATCTCGCCCTCGTGGTACCAGCGGCAGAGTGCCTCGGCACCGATGAGCCTGCCCGTGCGAATTTCCACCTTTGGCTGATAGTATATCATAAACTCACCGTTTTCAAGAGCCTGTGGGAAAAGCTGCTGGAGGCGCATTATCTTCGCCTTGCGCCTTTCCATTTCGGCACTGAAAAAGACTATATCCTCAGCGCCGCCGCTTTTTGCAGCCTGCGCGGCGGAGATTATCCTATCCATAACATTTGAGGGGTCTTTATATTTAAAATTCTCATCAATAACGAGAATGCCTGCTGTAGAGCTGACAAGCACCCTATCACCAAAGGAATTATATGCTATAGCAGAGCCGCTTAAATAATCAACCGTCTGACCGAGCTTTGAGAGAGGGATAAGCGCTGTAAAATTATCGCCGCCCATTCGGCAGACGATGCCCTCACCGCCGAGTATGCTTTCAAGGCCGTTTATAAAGCCGCGCATTACTACATCGCCGCGCTCTCTGCCTATCTGCTGATTGATAAGGGAGAAATGCTTAAGGTTAAAATGCACCGCCGCGTTGCCTGCAAGCCTGCCCTGCGCGCCATAAGTCTCAATAGTATTAATGTATGTATTCAGGTTTTTATAGCCGACATCATCAAAGAACGTTCTGCGCTTTGCTATCTGAAGGAGTGAGCTGCGGCTGACCGCCATCATTGTAACGCTGTAAAAAAGCTCAGCCATGCGCCTTGTCTGCTCATCCCACTCGGGGTGATGCTCAGCGCGGAGAATAGTGCAGTCGGTAACGCTCATAGCCTCGGTAACTATTCTTTTTCTGATAGCAATGACGCCCTTTTCGCCAGTATCGTAGCAGGTCAATATATGCCCGTTTCCCCTTGCCTCCTCACGGGGGCTTTGGAAAAAGCCGACTGTGATCTTACAGATACCGAAATAGCTGCAAAGATCACCAACATATTCACCCATTCTATCAAGATCTACCTCTCGCATTTCTGCCAGCTTTTCAAGAAAGGGTTCAAAAAGGGAATAGAACTGACTGCTCATCAAAGTGCCTCCGTTTAAACATCCTTGTAAAATATCACAAATCCTATGTTAAAATTATATCATAATATTTTGTTTTAATCAATAGTCATTAGAATGATTTTTCAATCGTTTTCGTAAATTTGTGACAGCATTATGCACAAAGTATATATGTTAATTTTGTGCGATAGATAGAAGTGCTAAAATTATTAACAATTAAGAAATCATTCTGCTGCGCGCTGACTGATAACAACGCAAAAGCGGCACCACCTCCCCCAAACAGCGCAGGAAACGATACCGCAAGCAAGTAAAAAATATTTTGTTTATTATTTTGACAAAGGTTTAATATTTTTATAGACCAAAGCTTATGGTCAGCGCTGAGTTTATCTCGTTCATAGCATTGCTGTCAAGCTTGCCCATACGCTCGCGCAGGCGTCTTTTATCAAGTGTCCTTATCTGCTCTAAAAGCACGACGCTGTCACGGGTAAGGCCGCAGCCCTTGCCGCCTATCTCGATATGGGTAGGAAGGCGCGCCTTATCGTGTCTTGATGTAATTGCTGCTGCGATGACTGTCGGGGAATGGCGGTTGCCGACGTCATTCTGAACGATAAGTACGGGTCTTAAGCCGCCCTGCTCCGAGCCGACTACGGGGCTTAAGTCTGCATAATATATTTCTCCTCTTTCGACTGTATTCATAAGATTACCTCCGTTTCGTTATTCAGCCTTATGATAATAGTATTGCCATTTCTTAGCTGTTTAAACGGGGAGCAATAATATTATATGCATCTTAAGGAGAAAATGATAATTTCTTTATGCCTTACGCTTTTTTATCCTTGTGACAAGCTTTTTGGTCAGCTTATCAAGTGCTGTGAAATCCATAGCGCTTATATAATACTTTTCGATATCATCATGGGCGGCTTTGGCAAGGGTAAGAGTTTTGGCGGCCTCGTCCATAAGAGTCCTTGCGGCGGAGCGGTTAAGGCGCAGGCGCGGAGCTTTAAGCGCCATAAGCTCACTGTCATAATAGCGCGAGAGGTTGACAGCCCTGCCCGAATGCGGAGTATCGGTAAGCTTATTAACTGACACAAATGCCACATCAAGCTCGGGGATAATGAGATGCTCGGTAACATCATCATTTAAAAGCTGGCTGACGCAGACAAGCACATCATAGCCCTTTGATGATGCGCAGGCAGCAAGCTCATCAAAAAGCGCACCGCTTGCGGCGAAACAGTCATCGCTAAAGCTATAAACGCGCGAATGCTTTAAGAGCGTTTCGCTGTAGGTCTTAAAGCCCTCCATAGTAACGGCGGAGAGCTGTTTTTGTGAAAGCTCGCCTTTGCCGCCGCCCTTGCCAGTGATAACGCGCTTAGCGATACGCGCGGCAAGCTCCTTTATGCCCGAAACATCAAGAGCCTCGCCTGCGAGGGAGTAGGTATCAAAGCAGATATCGGACAGCGCCCTTACATATCTCCCTCCCCTTGCGAGGTAGGACTTATTTAGTTTCATAGCGGAGATTATCTCATCTTTATTGGTAACAAGCTCGCTCTCGTTCCAGAATTCGCCGAGGTTTACTATGACCTGCCCGATACCGGGAAGGCAAGGGTCAAAGGTATGGGGGGCTGTGCCGTCAACGATTATAGCTTTATAGTCATCAAGCACCACCGCGTCAAGCGAGTTCGGGTCAGAGGAGCAATGGTAGACAGCCCTGCTGCCCTCATCAAGCTCGGATTCGATTTTTTTCATAAGAGATGACTTGCCCGTTCCTGCACCGCCCTTTAAGATATAAGTAAAATAGTCACCGTTTGCTATGACCTTATCAAATGATGTGGTAAAGCCGTTTGCGGTAACAGCGCCCAGAAAAAATTCATCACGCACCGTGTTTTCTTTTTGCATAGTTATTCCCCTTTTCATTATAATTGGCATTAGCCTTGATTATAATATGCAAAAAGCGGCATTTTAGTGAAAAATGCCGCCTGAGTGATTACATTCTCTTTATAAAGTCGATAGCAAGGTCAGCCCAGCCCTCGACGGACGGGACGTTATGCCACTCGCCCGTGGCTGTACTTTCGTTTGCAAGCGCAAGGCCGTGGCCGCCGTAGGGGTAGATATGCGACTCGAAGGGTATCTTGTTTTTAGCAAGCGAATTCATATAGTAGATGCTGTTTTCAACGGGAACGCAGCCGTCATCGGCGCAGTGCCAGATAAATGTAGGCGGAGTATGCGCGCCTACGCGGTTTTCAAGGGAGAGGTATTCTCTCAGCTCTGCATCCTGCTCCTCACCGATAAGATTAAGGATAGAGCCCTCGTGAGTTTTTTCGCCGCTTGTGATAACGGGGTAGCAAAGCAGCGAGGTATTTACCTTGATATCCTCTGCCTTACAGCAAAGCGCGTAGGTAATAGTTGAGCTGTTCCACATATTCGCAAGGCAGGCTGCAAGATGTCCGCCTGCGGAAAAGCCCATGACGGATATCTTATCCTTATCGATATCAAGCGTATCGGCGTTATCTCTTACATACTTTACCGCCGCGGCAAGCTCCAGAAGGGCTGTGGGGAATTTCTTTTTATAGACAGAGTATCTAAGCACAAAGCAGGCAAAGCCCGCGCCTGCGAATTTCAAGGCTATCGGCTCAGCCTCACGCTCGGAAACAAATTCATAGCCGCCGCCCGGAACGATAACTACTGCCTTACGGCGGCGCTTGCCCATTTCCTCGTTATTATCGGGGGCTATTATCTGCAAGGTCGCCTTACAGTCACGCGGAGAAACTCCTACTGACTTATAGTCGGGGGTGAGTTCGATCGTTTTATACATAATGGTTTCTTCCTCTCATATTATTTTGGTTCTTCTATCATAGCGCTTACGATAAAGCCGTCCTTAGCGTTGCCCGAGATACGGTATTTAAGCTCCTTATCGCCCTTTATCGGAATGGGGATATTTGTGGTCTTGCTCTTATCGGCAGGAATGTAATAAACGCAGTATTTACCGCCGTGAGTGTCCGTTAAAATGTACTGATTTTTATAATCGTACTTTTTTATCTCCTCTATGTATTCCTCTAAGGTAAGGTTATTGTCATACATTATCTGCGAATCGGGATAGGCAACGTAACGGATATGGTTCTTATATGCGTCCTTTTCGGTGATATCCTCCTTGCCCTCGGGATAACGCAGGATAAAGCCGTAGTGTGACATATTTTCAAGGATCCATTTATACTTATCCTCGCCCGTAAAATCGGGGTAGGTGCCGTCACCGGGGTATAGGCGCAGATCAATTGCCGTGCCTAAGAAATGCTCCTCGCACTTAGATTCCTTAGTATAGTCACCCGGCCAGTATTCGTTATTTTTAGAATCATCGCTCTCGGGAACATAGCCGTCTGATACCATAAGCGTTGCAAGACCCGTCTGCCCCTTGAAATCCTTGATAAGGGAATTGAAATGCTCGGCTGTTTCCTTAGTAAGATAAAGCTGAGTTGTGCGCGCGTAGGCTATCTGGTTATTCTTATCATCAAAGAGGTATTCATATATCCCCACAAGGTCTGTCGGGCGCTCGCCCTGATACTCTACCTGATCGGTATAAGGGGTAAGCAGACCCGTATGAAGTGCAGACTCATTCCTTACCTCGACATATTTAAAATCATCTGCCGCCTTGCCGCGCGTGTAGGTGTTTTTCTCGGGTATAGCGGGAGTTTCTTCCTTTTCGGGAGCTTTTTCGACAGTCTGCTGTGAAGTCTGCTCGGGCTCGGCTTTTTTGGGCTTTATATTGCAGGCTGAGCCTATGGCTAAAATTATCAGCAGCGAGCAGGCAAGCCCGAAGGCGGTGTTTTTATATTTAAGCTTTGCGTAAAAATCCTTTTTAGTCAAGTCCTATCCGCCTCACTTTCGTTAACGGTGTATGAGATAAGCTCTCTTAGCAGCCACCTGCCGCTAATTGAGGATAAAAGCTTATCAAGGTCGGCACAGAGCCTTACGACCTTACCGTTACTTTTTTTGTACTCATAGAGCAAGGCAAGGTCAGCATTGCGCTCAAAATTATCTATCGTTCTTACAATAACAGTCTTATCCGAACTGTCGATGATCTCGCTGCGCGATGAGGAAACTATATCATACCAGTCTGGGGTAGACCAGCGCTCGGAAAGAAAGCTGCCGAGTGCCTTATGGGAGCTGTCTATCATAAGCCCCATAGTACCTATCGGGCGCGGCTTTTTCATCATATCGGAAATGCTTTTAAACATAGGGTAGCACCAGAAATCTGTGCAGTAGGTGCCCTCGATGCTCCCCTTTTTAGCAGGCACGCTTACCAAAAGAACTGTTTTGCCCTCGTCAAGCAGCTTGTCCGCTTTTTTGGTCAGCCTTGTAAATACACGGGTTTTATCAAGCTCTGTTTCGGGGTAGGCTGATATAGTGTAGGAATTATGTATATCGGTATCATTTATACGCAATTCAAGGGTATAGCGCGCAGGCTTATCCAACAACGGAAGGCTTGCGGAATTATCTGCAATATCGAAATAGTTTTTATTCCTGCCCGTGAGCTTATAGGCTTTAGAGAAGATTTTTGTACCGTTTTCATCTGTCAGAGTTACCTCGCATTTTTTGCCCGAAAGCGGCTCGGGGCGGAAATATGCAAGCTCGATATGGGCATTAAAGCGCTCCCCTGCCGTGAAAACATATTTTTCAAATCTTGCCATAAGCACGGCATCGGAGCAAAACCGCCTATACTCCTCGGGGGTGACAAGGCCTTTATTATCCATAAAGGCATCAAGCATTCCGACAAGGGCTGTGCCCTGACCGCTGAAATCCTGCAAGTCAAGTATCTGACAGCCTGCAAGCAGGCGCGAGCGGAACACGGCCTCTAACTCCTCCTTATAGCAGGCAGCCGCAAGCTTACCCGAGCAGAGGAAGAAATCCTTATCATATTTTAAAAGGCCTGCTTTATCAAGGCGCTCCCTGAAAACCTCGAAATTGCGCGCTTTGACAGAGCCCGTATACTTTTCTATCTCATCAAAATTCGGGAATGTTTCATACTGGCCTATCTCGTGGGTGACGATAGGAACTGTAGGGATAAAGTCAGCATCGGCCTCGCTTGCCTTGACGGTTTTCATAGTCGTGCCGTACTGAATCTGAACTGTGCCGTCAGAGCTAAGCTCCGAGGAACGGGCGGCACGCTTTGGGTGGATAGCGCTGTCATAGTCCGTCATAGTTGAGGGCAAATCAGTCTGAACATGGCCCTGCGGTGCATCGCACATAGCGTAGGAGCCCCTTATAAGCCTGTCATTTGCAAGGCGAACGCCCACAAAGAAATCATCATTTTCAAGCTGCGAGGGGAACCACTGGAAATTATTTGAGCCCTGAGTATATAAATGGCGGTCATCGTGCTTTTTATATTTGCTAAGTATTTCGTTTAAAATACGCTGACTGCCCCAAAGCTCATTGCCGAGGCTGAACATACAAAACGAGGGGTGATTGCCGAAGAAATCCAGTATGCGAAAGCCCTCGGTTATGAGGTAGTCAAGCTCCTTTGCGTTATAGCCCTCCTCGCCCTCTTCGTGGATAGTTCCCCAGAAAGGGAGCTGCGGCTCTAAGTAGATACCGAGCCTGTCCGCCGCCTCAAAGCAAGCCTCGGGAGGGCAGCAGGTATGGAAACGGTAGTGGTTGATACCGAATGACTTTGAGATAGAAAGCACCCTCACCCACTCATCAACATCAGTCGGGGCAAAGCCCGTTTTCGGGAAGATAAGGCCGTCATGCTTGCCGCGCAGGAAGGTGGGCTTATTATTTATCAGGAACTTTTCGCCGTTATGGGAGAATTTTCTCATACCGAAGGTATATTCGTACTTATCATCACCTGCTGATATAGTCATTTTATAAAGTGCCGGGGTATACTCGCTCCAAAGGCAGAAATCCTTACCCATATCATATTTTACCGAAAAATCGCCCGAAACATCAAAGGTCTGCGCTTTCGGGGAATGGGGCTTTTCGGTATTAAAGCTGAAAGCGCTAAGGGTTATTTTAGCCTTGCCGTCAAGCCTGCCTTTGACTGTTACCTTACCCGTTGAGATATTCGGGAAAAGCCTGACACCCGAAAGACTTGCGCTGCCGTAATAATTTATCTGCATTCTGCCCGTGATACCGTTCCAGTTGGTCTGAGTATCGGGGCTTGTGAGGTGGCCGCCGCCCGTGGGGTAGCCTTTATTCTTTATACATATTTCGACTAAATGCTCACCGCCGTCGGCAAAGGGGGTGATATCAAATATATGCGCAGTATTAAGGCTACCGCCCGAACCTACGAGCTTACCGTCGATATAAACAGTGCTTAATCTTGTACGCTCAAGCAGCAGCTCGGCCTTTGCGCCGATATTTTCTATCACTATTCTTTTAGCAAACCAAGCAGCGCCATCGAATTTATAAATATCAGTTAGATGACCCGTTTCACGCTTAAAATTAAGCTCACCCTTCCGAGCGTAAGAGGTAGTTGAGGGCAGGGTGATAGCATCGTTATAGGCTATCCTTTTTCTTGGCGCTCTGCCCGACTTATCCATAAAAAGCTGCCACTCTCCCGAGATGTCAACAGTCTTTATCATACAAAAAATCTCCCCTTTAGCGGTGTATTATTATCCAATCTACATTATAACATATATTTTTGTTCTTTGCAATAGGATTTGGGCATAATTTTTCCCAGATAAATATTCAGACCGTTTTTCGGGCTTTCAGTTTGTTGCAAAACCTTATTTTAAATGATACGCGCGAAAAAAAAGTGAAAACTCAAAGGCTGTCCACGCCCTGTTTTTGGGGGCTTTCCCTGCTCACGAAGTAAGCAAGCGCCCCCCAAACCCCTTCGGATATGCATTCTCAAAAATCACTGCTTTAGCCCAAATATAATATTCCCAACACAAAAGCGCCCCCTTGAAAAAGGGAGCGCTTGAATTCTTTCGTATTAACAGCCTAATAATTACTTAAGCTCTGCGAAATACTTGATAGTTCTAACCATCTGAGATGTGTAGGAGTTCTCGTTGTCATACCAGGAAACTACCTGTACCTCATAGAGGTCATCAGCTATCTGAGCTACCATTGTCTGTGTAGCATCGAAGAGTGAACCGAACTTCATGCCGATAACGTCAGAAGAAACGATCTGATCCTCGTTGTAGCCGTAGGACTCGGATGCAGCAGCCTTCATAGCAGCGTTGATGCCTTCCTTAGTAACGTCCTTACCCTTAACTACAGCTGTAAGGATAGTTGTAGAACCTGTCGGAACAGGAACTCTCTGTGCAGAACCGATGAGCTTGCCGTTGAGCTCAGGGATAACAAGGCCGATAGCCTTAGCAGCACCTGTGCTGTTAGGAACGATGTTAGCAGCACCTGCTCTTGCTCTTCTGAGGTCGCCCTTTCTGTGAGGACC
>JAGBNQ010000056.1 GCA_017634275.1 Ruminococcus sp. | reverse complement strand
CCTCAACCACACGGGCGCTCACAAGATAAACAATGTCTTAGGGCAGGTGCTGCTTGCTAAGAAAATGGGCAAAACGCGCGTTATCGCAGAAACGGGCGCAGGCCAGCACGGTGTTGCCACGGCAACAGTTGCGGCACTTATGGGGCTTGAATGCGAGGTATATATGGGCGCAGAGGATATGAGAAGGCAGTCGCTCAACGTTTACAGAATGAACCTTTTGGGCGCTAAGGTAACAGGCACAAACTCGGGCACGGCTACCCTTAAGGACGCTATAAACGAGGCAATGCGCGACTGGTGTTCAAATATCGACACGACGTTTTACTGCATAGGCTCGGTAATGGGGCCGCACCCCTACCCCGAAATGGTAAGGGATTTTCAGAAGGTCATTTCCGAGGAAATAAAGGCGCAGATGCTTGAAAAAGAGGGCAGACTTCCCGACTGCGTAGTTGCCTGCTGCGGCGGTGGCTCGAATGCTATGGGCGCTTTCTATGACTTTATAGGTGATGAGGGTGTGCGCTTAGTAGGTGCTGAGGCCGCAGGCAGAGGTGTTGATTCACCCGACAATGCCGCTACGATGGCAAACGGCAGCCTCGGCATCTTCCACGGAATGAAATCTCTCTTCCTTCAGGATGATTACGGGCAGATAGCCCCCGTTTACTCAATCTCGGCAGGGCTTGACTACCCAGGTATAGGCCCCGAGCACGCATACCTAAAATCAATAGGCCGTGCTGATTACGTTGCGATAACCGATGCGCAGGCGGTAAATGCTTTTGAATACCTTTCAAGAACAGAGGGGATAATTCCTGCGATAGAGTCTGCACACGCAGTTGCGGCAGCTCTTGAAATAGCACCTAAAATGAGCAAGGAGCAGATACTTGTTATAAACCTCTCGGGCAGGGGCGACAAGGACGTTTACTCGATAGCAAAGTACAAGGGGGTAGATTTAGTTGAGCAATAGGATAGATACTTGCTTTGCGGCACTTAAGGAGAAAAATGAAAAGGCGCTGATAACCTTTGTAACGGCAGGCGACCCCGATATGGAAACCACCGAAAAATGCGTTTTGGAAATGTTTGAGCAGGGCGCTGACATTATTGAGCTTGGTGTTCCCTTTTCCGACCCGATAGCGGAGGGGCCTACCATTCAGCGTGCATCACTTCGCTCGCTTAAGGGCGGCACAACGCTTGACAAGATATTTGACCTTGTTAAAAGCATAAGGCAAAAGACCGACAAGCCGCTGCTTTTGATGATGTATATAAACACTATCTTCAAATACGGCACCGAGAGATTTTTTGAAAACTGCAAGGCTGTTTCGATAGACGGCGTTATCGTTCCCGATATGCCGTTTGAGGAGCGCGACGAGATTCAAGGCACAGCCGACAAATACGGCATCTACAACATAAACCTCGTAGCCCCTACCTCAAAGGAGCGCGTTAAAATGATAGCCGAAAACTCAAAGGGCTTTGTTTATGTAGTATCCTCCTTAGGCGTTACGGGCACAAGAAAAGAGATCAACACCGACTTTGATTCGCTGCTCGCGCCCTTCAAGGAGGGGGATTACTGCCCCTACTGCATAGGCTTTGGCATTTCAAATGCAGGGCAGGCAAGCAACATTTCAAAGCACGCTGACGGTGTTATTGTCGGCAGCGCTGTAGTAAACATAATAGCCGAGCAGGGAAAAGAAAGCCCTGCGGCAGTCGGCGAATTTGTTGGCGGGCTAAAAAAGGCGATGAGGATATAAAAAAACAAAGGTATCATTACGCGGCGTAAAAGCCGTGAATGATACCTCTTTTTTATTTTTCATTATTTACCAAAAACAGATTGCTCTCCCACGCAGGGTAGTAGCGATACTGCCTGAGATAATAGCTATACCCCTTGCAGATATCGTCTAATAGCAGCGGCAGCTTATAAAAATCATAGGGTCTGTGATAAACTGCTGTACATATTTTTGGCCTGTATTTATTCATCGTGTTTCTGCTGCCGAGAATGGCTTGTCTGTCTGCACCCTCGACATCGTATTTTATATATGTTACCTCTCTGCCCGAGAGATAGCTGTCAAGACTTCTTGCTGAGGTAAGTCTGCCCTTATCGCTTACGGCCGACTGCCTGCCCGAGCTGTTAGAAAAGTAAAGCTGCGTGTCACTCCCCCACGAGGCGGAATTTTCAAATTCGATATTATCAAGGCTGTCAAGGCTTTTTACAAGCTTGCGGAAATTGCGCATATCGGGCTCAAAGCAGTATATTTTTCTGTATTTTCCGCCCGTGTATGACAAAAGCTCTCTCACCGTGTCGCCGTTATACGCGCCAAGGTCGCAGTATATCTCCTGCTCTGTCGGCTTAATGATATTTTCAAAGACCTCTGAAGGTGATGAGAATATCTCGCGAAGGAATTTAAGCTCGCCCGTTATCTTGAATTTGCAAAGCCCCTCGAAAACCTCCCTTGACTTATCATCTGCAAGTAGAGAATAAGCCCTCTGCACATTTTCAAAATCGTCCAGAAATTCGGACTTATCAAAATAGCTGCTGTCCGCCACCGAAAGCTCGGGGGCAAGCAGCGTGTGGCGCTGTGATATTCTGTCGATATTTTCCATTACCTCGGGCAGGCTTGTCCCGAAAGCAAGCACAGCAAAAAAATCACCAAAGCGCTCCTCCGCCTCATTAAGGCTTAGCACCTTAAAGCCGTTAAAAAATCTGTCACGCTTAAAATCATCGCTTGCAAATATCCCCTGCACGCTGATGCCATAGCACTCAAAAACACAAAAAAGCTTTTCACAGCCGCTGCCCGTTCCATAAACCAGAACGGGCTTGTCGGCCGCACAAAGCTTTGTATAAACATCTTCAAGGCATTCAAGCTCTTTAGATACAAGCATTATTCCATAAAGCCCCCGTCATCGTGCATAAACTCACTTGAGCCCACCATATCGCGCCCTCTGATCTTATACTTATCGCGGTTTAAGTTGATATGGGTTTCAAGCAGGTTCATGACCTTTCTCGGCTCTTTTATGGAATCTATCTCTTTGATAGGTGTGTCAACGTCCTTAACGTGAACTAAAATAGTTCCGCACTTGAACATTCTCTCCCAGATAGAGAGCTTAAGCTTTTTGTCAGTTACCCTGTAGAGGTCAAACTCGTCCTCGGTAATACTTAAAAAGCCGCTCCTTGTTATAAACTTATCCTCAGTGAGGAAATATCTTGTAAATGAGATAGGCAGCCCGAAAAGTGTCCTTTTCTTATCAGTCCACAAATAGTCAAAATCATTTTTCATAGCCTTTGCCCTCCTTTATATTTCTAAGAATATATTAGCATATAAAGCCAAAAAAGTCAAGTAAAATTTACTATTCTCCCCTCTTTTTAAATTTCACAAAGCTTTCACTTGAAAATGTCAGTATATTGTGTTATAATATTAGGGAAAGCGATATTTAATGAAAGGAATTGGCCTTTATGAGTTCAAAGGGCAGAAAAAAAAGAAAAGCAGGCTCTGTCGGGGCGGTCATTACGGCTGTGGCTTGTTCTGCGGCTGTAGGCGGCGGCTTTGCAGGGTATTTTTACTACAAAGCAAATTATGCCGACGGCTGGCATACCGATAAGGACGGCAACCGTTTTTACATAGTCGGCAAGGGCGTAAGGGCTATAGGGTATACTACCATAGATAATTCCGACTACATCTTTTCAGCTGACGGGCTGACGCAAAGCGGCTGGCAGGAATATGAGGGCTACACCTACTACCTTGACGAAACGGGCGTTATACAGCGCGGCGAAACGGAAATTGACGGGGAAATGTACTACCTCTCCCCCGAAACGGGAATTTTCAGGACGGGGCTCGTTGACTTAAACGGCTCGGAATACTTCTTTGATGACCACGGCTATACCTTTGACGGCTTTTCGCAAAACGGTGACAATTCGTTTTACTACGATGCATCGGGGCAAAAGCTTAAGGGCTGGGCTAAGATAAATGACAACCAGTATTATTTCCTTGATGACGGAACTATGGTCAAAGGCTTTGTTGATATAGATGGCATTCCCTACTACTTTGAGGATAACGGCATCATGCATTACGGCTGGCTTGAGCTTGACGGAAAGAAATATTACTGTGACGCTAACGGCGTAGTCTGCAAAAGCTGGATAATGATAGGTGAAAACCTCTACTACGGCGATGATGAAACGGGGGCTCTGTTTACAGGCTGGCACACGATAAACAAAGAAAAATACCATTTTGATGAAAACGGCATTCTTACCACGGGCTGGGAAACCATTGACGGCAAGCGCTACTTTTTTGAAGAAAACGGTCAGATGGCTAAGGGCTGGATACAGCAAAAGGGTGAGAAATACTACTTTAAGTCTGACGGAAGTGCGGCTATAGGCTTTACCGAAATAAACGCGCACACATACTATTTCAACAAGAAATATCAGCTGCTCACGGGCCGGCAGAAAATCGACGGCAAGGAGTATTACTGCGGCAAATCGGGCGTTTTGGCACTCGGGTTCTTTACTATTGATGATGAGTATTACTACGCAAATTCCGAACACGTTATAGTCAAGGGCTGGCATGACTACAACAAGCACAGCGCCGAGCAAAAGGAAAAGGAGCAAGCCTACCTTACCAAAATAAACTATAAAGCCAAAACAAAGAAGGAACCGGTTTCCTACGAGCTTAAGCCCGAAAAGGGAACATATGATGAGCTGCAATATGAGGCATTCAAAAAGTTTGAGAAAAAGCTTTTCAAATTCGGCTATACAGATGAAAAGACGGGCAAGGTAACGCAGGGCTTTAAGACTATTGACGGCTTTACCTTCTGTTTTGATGAAACAACGGGCGAAAAGCTTTTGGGCTGGCAGACTATTGAGGGCAAAAAATACTATTTCGGCGATTTCGGCGTTATGGCAAAGGGCAAGCTTAAGATAGGCGACAAGGAATACAGCTTTGAAAGTGACGGCGTATTGCCCGACGGCTTTACCAAATCGGGAGATTCACTCAAATTCTACGAGAACGGAATGCCCGTTACCGAGAAATTTAAGAGCCAAAACGGCTACTATTACTACTTCGGCAAGGACGGAAATGCCGTAAAGGGCAAGCAGACTATCAACGATACCTTGTATTTCTTCTCAAATGACCACAAAATGCTCCTCGGCCCGCAAAAGGACGGGAATGATTACTATTTCACCAATGTAAACGGCGCTGTAAAAAGCAGCTGGGTAAATATCGGTAACGACACCTATTATTTCGGTGATGACCGCAAGGCTTGCAAGGGTCTTAAGGAGATAGGCGGCTCGATATTCGGCTTTGGTGATGACGGAAAGCTGCAAAACGGCTTTACGGACATTGGCGGCAAAAGGTATTTCCTTGACGGCGGCGCAGTCGTTAAGGGGCTTAAGAAAATAAACGGCGTTGTTTACTGCTTTGGCGACACGGGCGCTGTGCAGGCAGGCTGGGTAAGCTACAACGGCAAGAAATACTACTGCAAGGACACGGGCGCTGTAGTCACGGGCTGGCAGACTATTGATTCAAATAAATACTATTTCAGCGAAAACGGCGCTATGCAGCGAAACAAAAAGGTTGACGGCATCAGGCTTGGCGATGACGGCACAGCACAAGGGTAAAACAATGACCCCACGAAGGAAAATCAAATGCCTTCGTGGGGTGTTTTATTCTTTATTATCATCACTGCTGCTGTCAGAGCTGCCCTCAGGTGCGCTCCAGTCATGGAAAATGCCTTTTAAAAGCTTATCCTTCTCATCGCCCTCAAGCTCCTCATCATTAAGCAGGCAATCGCTCATATCAAGCCTTAAGGTCTTGATATTATATCCGTCAAAGTTAGTTTCTATCTTAAGCTCTATCTCCTTATTTCTGTATTCCTCGGGGGCTGATGAATTTATTTTCCCCGTGAGGATAACGCACTTTTTGCCGTCAAACTCGCTGTAGCTCCAGTCCTGATCGTCAATAAAGATATCTGCTCTTTCGGATAAAACGTAGTTTTCGTCGGGGTCATCTATCTTTTCAAAAATGCCCACCTCTGTAAGATACCTTGTCTGAGCAATTTCCACAAAGCTCTGCGGATTCATGGTCATCGAGCGCACAAAGCCGTTTGTAAAGACAGCCGCCGCTACTGCAACGCAAACAAAGATAAACCTGCCCATTCCTCTTGACAAAGCCCTGCACCGCATAAAAATATACACCACGGGCGAGATCAGCGCTACGGTTTTCACGCTGTCGGTAAGGATATTTTTATCAATTGCCTCTTTGGCATCATTGTAGGCGGCAATTCTCATAAAGATGATGACAAGCCCCCACAAAAGCACCCCGAGCGGCAGCGAGACCGCGAAGTTCTCCAAAAAAAGCGCCAAAAACGGCAAAAAGATGATATAGTTTATCGCGTTATTGGGTATAGCAAGCAGGTTTCTTCTTACAAAGCTGCCGCCGCCATTGCCGTAGCGCGGACTGTTGTAGCCCTGCTGCATATAAGGCGAGGTATAGGGCGTTCCCTGCTGATAGCCGCCATTGTAGCCGTTGTAGCCATTGTAACCATTATAACCGCCCTGATTATAACCGCCTTGATTATAGCCGCCCTGACCATAGCTTTGGTTATAGCCGTTTTGTCCGCCGCTGTAATAGCCCTGATTTCCCGAGCCGAGGTAGCCGTTATCGTAGCCGCCGGGAGAATGTAAGTTATCCATATTAAAGCACTTTCTCCTTAATAGATTTATTCACTTATATTATACCAAAAATATTTAACAATAGCAAGGGGGAAAAGCACTTTTTTTCATAATAATCCGCAATTGTTATTGAAATGTCACTCATTTGTTATTTACATATTATTAATAATATGGTATAATTTATATATCTTGATAATAAAGGACTACTGCTATGAATAACAAATATAAAAAACTGCTCAACAGAATATTTCTCTGCCTGACCGTATGTGTTATGTCTGTTTCCTTTATGGGCATAAACGCAAGTGCCGAAACCAAAGAGGAGATATATGACTCACACGCCGAGCTTGACCCGTTTACCGACCCCGAAAAGTTTGCCGAGAAATTCGGCCTTACTGCCGAGGGCAGCTTTGACCCGAAGGAGTATGATTATTTCTACTATAACTATTCTTCAAAAATAGATGTAAGCGACGATAATACAATAGATGTCACGGAATTTATTGATGTTTATTTCAGAGATGCAAAAAACGGCATTACAAGAACCCTTCCCCTTTACAACGAGGTCGCTCGCTCAAACGGAACGCACAATATGAATAACGTAAAAATCACGGGTATCTACAGCGATTCCCCTTTGTCAACGAAGGAGAGTGAGAATGACCTCACCATAACGCTTGGCAATGAGGGAACTATATATAAAGGTTTCAAGCAGTTCAGGCTGCACTATACCTACGAGCTTGGGCGCGACCCTTTGACTAACTGCGATGAGTTTTATTTCAGTATCCTGAGCCGTGACCTTGGCAGGCCTGTTCTCAGGTGCCAGTTTGAGATAAATATGCCAAAGCCTTTTGACACCGATAAGGCAGGCTTTTACTACGGCGACTTCGGGAAGGTTAAAGACAGCATCATCACCTACTCGTCAGACGGGCAATTGATAAAGGGTGAAACTCTTTATCACCTCGAAACGGGCGATGCACTCACCTGCCGCATAATTCTTCCCGAGGGGTATTTTGGAAACGCTAAGAATATATACGATTATTCCTCGCTTATAAGCCTTGGGGCTACAACGCTTATGGTAATTATCCTCGGGGCGATATATCTTTTATCGCGCAGGCGCAACAGCTTTAACAAAACGCTTGAATACTTTCCCCCAAAGGAGCTTAACAGCATAGAGGCCGCCTACCTCAAATTCGGTAAAATTAATGACAGACAGGCTGTATCTGTTCTTCCGAGCCTTGCGGCAAAGGGGTATTTTAGCATTACCGAACTTTCAAAGGGATTGGGAATGAAAAGCCGGGCAAGCACGGGATATGCATTCACTCAGAAAAAAGCCCCCGTCGGTCTAAAGCCGAATGAAAAGATGTTTATAGAGGGAATGTTCGGCAAGGCGCGCAAAGGAAAGAACGCAGAGGACGAGCCTGAAAGGACTGTATATGATGAGGGCTTAAGAGACAGCTTTTATCATACGGTTGACAGAATAAAAGAATACCCCTCGGATAAGACATCAAGCTGCAGCACATTCTTCTCAAAGGGCGGAAATAGGATCAGGGAGATATACCTTGTAATAATGTATATCCTCTCGCTTGTGGGGGTGGCACTTCCGGTATGCTTTAACGGCGAGCATACACTTGCAGGCTTTGACCTTTTCAGATTTATAATTATCGCCGCGCTCATTGCAGGCGGTCTGTTTATCACAAATTTCTTCGGTAAGATAGTAAAGCTTGCTGTATCCGCTATAAATATAGGGTTTGCGATATACACGCTGTCATTTTATTCGGTAACGGTTTACGCGGCATCGATCGCATCTGTCACGGCGCTGATTGCTTTGGTAGTTATGAACATAGTTTTTGGAGATGTTAAAAAAATACGCACCCCCTACGGCAAAACGCTTTATGCAAAGCTTGTGGGCTTTGAGCGGTTTTTAAAGGAGTCGGACGAAACAAGGCTTAAATACCTCGCTGATGAATACCCCGAGTATTTTTATGATGCCCTCTCCTACAGCCTTGCCCTCGGAGTATATAAGGATTGGGACGATGCGCTGCGCCTTTCAAGCTTTAAGGAATACCCCGAATGGTTCAGTTCTACAGATGATTCAAGCTACCTTGAAAGCATGAAATTCTCAGACCTTGACTACGCGCTCACGGCTATAACCGATGACCTCACCTACCGCCCCGCAGGAACTAAAAACAGCGGCCTTTTCCCGAGGATAAACTGGCTTTTTGACAGATGATATTGCTAAGAGGGTGATAATATGTCATTATTTGTATTTCTGCTTATTTTAGCAGTTGGGGCTATTTTTATCACAGTTAAGGTAATAACAGCATTTATAAAATACATAATATCAAACAAAGCCGACTATCCTAAAAAAACACTGATTAGCTGTATTCCCTTGGCTTTGGTGCTTTGCTTTTATGCATTTACGGTAAGCTATAAAAGTGATGAGCTGCTGCGCTCCTTTGAGAAGATATCGCCGCCCGAGTACATTACCACCTCTGCCCCCGAAACGCTTACTATTGATAGCAAAGCTTATAAAAAGCAGTTTTCATCAGACTATGAATACTACGGGCAATATGGTGATGTGATAGTGCTTAAAACAAATGTCAAAAGCATTACAAAAGACTATGAGAACACGCAGGCCTGCTGCCTTGTTGATAAAAGCGGCAGACTGCTCACAAGGGGAAACGAATACTACGCTTTTATTGGCGTATCAACAGCCTACAGCTTTGAGGGTGAGCCCGTTATCGCCTGCGAGCATAGGCTGACAAGTATCAAAGGCGGCTCGGTTATCGGCGAGGGTGAGAGGGCATATTACTCCATTCACGGAAAGGAGCTTAAGGATAGCGAGCTTGACCGCGTGACAATAACACCCACATCTGATAAAAATGATGTATGGAACGAGCAGCGCCCCGGCATTCACGGGATAATAATGCGGCCTACGGGCGATATGATTTGCATAAAAAACGCCGATGAATACGACTACTATATAGAGGAGGGATAATTTTTGGACAGATTTGAACATATATTCGATTCATTCGAGAGCTTTCTGATAGCTGTAGCACCGCTGATACCGATAGGCCTGCTTATATTCGGGATAATTATGATAATCCTAAAAGCCAAAAGGCCTAAGATAAATCAGATGCAGCAGCAGTACCATGCTCAGCAGCAATATTATGACCCACAGACAGGCGCTCCGCTATACGGGCAGCCCTACGGCGGATATCCACCCTACCCCAATCAGCCGCAGCCTCAAAAAAGCAGCACGGCTGTCAAGGCTGTAATAATAGGGCTGATACTTTATTTTGTGGTGTTCCCGATAGTTGGGTTTTTAATTATAGTCGGGCTTATTATGGGCGGCGTATCAAGCTGCAACCGAAACAGACAGCAGCAATATGATGATGCTATCGACAACACCGCCCTTTATCGGGAAAGCTACCTGCCCGAAACTATTGATATGGGCAGCAGCAAGCTCACTTTCCTCTTTGCAAGCGAATATGATATTGATAAAGAGGTAGGCGATTGCTTTGCAATGGCAAACCGCCCTGCACAGAACGCTTACTACGGCGGCACAAAAGGCTACCTTGTGCTTACCGACAAAAAGGGCAAGCTTATGAGCCCTAAGGACGAGTATTACACAAATATCACCTTTGAAGAGGACATAACCTACAAGGGCGAGGGGGTAATAATCTGCACTAAAAACTTATCAAACGGCTGCTACACGCCGCTTTCGGATGAATTTGAAAAAAGCCAGGATTTCTTCACGGCGCAGGGCAAAGAGATAGAGCCTGATAAGCTTGAATATAATAAAAACAGCTTTTCTGATGAAACTAAAACAAACCCCAGCCGCAACACGGCCGACACCGCAAATGAAGAAGATGACTACTACTACGTTGAAACTGTCGGGGAGATCTATATTTTAGACAAATTCGGCAAGGGCGAAACGGATTATCCAAAGGCGCTTACCGACAGAAGGGACGAGCTTAACAGATCAAGCGGCAAGGTGATAAAAAAGCAGGGCGGCGAGATAGTTTTCCCGAAAAACGTGAAATTTGAAACCTTCGATGAAGATTATGATACGAATTTCTCACTGCAGGGGCAGACCTACAGCGGCGATATCTACAAAAAAATCTACGCTTATGATATCGACAAGGGCTATGTTTCTGCGGTAAAATACGATAAGGATAATGACACCTACACCCTCGGGCTTTTTGACCTTGACGGCAAGGCGCTTTACACCTCAGACCTTAAAGACGGCATATTTGTCGGCAGCCGGTTAAGCAATGATATTTCTTTTATGTTTAATGAGTATATTTTTTTCAAGAACCAAAACGGCTTTGATATATTAAACACCTCGGGCGAAAAGGTAAGAACTGTTTTTAATGCCGACACTCTTCACGGCCTTACAGATGATCTGTTTTACAGCGACAACAGCGCTGAAAAGCAAAGCTTTACCCTCAGCAGCATTACCCACCCCGATAAGGACTTAACAATTGATGCGAAAAACGGCGCATATGTTGATATGATCTCGGACAATCTCATCTGCATAGCAAAGGACGAGGTTCACAGCTATTATTATCTGCAATGACAAAACCCCCGACACAGCAAGTAAAGCTGTATCGGGGGTGATTTTCTTATCAGCCGCCTATGAGCCAATCGTACATTTCTTTGTACTTTTCCGCACTTGTCTGCCAGGAGAAATCCTGCTCCATTGCGCGGTAAACTATTCCGTTCCAGTCCTCGCGCTTGTCCTCATAGATGTATTTTGCATACATTAATGTGTTATACATCTCGTGAGCGTTGTAGTTAGCAAAGCTAAAGCCCGTGCCGGTGTTGTCAAAAATATTGTAGGGGTAAACGGTGTCCTTAAGGCCGCCCGTTTCTCTTACTATCGGCACGGTCCCGTATCTTAATGACATAAGCTGCGAAAGGCCGCACGGCTCAAAGAGCGACGGCATGAGGAATGCATCGCAGCTTGCATATATCTTATGAGCCATTTCCTCGCTGTAGTAGATGTTAGCGGAAACCTTGTTCGGATACTTGCCTGCGAAATATCTGAACATATCCTCATACTTGTAATCGCCTGTTCCGAGAACGACCACCTGAACATTCTGCTGACAGATATTCTCCATCATATAAGCGATAAGGTCAAAGCCCTTCTGGTCGGTAAGGCGCGAAACTATGCCCACAAGGAATCTGTTATCATCAAGCTCCAGACCAAGCTCTGTCTGCAAAGCGCGCTTGTTGTTTATCTTCTTTTTGAAAACAGTTTTCTTGTCGTATTTCTGATTTATCAGCTGATCCTTTGCAGGGTCAAACTCATTGTAGTCTATTCCGTTTACGATACCTCTTAAATCGTGCTGTCTTGCTCTCATAAGCCCGTCAAGGCGCTCGCCGTAGAAGGGTGTCTGTATCTCGTTAGCATATGTCGAGGAAACTGTTGTGATAGCGTCAGCATAAACAAGGCCGCCCTTTAGCATATTTCCGTCCTGCTCAGTCCTGAGCTTATCTATCGTGAAATAGTAATCAGACAGACCCGAGAGCCACTTGAACCTCGGCACGCCGTCATTGCCCTGGAACTTGAGGTTGTGTATCGTCATAACGCTCTTTATACCGCGGAAGAACTCACCTCCTGCAAAGCTGTCATGCAGATATACGGGTATCAGACCCGTCTGCCAGTCATGGCAATGTATAACATCGGGGCGGAAGCCTATAACGGGAAGAGCCGAAAGCACAGCCCTGTCAAAGTACATAAACTTTTCGATATCCCAGTGATGCTCGGTATAGGGGCGGTCACCCGTGAAATAATACTCATTGTCAAGGAAGTAGAATTTAACGCCGTCATACTCTGTTTCAAGCACGCCGACATACTGGCTCTTGCCTGCAAAATCCATATAAAAATGGCACACATACTTAAGCTCGTTTTTAAACTTCTCTTTCATGCAGGAATACTTCGGCAGAAAGACCCTTACGTCATATTCCTTTTTATCAAAGCACTTAGGCAGCGAGCCCACAACATCTGCAAGGCCGCCCGTCTTTATAAAAGGCACACACTCACTTGATACAAAAAGTATATTTTTCATTTATTATGTCCTCCGTTTCAGGTCATAGTTTTACATATATATTATAACATTATTACATACACAAGTCAATCGTGATATTAACGATTTTAGGCGCTATTTTTCTACATCTACATAGAAAATTAAAAAATACCCTCTGCATAACACAGAGGGTATCAGTGCAAATATTTACTTTACAAATTCCGCAGCTATCTCGGCTGCCTTGTCAAGTGCCTCGTCGATCTTGAATCTGTCACCTACACCTGCCATAGCGCTGTCGGGTCTTCCACCGCCCTTACCGCCTGTAAGTGCCGCTACCTTGCCTACCATTTTACCTGCGTGTGCGCCCTTAGCAACGGCATTCTTGCCGCAGGCACATACGATGTTTGCCTTTTCACCGTCAACTCCTGCTATGATAACGATAAGGTCATCATCATTGCCCTTCATCTCGTCAGCCATTTTTCTTAAAGCGTCAGCCTTGGTGTTCTGGAGCATTCCCGTTACGAGCTTAGCGCCGTTAACGTTTACTGCGCTCTTTTCAAGGGTATCCGCACGGATCTGTGCTATCTGTGCCTGAAGCTCGTCACGCTCCTTTTCAAGCGACTTTATCTGCGCCATAACGCCCTCGGCACGGGTAACTATCTCTAAAGGATTATTTACCTTAAGCACCTTGGCCGCCTCTTTGATCCTGCCGATATTCTCCTCTAAGAACTTGAATATCGCAGAGCCCGTAACAGCCTCTATCCTTCTTACGCCGCTTGCAACAGAGCTTTCGGATACTATCTTGAACAGCCCTATCTTTGCGGTATTATCAAGGTGAGTACCGCCGCAGAATTCGATAGATGCGACATTCTCGCCCTCGCCCATTGTTACAACTCTTACTACCTCGCCGTACTTTTCACCGAACAGCGCCATAGCACCGAGCTTTTGTGCCTCAGCGATAGGCATTTCCTCCATTTTTATATCAAGGGCAGCAAATATCCACTTGTTTACAAGATATTCTACCTTCTGTATCTCCTCCTCTGTCATGGCAGAGAAATGTGAGAAGTCAAACCTTAATCTGTTTGAATCAACGAGCTGGCCTGCCTGATGAACGTGGTCGCCCAGAACCTCTCTCAAAGCCGCCTGCAAAAGGTGAGCGCAGGAGTGGTTTCTCATAGTGGAGAGCCTTAAGGTCTTATCAACTGCAAAGTGCGCCTCCTGCCCCTGAGCAATAGCGCCCTCTGTTATCTTCACCTTATGAGCGAACTTTCCGCCTACAGCCTTCTGAACATCAAGCACCTCTGCCCTGCCGCTTGCGGTGGTGATGATACCCGTATCAGCCGCCTGACCGCCGCTCTCTGCATAGAAAGGTGTTTTCTTTGCAACTATATAAACTATATCGCCGCAGCCTGCGTTCTCGATAAGCTCATCATCATTTGCAAGGAAATCGATAACGCCGTCGTCCTCAAAGCGGTCATACCCCGTGAACTCTGTTGTTATTTCCTTATCTATCTTGTGGAATACTGTTTCATCAGCGCCCATATACTTAGAGTCGCCCCTTGCAGCACGCGCAGTTTCGCGCTGCACCTGCATAGCCTTCTCAAAGCCTTCCTCATCAACGCCCAAGCCCTTTTCTTCAAGTATCTCGCGTGTAAGGTCAAGCGGGAAACCGTATGTATCAGAAAGCTTAAAGCAAGCCTCGCCGTCAAGTTTCTTTTCACCCTTTGCGGTAAGCTCGTCGATATAGCCTTCAAGTATCTTCATACCTCTGTCGATAGTGAGGTTGAAATTAGCCTCCTCCTTAGTAAGGAGCTTTACTATGTAATCATATTTTTCTTCAAGCTCGTTATACTCAGCCTTTGAGTTGTCAACAACAGTCTTTACTATATCTTTAAGGAAAAGCCCGTTGATGCCAAGGAGCTTGCCGTGTCTTACAGCGCGCCTTAAGAGCCTTCTCATAACATAGCCCCTGCCCTCGTTTGAGGGGAGAACGCCGTCGCCTGCCATAAATGTTACAGACCTGATATGATCGGTGATAACGCGGATAGAAACGTCCTTTTTATACTCGACACCGTACTCACACCCTGCAAGCTCGCAGACCTTATCTCTTATCGCCTTAACGGTATCAACATCAAATATAGAATCAACGCCCTGCATAAGTGCTGCAAGTCTTTCAAGACCCATGCCCGTGTCGATATTCTTCTGTGCAAGTGGGGTATATGTTCCGTCCTCGTGGCGCTCAAACTGGGTAAACACAAGGTTCCAGAATTCCATATATCTGTCACAGTCACAGCCCACACCGCAGGTAGGCTTGCCGCAGCCGTATTTTTCGCCGCGGTCAAAATAGATCTCCGAGCAGGGGCCGCAGGGACCGTCAACGCCTGCCTCCCAGAAATTGTCCTCCTTGCCCATGCGTGTGATCCTGTCAAGCGGAACGCCTGCTTTTTCATGCCATATCTGCTCAGCCTCGTCATCGTCCTGATAAACGGTAACATACAGCCTGTCCTTAGGGAGCTTTAACACCTCTGTTACATACTCCCAAGCCCACTGGATAGCCTCCTCCTTGAAATAATCACCGAATGAGAAGTTTCCGAGCATCTCAAAGAATGTACCATGACGCGCTGTCTTTCCGACATTCTCGATATCGCCCGTTCTGATACATTTCTGGCAGGTCGTCATTCTCCTCCTCGGAGGGACCTCCTGACCGGTAAAGTAGGGCTTAAGCGGTGCCATGCCTGCAACTATCAAAAGCAGGCTGTTATCGCCCTGAGGTATAAGAGGGTAGCTCTTATGCCTTAAGCACCCCTTGCTTGCAAAGAAATTAAGATATGACTCTCTTAAGTCATTAAGGCTTGTCCATTCCATAAGAAATCTCCTTTCAAAAAACAAAAAAGCTCCGCCCCACAAAATGGGACGAAAGCCTAAAATTTCCGTGTTACCACCCAAATTACGGCAGGAAACCCCACCGTCACTCGTTGCCCTTTAACGCAGGGGTTACGCTTGCATTTTCATACAAATACTCGGGAGCAGCAGCTTAAAGACTCACGCAAAGGCTTTCACCTGCCGCCTTTTCTCTTTACCGCTTATCTTAAAGCATTCTCCGTCACAGCTTTTAACAATATGTAGTTATTATAGCACTTATCCCCCCATTTGTCAAGGGTTTTCAATATAATTTAATAATTTGACCCTGTGATTATTCAGTTTTATTTTGCTTTTTGTAATTGACTTAGAATAAAACATATGCTATAATCATTTAAGGTGAAAAATATGAATGTAAACTACCTCTGCCCCGTTTGTGGGCAAAAGCTAAAGATATCAGAACACAGCTACAAGTGCAGGGACGGCCACAGCTTTGACATATCAAAAAAGGGCTATGTGAACCTCCTGACAACTAAGGGCAGAAACCCTGTAAAATCGGGCGACAACAAGGAAATGATAAGGGCGAGGAGCGCTTTTTTGGATTTAGGCCTCTACAAGCCTTTAGCACAAAAAATCGGACAGCTATCAAATAGCCTTACCCGTGAAATAAAAGAGCCCGTGATAATAGATTCGGGCTGCGGCGAGGGGTATTACAGCTGCATTTATTCAGAGCTTAACGAGCGCGCGCTTATTTTTGGCATCGACATTTCAAAGCACGGCATCGACCACGCAGCGTCGCGTGCAAGGTCACACACTCCGCCGCTGCAAAATATCCGCTTTGCGGCAGCGTCTGCTTTTTCGCTGCCGTTTCGTGAGGGGTGCGCGGATATCGTTATAAGCTGCTTTGCGCCCGTGAGCAATGATGAATACGCGCGCGTGCTGAAAAAGGGCGGCTATCTGATAATAGCATCACCTACGGCGCGGCATCTTTTCGGGCTAAAAAGCGTGCTTTATGATAAGCCGTATGAGAATGAGCCTAACGTATATTCACTTAACAAATTCTCGCTTGAAGATACCTTGACGCTTGAATATGAGGGCGAGCTTAATTCAAATGTCGAGATAATGGCGCTTTTTACCATGACGCCGTATTACTACAAGACACCTGCCGAGGCGGTAGACAGGCTAAAGACTTATGATAGTCTTAAGACCGAGATAGGCTTTGAGATACGCATTTACAAAAAGCTGTAAATATTCACAATTATAAAGGAGCATTGCTATGGAACTGATAAAGGGCTACACCTGGGGCTTTTACTCGGGAACGGGAAAATTTATGACAAAAGAGGCAGAGCAGTCAATGGAGCGGCTTGCATCAAACGGACTGAACTGGATTTGCATTCCCGTAAACTGCTTTCAGGAAACATTTTATTCGCTTAACATATTCTCGCTCTTTGGCAGAACTCAGACTGATGAAGAGGTCATCTTTGCAATTAGAAAGGCTAAGAGCTTAGGGCTAAAGGTCTGCCTAAAGCCTATGGTAGACTGCCTTGACCGCTCATGGCGCGCAAGGATAAATTTCCCGACGGAAACTGACTTTTACTGGAGCAAATGGTTTGAGTCATACACGCGCTTTATGCTCTACTACGCTGCCCTTGCGCAGAAGGAGGGGGTAGAAATGCTCTGCACGGGCTGTGAAATGGCAGGAATGGACTCGCAGACAAAGCACTGTGAAACACTTATAGGAAAGGTGCGCGAGGTTTACAGCGGAATTATAATGCACAACATCAACCACGGCGATGAGTTTCGTTTCCCGTGGCTCACAAAGGTCGATATCATCGGAATTTCCGCTTACTACCCCGTATCGACCCCCGATGATAACTCAAAGCAGATGATGCTTACTAAATGGGCAGAGCATAGAGAGAGGATCCGCAAATGCCACGAACATTTCGGCAAGCCCATTATGTTTGCCGAGATTGGTGTTAGAAACGAGCGCGGCTGCACTATGTACCCGTGGGATTTCCACTACCGCGATGACAAGCCCTTTGATGAGCAGGAGCAGGCTGATTTCTACGAAACAGCTATGGAAACAATGTGGAATGAGGACTATTTCCGCGGCTTTTTCTGGTGGGATTGGAAGGCTATCCTCCCTCCCGAGGAAAAGGCAAAGCAGAATAAGGACTTTACGATATACTGCAAAAAAGCCGAGCAGGTACTAAAAGACTGGTATACAAACAAATAGTTAGGAAGAATCAAATGAAAGCAAGACACTTGCCCCTGCAAAGCGCCGTTATTTTCGGCGGCTTTGATGACGGGGAAACTAAAAGCATAAGGCAGCTGAGTGAGCGCTGCGGTTACAAAAGCATTAAAGCTGAGGGCAGCATCGGCGGCGCTACTATAAAAAGCATTCTCGCAGGCAAGCCCGATGATATGACTGCGGCTGTTCCCGATGAAAGGTTTTTGATAATAAACGGCGGCGGCGCAAATGCCGCAAGGCTTATGGATCTTATAAAAAGCGAGGGAATTGAAATCAGCCTTCGCGCTATGGTGACACTCCATTCACAGGAATGGACGCTTTGCCGGCTTATCGACGAGCTAATAAGCGAGCATAAGGAGATGAGCGGCCAATGAAAAAAAGCAAATATAAGGCGATAATCTACATAGTTCTTTCGGCATTTTCCTTTGCGTTTATGTTTGCCTTTGTGCGAATGTCGGGTGATCTGCCGACATTTCAGAAGGTTTTCTTCCGAAACTTTGTGGCGCTCATAATCGCAGTTTTCACGCTAATCAAAACCAAGACCCCCTTTAAGGTCGAGGGCAAGAAAAACAACCTCGTGCTGTTTGTTCGCGCGGCGGCAGGCACGGCCGGAATGATAGGAAATTTCTACGCGATAGACCAGCTTGTTCTGAGCGATGCATCAATGCTCAACAAAATGTCGCCATTTTTCACGATAGTCTTTTCATTCATTTTCCTTAAGGAAAAGCTTACCCCCTTTCAGTTCCTTACGGTCGTCGGCGCATTTATCGGCTCGATTTTCATTATCAAGCCGAGCTTTGAAAATGTCGCGTTTTTCCCTGCACTTGTAGGTTTCTTAGGCGGAATGGGCGCAGGCCTTGCTTATGCTTGTGTACGTTATTTAGGACAGCACGGCGTTCAAGGAAAGGTGATAGTCGCATACTTCTCGGGCTTTTCCTGCCTTGTAACGCTCCCCTACCTGCTCATTGCAGGCAAGCCTATGAGTATATCGCAGATTCTTTGCCTTATAGGTGCAGGTGTTGCGGCGGCAGGCGGTCAGTTCGGCATAACAGCTGCCTACACCCACGCCCCTGCGCGCGAAATATCCGTCTACGATTATTCGCAGCTTATCTTCACAACTATCCTCGGCTTTTTCCTCTTTGGCGATATCCCCGACAGGTGGAGCTTTCTCGGGTATTTCATCATCGTCACAATGGCGGTGCTGGTGTTCCTTTATAATAATGTATGGCACACCGAGGAGGACACAAAAAAGCAAACATAAAAACAACCGCTTAGCTTTTAAACTAAGCGGTTTATTTATTATCATATGAAATTTACTTCGATGCGATAAATCTCTTGAGCTCTCCGATAGCGAGGCACTTTTCAACCGCAACGTCCATAGAGATCTTTCTCTCCTTAACGAGCTTAGCAAGCTCCTGGTCAAGCGTCTGCATTCCGAACTGCTTACCTGTCTGCATAGCCGAGCCGATAAGGTGAACCTTGTCATCACGGATCATAGCCTTGATGTTATCTGTAGCGTTAAGTATCTCGCAGCAAGCTACACGGCTTGTTCCGTCCATTGTACGGCAAAGCGTCTGTGTGCAGATACCAACGAGAACTGATGCAAGCTGAGTTCTGATCTGGTGCTGCTGGTGAGCAGGGAAAACGTCGATGATACGGTCGATAGTAGATGCCGCGTCAGTTGTATGAAGTGTGGACATAACAAGGTGTCCTGTTTCAGCGGCGGTTACAGCAGCCTCGATAGTCTCGAAGTCACGCATTTCTCCGACGAGTATGATATCGGGGTCCTCACGAAGTGCTGCACGAAGTGCCATTGAAAAGCTCGGTACATCGGGGCCGATCTCTCTCTGGTTTACCATACATCTCTTCTGAGCGTGCATATACTCGATAGGGTCCTCAACCGTGATGATATGAGCCGACTTATGTATATTAACGTGGTCTATCATAGCTGCAAGGGTAGTAGATTTACCTGAACCTGTAGGGCCAGTTACAAGCACAAGGCCACGGGGACGCATAGCGAACTCACCGAGAACGGGGGGAAGGTCAAGGTCTGCAAGTGTAGGTATATCGTTACGGAGAAGACGGATAGCGATAGCTGTATTTCCTCTCTGGCGATATACGTTAACTCTGTGACGGAAACCTCTTGTAGATACGAAGGTAAAGTCAGTATCAATATGATCCTTGATCTGCTGACGCTGCTTGTCGTTACACATATCGTCGCATATCTGCTGAATTTCGATCTCGGTCATATCAGGGTAGCTTGAGAGCTTTCTCAGAGCGCCGCCCTGTCTTACGATAGGCGGAATACCTACTGTAAAGTGCAAGTCCGAACAACCGAGCGCTCTGGACTCGTCAAGAATTTTGTTGATATCAACTGCTGCCATAATTGTTTTCCTCCATTGCATTTATTTTTGCGGGGTAAATACTTTACTCCCCTATAAATTCCAAATATCCAAAATAGCGGACTATTACACCGCGTAGGTAACACGCACAAGCTCAGCTATCGATGTCTTGCCCTGCTGAACGAGCGTAGAAACGTTATCACGAAGCAGCAGCATTCCCTGCTTTTTAGCAAGAACAGAAATCTCAGATGCTCTTGCGCCTGCGGTGATAAGCTCCATCATCTCGGGGGTATTCAGAAGTATCTCATGGATAGCCGTTCTGCCCCTATAGCCCATATTATTGCACTTAGGGCAGCCGACAGGGTCAAATACCTCTATCGAGTGGTCAATACCCATAAGCTCATTATCCTGATCTGTTGACATTCTGCTCTTCTTACAATCGGGGCAAAGCACCTTAGTAAGACGCTGAGCAACGATACCGATAAGAGATGTTGCGACCATGTAAGGCTCAACGCCCATATCAACAAGTCTTGTTACGGTTGACGATGCGTCATTTGTATGAAGTGTCGAAAGAACCAAGTGACCCGTGATAGCCGCACGGATAGCGATAGATGCAGTCTCCGAGTCACGCATCTCACCGACCATTATGATGTCAGGGTCCTGACGAAGGATAGAACGAAGAGCCGCATCAAAGGTCATGCCTGCTTTTTCGTTTATCTGACACTGGTTGATATTATCTATCTTCTTTTCTACAGGGTCCTCAACGGTGATAACGTTAAGGTTAGGCTTAGCCTTTTCACCGAGAGCCGCGTAAAGGGTAGTAGATTTACCTGAACCTGTAGGTCCGGTAACAAGTACAACGCCCTGCGGAACCTTAAGGCAGTCAAGGAATCTCTGGTAGTTATAGTCAGTCATACCAAGATCCTGAATTTTTCTGACAGCGCTGTCGCCTGCAAGAATACGGAGAACGACCTTTTCACCGTAAACCATCGGAAGGTTGGATACACGAAGGTCAACGGTAGTGCCGTCTATTACCTGCGACATACGGCCGTCCTGCGGTATACGCTTTTCAGCGATGTTCATTCCGCTTAAGATCTTATAACGAGTAACGAGCGCGTTATGGAGCTGAGGTGAAAGAGTCATCATCTCAACAAGGTCAGAGTTAATTCTTATTCTGATCTTAGTCTGGTTCTTAAACGGCTCGATATGAATATCGGAGCAGTCCTGACGGTAAGCGTTTTCAACGATAGCCGTTGCAAGCTTAACGATAGGCGCGGAATCGATCCTCTCAGCGGAGAGGTCGATATTGTTAAGGTCAAGCTCTTCCTCTTCATCAACAAACTCCTGCTCAGCCTCCTGAACAACGGCGCTTGCCTGACCCTCAGAATACATCTTACCAATTGCCTTGGATATTGAGGATTTAGTTGCCAAAACGGGGTTGATATTACAGCCCGTTAAAACTCTTAAGTCCTCAAACACATAGAAGTTGATAGGGTCATTGGTAGCGACGGTCATTCGCTTGCCCATCTTGCTTACGGCGATTACCGTATATTTTCTTGCTGTAGCCTCAGGGATCTTCTTGACAACATCAGGCAAAAGCGTGGTGTTTTCAAGATCGCAGTAAGGAACGTTAAGTCTTTCAGCGAGAACCTTTGCAAAGTCCTCCTCCGAAATAAAGCGCATCTCGGTGATTACGTCACCGAAAAGCTTACCCTTTGATTCCTTCTGCTTGGCAAGAACCTGCTGGAGCTGTTCCTCAGTAATGAGCTTTTTCTCAACAAGATACTGTCCGATAGGTCCATTTCTCATGGGTAGATTACTCCTTCTCGCAGCATTGGATTTTGCAAAGGGTCATGACCCCGAGAGTGTTGCTGCGCACACCCTCTATAAATTTATAAAACCACTTGATAAGTTTACAAAAATATGTTAAAATATATGTAATGTTATTTAAGGAGGACTTGATATGGCTGAACTTTTACCATATTATATAGTGATCTATACCTTTGTATTTTTGTTTGGCGCAAGCATCGGCAGCTTTTTAAATGTCTGCATCTACCGTCTGCCAAAGGAAGAATCACTTACAAAACGGAATTCACACTGCATGACCTGCGGTGAAGAGATCAAAAGGCGCGATCTTATCCCGATAGTCAGCTGGTGTATTTTAAAAGGCAAATGCCGCAGCTGCGGCGCACCTATTTCCCCGCGCTATACGGTAGTTGAAACACTCAACGCCTTGCTTTATTTAGCGGTGTTCTTCTACTATGACGTAATGCAGTACCCCCTGCACGCGATCCTCGTTTGTCTTTTATTCTCAGCCCTCATAGTTGTTTTCTTTATGGACTGGGACACTCAGCTCATCTCAAACTACGTTGTTATTTTCATAGCCATTCTTGCGGTTTTGGAGTTTTTCTTCTCCGACTACCCTTACATAACCACTATGAGCGGCAATGTAAGCGACAAGCCGTGGGTATCTCAGCTTATAGGCCTGTTTGCCGTAAGCGTTCCGCTGCTGCTCATTGAGCTTTTATCAAAAGGCAAAGCAATGGGCAGAGGTGATGTTTACCTCATGGCTGCCTGCGGTGCTTTCTTAGGTGTGGGCGGTGCGCTTATAGCGCTTTTCATCGCACTCATCACGGGCTCTGTTGCAGGAATTATCCAAAAGCACAAAAGCGGTGATTCGGTATTTGCCTTTGGCCCTTGGCTTTCGGTAGGTGTTGCGATAGCCGCTATATGGGGTCAGCAGCTTAGCAACCTTTACCTCAATTTCACTTTCCCAAACAACTGAAAATAAAGCCTAAATTTTCCCGAACAGAAATGTTCGGGAATTTTTTTATTACTGAAAAGAACCTCTTAGCCGCTTTTCTATTCGGTTAAGGGGCTCTTTTCAGCAGACAGACATTGCTGCCTGTCTGTGAAATGTTATCAACTTACTGATACAAGCTCAACGCTCTCAATCACCGTATTTGTATTGGTGAAATAGAAATCGGCATTATTGAGGTTATGTGTACCGCCGTCCTGAATCTGGTTCCAAACAGACGGTGAAAGAGTTATTTCTCTTGTGCCATTTCCTGATATAGAAACGTTATATACACTTACTAAATTAGATGCCTCGCTAAGCTTAAGCTTAACAGAGAAATGGCTAATTTTTGCGTCGGGAGTCGAATTGTTGAAGGTAAGCAGGAAGGAATATCTAAGGCAAGTAACATTTGCCGAACCTGTCCAGATATTATCTTGTGTTCCGTTGTTAGTAACCGCAGCAGTCATTGTCCAACCGTTGATCGCCGCAGGCTTATCCTTAAACTTAGCCTCAAAAACTGTAGGGTTATCGCTGATTGCACAGTTTTCGCGTTTTTCGCCGTTATAGTACCAGTTATCAAACACCTTGTCAGCAGGCGGAGTAACTGTTATTGAAGGCTCGCCTGCAATCTCACCGGGCTTAACATACTGGTCATTAGCAGGGTCTATCCAGCCATTTTCCTTAAATCTAACAAGGCACTTATCATGAATGATAGGCTTATAGTTAACCGTCAGTTTCGGAACGGGGTCTGTCGGTGAAGGTGCATCAGCATGGATCATATATGTCGATGCCGACTGACCCGTAGACATCTCTACCCACTCAACATACTGCTTGTTTTCATCGTATGTTCCTGCCGGCAGATCGGGAAGGATATTACCTACAACGCTGTCGTTATAAACCTGCTTTGTGGTTATAAGCGTTGTTCCGTCAGGCATATAGAAATTAACATCATGCATCGTAGATGAGCCGTTATCAAGGTAAACTATCCTCAGCAGCGTACTCGTCATAAACGTATAGGTGTCAAGATCTATCTGACCGTTTCCGTCATAGAAGAACGGACCGTCCATGTGCGCTCTTGAAGGAAGAGATTTAAGTGTTGTAATAGCAGCTGAATCAAGTGTATCACCGGGGCTTACCTTGAATGTACGAGGATAGCTCGTTCCTGCATAGCTTGAATCGGGGTCGTTCGGGTCATAGATAAGTGAAACGACACATTCCTCAGCGTCAGCTCTGTTTACAACAAAGAACAGATAAGTATACTTATTGTTCGGGTTGCTCGTGTCATAGAACTTCTCCTGATAAGAAGTAAGTCCCGAAGGGGTAGCTGTTACCTGAGGTATCTCGGAATAAAGGCTGCTGTCAGCCTCAAAATCAAGGCAGCCGCCCTTGCTTGCTATATCATCAACAGCAAATGCATCAGTACGATTCATTTTTTCGCTGAGGTTGATATTTACAAGGTCAAAAGATCTGTCAGCCTTGAAGGTGTTCTCATCGCTCTTTACATATGTTGAGCCGTCATACTCCATAGGAGATGAGAGAACATCAAGCTTTAAATACTGCATTGTCGGGTCATCTGCATCAGGGATAACATCAAGGTCGATATCATGAGTATAATCGCCGTAGATATCCTCACCAAGAGTACCCGTTGTTGCCTTTGATATGTCGATATAGGAGGAATCGCCGAGATTCTTTATCTCGTAGATAGCGCCCTTGCAGCCTTTTCTTGCATATTTGCTTGCCGAATCGCCTGCATAATCAGAAAGCGCATAGCCTCTGATATTTGTGTTATCGACTATCATTACATTAGAGTAAGTAAACTTACTTGAGCCGACCTTTACATTTGAAGTTCCGGGGACCTGCGATATCTGAGGAACGCCAACGTAGTTTTTAAGAACAAGAACGTTGGTGGAATATCTCACCTTATCCTCAACATAGCTTATCATAGTCTCGCCCGTAGTTTTAGTGTTTACCGTATCAAGAGTATCGTGATAAACGTTTCTTATAGGGTCCATAAGCCTTAATATCGCGCCCATCATAAATGTTAAAAGTGCGATAACAACGATAAGCTCTACAAGGGTAAAACCTGAATTATTCTTCTTTTTCATACTTTACCCTCCTTAGCCCAGCAGCTCGGGGTGAGCAGCCCTCATTTGGTTCTCACTCATAAACTGACCGTCGCAGTAATAAATGTTGATATAACCCGTGCGGTTACCGTTTGTATCTACAGCGCAGAATTCATTAAGATCATTGTATGTGAACAAAAGATCTCTGCCTGCTGTAGGTGTATAAGAGGTAAGCCCCGAGAAATAATCGTTATTCCAATCACCGTAAAGGAACAGCGGCTCACCGCTTGACGGATCATAGTTGCTGATATCAAGACCTACGGTGTATGTGCATACACCCGTTACGTCAGCTTTGCTAATTCCTGCATAGCCCTTAGGGAATGCATTGCCGTAGAAATCAAACAGCTTAACTCCTTCGGAAGTGTTAGGTGTTGCCTCATGCTGTAGATCCGTGCTGGAATAATTATAGAACTGCATCCAATATTCACCCTTTGAAGGATCGAACGTTGCAGAGTTTTCAGCCTTGAAAAATCTCATCTGATATGTTGCCGTTCTGTCCTCGACACCTGCAACCGCCATATAGGAGTAAACATTGTTGTTTTCAAATTCATAGCTGCTCGGATGACCTGTTGACACGCCGTCCGTAGTCTGAGTAAAGTCTATATAATAATCGGGGTGATTATCATGTGCAGGACCGAATCTGTACTTTACTACCTTATTATCGAAAAGGGTCTTATTCTTATCATATCTTTCAGCAGAGTTCATCTGCATCTGTATTTCCTTGCCCGAATAAAAGCTTTCCTTATTTGCCTTTATCGCATAGAGGATAGAGGTGAAAAGAATCGCGGTCATAATGGAAAATACAGCCGTAGCAACGATTATCTCAACAAGAGTCATTCCTTTTTCGTTCTTATTTATACCTGTCATTTAGAACGCTCCTTTCGTTGATTAATGATGCTCAAATCTCTTAAGCTTGTAGCCGCTGAGCTGATCCGATCTGCCCTTCTTAGCATTACCCATACAGCTATTCGGGTCAGGCTCGTTGAATGCATAGTAGGATTCGTTCTGGTTATTAAACGATGAGCATATAACCATTCCGAGGCTGATGATCTTAACATTTGTCTGAGGAGCATCAGCTGTAGAGTCTACCCAAACCTTAGGTATTGCGATACCTGCCTGAGTACCCGACTCATATTCAGCCTCAGGGCCGTAGATGATACCTTCATGCATACATTCCTGTCTTGCATAGAACTTAGAGCCGTGTGTAAAGAGGTAGATTATCTTTTCCTGCTCGGGGATATAATCGCCAAGAGCTGATTTACCCGTAAGGTTAAGTGTAAAGTTAGGATCCTTAGTGCTGTCCTTTAAGGATTTATCATATGAAAGCAAGCCACCGTTGCCTTCCTTGACAAGCTTGCCATAGATATCATAGCTTATGATAGATGCCTGCTGGAGGTTGAACGATACGGGGAGCGACTTAGATCTTCCTGTTTCGCCGTTGCAGTCAACGCTTGTGCCTGCATAGGTTATAAAGTAGCAGAAATGAGGAGCTGTTGAAGACGAATCATTCTTTACTACGAATGTCATATTGCTTGCGTCCTGGAGCTGCGATTCATTTGTAAGAAGAATTACTACGTCCTTATTTGTAACGTGGATAAGAACCTTGCTGCTGTTGCCTGTTTTATTATATACAGCGTTGCCGCCGTCCTTAAACTCGTTAGTCATTATGCATGACTGATCTATTACAGCCGCATAGCGCGAAACCTTCCCGTCACTGTCAGTTATTTCAACTACTTTTTTATTATTCCCATTATTATCAGGTGCATTTACCATCTTATGACCATTGTAATAATCGCCTGCTGCAACTGCCTGCTGATCATCGAACAATTTCTTGAAATACTTTGATGTATCGCCGCTTGCATAAGCATTAGCAAGAGCGTTATACTGAGTCTTAAGAATGCCCTTAGTGCTGTCAGGGTTAGCTATAAAGTCCTCAGGATAGTTCTCATACTCATTAAGAGTTGAATACATCTCAGGTCTCTTAGCTCTGCCCGTCTTAGCAAATGTTGAGTTGGGGTGCTTGTGAGTATCGCCGTCCTCGCACTGAACCTTAGCAGGGATAGAGCCTGTCGAGTAAACATCGCCGTGTACTGTTACCTCAGTTTCAGCGCTTGTTGCAACATTGAATGTACCCTCAACATAAAGGTCGCCGTAGATATGAACCTTACCCGAGCTGTTTACCTTAAACTCAGCCGAGCCGTGGCCGCAGTCTGCATAAACATACATATTGCCCCTCTGCTTGTAGTTGTAGAGGTCAGTACCCGTGCAGTATACGTCAACATCAAAGCCCGTCTTATCAAGGTTGCCGATGCTTGTGTTGGTATTTGCAGTTTTAAGAGTACCGCTGAGGTTTACATAGTTGAATGTATTGTCCTCAGTCTTGTTAAGAAGTGTTGTTACCGACACATCATTTGCAAGATAGAGGTCGCCGTTATCACCGAATACCATTATATGGCAGCCGGGGGCATCGCCGTTATAAGCCTCGTGAAGAGTTATCTTAGCCTGCGAAACCGTGCTTAAGTTTCCGTAAATGTTCAGGTTACCATTGGTGCTGAACTTGTTATCAAGGGTATATGTCTTATTTACTTCTTTGCCCGTGATAGTTGACATATCGCCCAGAACGTGTGTGTTATTGAGCGTACCGCCGTTATCCTTACAGATCTCGATAGCGTTTGAAAAGCTTGCTGTTCTCGGAAGAGTATCCGTCTGAACATAAGCCGCCACCTGCTCTGTTTCGGAGCCGAATTTTGCAGTTGCAGTGATTACGATAATTGAGCTGTTAGCCTCATATCTTGCGATCTTTATCGTGCAGCTGCCCATTCTTTCAATGTCTGTTCCGCCATTGATCTGAACATCATACTCATAGCCCTTGCCGCCGTTATCGTCTGCAAGTGCCTCAAGCTGATCAATAGCCTCTTTCTGCTTAGTCTTGTCATCTGTCGCGTTGGTTCTTTCATCGATCTCGTAAACGAAGCTTTCAAGACAGCTCTGAGCCGTCATATACGCCTGCTCTGACTGGAAGGTCTTATAGGTCTTATCAGTTGTAAGGTTAACAAACGATATTGATGCACCTACAAGGATTATCATTATCGTCATAACGCATAAGACTGTCAGCAGAACCGCGCCGCTTTCGTTGCGCCTGAACTTACGTTTCTCCATAAAAACCACCTTTCTGTAAGATTTCACAATTCTATAGGGTCATTTCCTTTTATCGTGTGCATTATTTACTATAAATTACACGAATAAAATTTTTAATCAATATATAGCACTTTTCGGTGATAGGTAAAAACCCACCACCTACAAGTGAAATATTAACAAATTATTAATCCTTCTTATCGTCCTTAGCCTCGTCCTTCTTTTCGTCCTTCTTGTCGCCGCCGAGAGCCGCAGGCTTGGGGATCTCAGGTGCCATGTAGTAGTTGAATGTCATTTCACCTGTGATCTTGCCTGTCTCATTAACGTCCTCGATCTTGACTGTCTGGATTATAAAGGACTGCTGGTCTGTAGACTCAAGAGAATCTGCAAAGTCAAGAAGTTCTTCAAGTGTACACTCATAGTCAGATGTTACTGCATAAGTGCTGATAGTGATAGCTGTTCCCGCATTTGCAGTAAGTGTCTGCTCTTCGGTCTGCGTACCTGTGCTGTTGTTGATAAGCTTTACCTGCTCACCGAGCGAGCTTACAACAAGATTTTCATTAGAACTTGCGTAAGGTGTAACAACATTGTTTGAAAGATCGTCGATCGAATACTTTGTGTTAACGACCTTTCTCGTATTTGTGTAGAGGAGTTCTCTGATAGTATCAGTTACAGCCTCTTTGGTATCAAGCTTGTAGAAATACTCATTTGAATGCTCAACAGCATCGTCATATGCCTTCTGAAGGTCTTCCTTAAGGTTCTTCTCATCATCAACTCTGTTCTGAAGAGTTACTACCTCATTATCCTTGCTGTCCTTAGTTTTCGATGTATCGTTCATTGTTGTGAACGCAGGCTTGATGATAAGGAAAATACCGATAGCCCACAAAATAACAACTACAGCACCAATCAAAAGGATCTTATCACGGTATGTAAGTTTCATTATTCAGCCGCCTCCTTTTCATCATTTTCTGCCTTCTTGCCGTCTGCGCCTTCGTCTTCCTTAGCAGCGTCATGATTGATCTCAAGCTCTAACGAGCCGAGCGAATACTTATCGCCCTCTATAAGCTCAAAGCCATCGAAGGTAACGTCTGCGAAGAACAAGCCGCCTTCCTTGCTTTCATCCTTAACAGCCTTGATAGCTCTGATAAGGTCAGTAGCATCCTCCTGAGTATCAACTACTACATCGCCAAGTGTAACCGTTCCGTTTTCAAGGTCATATTCAAGGCCCTTATACTCAGCACCCTTGACCTCCTTGAAAGCGTCATCTATCATATCCTTAAGGTTATTATCGAACTTAGGCCATGATGTAAGAGCTGCTCTTTCATCTATAACAGCCTGATCGTAAGCCTTGATAGCTTGCAGCTGAACCTTAAGTATATCGTTATTTGCAAGCTTTTCGTTAAGCTCGGCTATCTGAGCCTCGTCTTCCTTTATATCATCTTCAAGTGAAGATGTGCGTATCTTGATGACCGCGGTAATAGCCGCAATAGCCACAACAGATGCCAAAGCTATGATACCTGCTGTTACCATAAGCGAGCTTACGCCGCCGCTTGAGCCCTTGCCCTGCATCTGGTCAACTTCAAGGAGGTTGATGCGCTCAGACTCTTTATTTCTCTTATAAAGAGCGCCGATAGCGTTAGCAAATACAGTAAACTCAAAGTTCTCAAAGCCCGAGATCTGCGTAGGAACGCTTAAAACGGAAACCTGAGCCACAAGGCCGTCAAGAGCGTCAACTACCTTGATATAGTCATCAATAACGCCGTAGAGGATAACATTTGAAAGACCCGTGCCGCCTCTTGCCTTATTGAACTGCTCCATTTTAAATATATTCTCATTGAGTGCCTCAAGAATATAATCAGGTGTGCCGTAATCCTCCTCGGAGATAGGTACATATCTTGCGAATGCCATCTGGCCGTTCTCAAAAAGTGTCAGACCCAGGAAATTCTTATCAAGCTGGCAAACGAGCAGCGGCATCTTATCAAGGTTCGACTTATCGGCCAGAACTATACGTGCGATTGAGTTACAGCCTATGTTTACCGACTTAAGAGTGATGCCCAGGATAGTGAAGAACTTTCTGTAGCTCTCAACCACCGAGCTCGGGCAGGCGGTTGCAAGAACCTTTACAGCGCCGGGGTTATCCTCACCTGCTGCACCTACCTTAGTGTATGAGATAGAGTAATCATCCGTGATACCCATCTCATGGCTCATCGTATTCTGAACCATTGTAAGGAAAGCCTCGCCCTTTGCGTTAGGAACGATAAGCTCCTTGAAAACGATGTTGCTTGAAGAGAATGTAACAACAGCGTCTTTATCCATCATGTTTTCCTGCCTCAGATTTGCAAGAACAAACTCAGCAAGGCCGGAGAGGTTTATTACCTCACCGTTGAGGATATAATCCTCAGTCTCAGGGATATCAAGGGTAAGTGACTTTTCGATCTTTATCTTATTAGCCGAGTTTTCGCCCTTGACAATGTTTATCTGCTTGTCAGAAATATCAAACGAAAGCATTTATATATTCACCTCATTAATAAAAATTTACGATACGTCCTTAAGTCCGCCGTAGAGCATCGGGAAGATACCTGCAAGTACAAGTCCTATTGCAAGACCCATGATGATGATCATCGCAGGCTCCATAAGACCTACAAGCTTGCCGACAGCGGCATCTGCCTCTTCATTATAGAAGGCAGCAGTCTTTTCAAGGATCTCATCAAGAGCGCCCGACTCTTCACCAACGTAGATGATCGAGCAGAACATTCCGCTGAATATCTCCGTCTTAGTGATAGCAGACGAGAGTGACTGACCTTGCTTTACCTCGTCAACGACCTGGATAAACATCTGGTCAACATATGTATTTCCGAGGATCTTTGACGATCTTTCAAGACACTCGACCATCGGGATACCGCTTGAGTAAAGAGATGAAAGTGTCTCAGCAAACTTTCCTGTGTAGATAGTTACGATCAGCGGCCCTACAACAGGCATCTTGATCTTGAACCTATCCCATTTTATCCTTACCGAAGGAACCTTAAGTGCATAGATTATCGCGATAACGATAACAACTATCGCGCCTATAAGTATATACCATTTGCCCTTGATAAAGTCGGATATAGCGAACAGCGCCTTGGAGATCGCAGGCATATCCTCTTCCTCCATCATACCTGCAAACGTAGGCATTACGAATGTAAACATGATCAAAACGATAGCAACTACCATTACACCCAGAACGCAAGGATAGATCATAGCACCCTTAACTTTGTTGTTGAGCTTATTCGTATTGTCGTAGTAGTCGCTCAGCCTCTGCATGGTAGTATCAAGCGTACCTGCCGATTCACCTGCATCGACCATTGAAATAAAGAAATCAGGGAAACTGCCCTCTCTGGCTCTCAAAGCCTCCGTAAAGGTCGAGCCCTTGTTTACGTCCTCGTAAACGCCCTGCCACGCCTCCTGCGGGCCTTTCTTTTCTTCCTGTTTGTAAAGGATATCCAGAGCCTTAACGATAGTAAGACCCGAGGTCATCATAGCAGCGAGCTGACGGCAGCAGAAGGACATTTCCTTGGCATTGAACCTGTGAATGCCTTTCTTTCCGAAACCTCCGCCCAGCGCCTCGGTATAGCTTACGCAATACCAGCCCTGCTCATGGATCCTGTCAAGCACATCGTTTGCAGTCTCAGCCTCCAAAACGCCTTTTATCGTTTTACCGGCAGTATCCTTTGCAACATAGGCAAATTTTTTCATTTTTAAAGTTACACCTCCACCTAATGACGTGCCTGTCAAAAGCCACCTGCACGTCACGGGGAAACCGCAAATGCAACTCGCCTATTTACAAACACACTTTTTATCATTATAACATTTTTTCACAATTTAATCAAGTTTTTATCAAAATTTTTTTGAGGGAAATATGACGAAAAGTAACCGCCATTTTTGGTACTTTTACCAATTGATGCTTTCAAATTAACAAAACAATGCAAAATATTATACAAAATGCGAATATTATTTCATATATGTTAATTATTTCACCCAAAATACAGCATCAAAAGCCGAACAGATCATCTATTCTTCTTCCGCCTCTTCTACAAGCTCCTCGTCATCGCTCATCGCCTTTAAGATAACGGGGTGTTTCTTTACATAGAGCTTGAATGAGGTAACATATGCCGCAAAGCATAAAGAGAGCTGAATGCCGTTGCCCACAAGCACGCCTATCGTATACGGCAGACCGAGCCCCGTGGGGTCATTATCCCTATAGGAGCGTGTAAGCCCCGTGCCAACGCCGTCACAAAGCCAGCTCAGCGGATAATAAAGCCCGTTATAGAAAACCGTCATAGTCGCGCTTTCCTTGAATGATTCCCTGAATATCGTAGGAACGAAAGCCGCCATAAGCATAAGTACCAATATAATAAGGATATTCTCCCAGCTCCACTCCTCATAAGCGGCGTGCTTTTTGCCGTCATCGTAGAATATCCATACCAAAATAGCCGTCATTATTATAAATCCTATCACCGAGCCGACTATAGGGTTAGTAAAGAAAGCCTTTACACCCGAAACAGTCATCTTGCCGCCCTCGCCGACGCGGCTGCCGTTTGAGGGCACCAAAGACGCAAGCCCCGGGAACAGCACAGCCCCTGTGAACATTCCGAAAATATCTAAAAGCAGCATCAGCCCTATACGCGCAAATGTATAAAGCATCGCCTTAAATGAATCCATAGCAAATCTCCTTGTTCTATACTATTATAAATGCTCAGTATCCGAGTTCCTCATTTACAAGTATTACCTTTATCCTCTCGGGGTCACGCTGATAGCCCGTGACCACATATCCGCAGCAGATGCGCTTATCGCTGTTACAGCCGCTGCACATATTGTCAATATTAACCCCTGCACACTCACCGAGCTTTGCGCACGGCGTATCGAGCGACAGCCTTTTTGCATTCGCAGGCGCACTCACGCGCTTGACATAATCTATCGCACCGTCAAGGTCGGGAACTATCTTGTTTCTTCCTGCAACTATTATTACCTGCTTAGGCCCGAAGGTTATAGCGGCAACGCGGTTGCAGTTCCCGTCAACATTGTAAAGCTCTCCCCTCTCGGTTATAGCGTTTGACGAGGAAAGGAAGGTATCGCAGAAAAACGCATCCCTGTATATCTTTGCCACCTCCTCGGGGCTGCCCGCCTTTGCTCTGTCCAGAAAATTGTACTTTCCACTGCTCATGATATCGGTGATGCCGCATTCCTTAAGCGTCATCGAGCCGCCGCAGGTTATCTGCTCGCCCTCCTTGAGCAGACCGCGCACTATCTCGCAGGCCTCCTCGCAGTTATCCGCAACAAATGCCTTCATATTGTTCTTTTCAAGTGCTTTTGCGGTCTTTTCAAGCCTCAGCTTGCAGGTCGCCCTTAAATTCTCGTCCATTTCTCATTCTCCTTCTCAAATCATTTTTATTTCAAGCCGCTTTCAGCTCTCACTTATGCTCTGCGCAAAAAGTCGGTCAATAAGCTCCTTAAGCCCCTTGTTTTCGGGAGATTTAAGCTTTTCATCACGCCTTAGTATCTCGGCAGCGCAGTGCTGTGCCTGCTTTAATACATCTATATCTTCGCTCATATCGGCAATTTTCATCTTAGGCAGGCCGTGCTGCCTTGCCCCGAAGAAATCACCCGGGCCGCGCAGCTTTAGATCCTCCTCGGATATCGCAAAGCCGTCCGAAGTTTTGGACAGTATTTTAAGCCTTTTTCTGCTGTCCTCATTCACATTATCGGTTATCAGAATGCAGTAGGAGCTATACTCCCCCCTGCCGACTCTGCCCCTTAGCTGATGCAGCTGTGAAAGCCCGAAACGGTCGGCATTCTCTATCACCATGCAGGTAGCATTCGGCACGTCAACCCCGACCTCAACAACGGTAGTTGTGACTAAAATGTCCGTTTTTTTGTCCTTAAAATTGCGCATTACCTTTTCTTTTTTGTCGGGCTTTAGCTTGCCGTGCAAAAGCCCTATCTGATATCCGCTGAAAAAACCCTCGGATAATTCCTTAGCGTAGGACTTTACATTTGCAAGCTCCACAGCCTCGTTTTCATCTATCATCGGGCAGACGATGTAAGCCTGCCTGCCCTTGTCAAGCTCGCCCTTTACAAAGCCGAAAGCCCTCTCGCGCAGCTTGCCCGTAACAGCGTAGGTTTCTATCTTCTTTCGCCCTGCCGGCAGCTCGTCAAGGATCGACAGATCAAGGTCGCCGTATATCATCAGCGCAAGTGTTCGCGGAATTGGCGTTGCACTCATTACCAGCTTGTGAGGGTTCTCGCCCTTGTCGGAAAGTGCCGCGCGCTGCCTGACACCAAAGCGGTGCTGCTCGTCGGTTATCACAAGGCCGAGCCTTTTAAAACGTGTTGACTCCTGCACAAGCGCGTGTGTGCCTACTACCACGCTATACTCCCCTGCCTCTATCTCGTCCTTAAGAGCCTGCTTTTTCTTAGGGGTAAGGCTGCCCGTGAGCAGCGCACATTTCACCCCGAGCGGCTCCAGGAACCTTGAAAGCGTTTCATAATGCTGCGATGCAAGAATCTCGGTAGGCGCCATCATCGCCGTCTGAAAGCCGTTAAGGTAAGCAAAATATGCCGCCCCAGCCGCTACCGCCGTTTTTCCCGAGCCGACATCGCCCTGAACGAGCCTGTTCATAGGGCTTTGCCTGCACATATCCTCCGTGACCTCCGAAACAGCGCGTTTCTGCGCCCCCGTAAGCTCAAACGGCAGCGAGCTGTAATAGGCAGAGATATCCCTTTTATCCATAACGCAGCCCGACTGCTCGCGGCTTTTATCCTTTAACAGCCGCATTCCGAGGCTTAAGGTGAGCAGCTCATCAAACACGAGCCTTCTCTTTGCAAGCGCGCAGGTGTTCATATCTGTCGGGAAATGTATATTTTCAAGCGCGTAACCGAGCGCGCAAAGGTTATATTCTCTCATCACCCACTTAGGCAGCGGCTCATAGATAAAATCACCAAGAGAGCTTAAAGCATTTCTTACCGACTGCCGCAGCGCAAACTGATTTATCCCCTCGGTTAGCTGGTAAACGGGCTCTACCGCCTCGCCCGAGGTCATATCTAAAATAAGCGGTGAGGATATCTCCTTTCTCACAAGGTCGCCCGTCACCTTGCCGTAAAGGCAGTATTCACGCCCTACCACAAGCTTTTCAAAGCCAAAGCGGTTATTATACATCACAAGCGTAATATCGCTCTGCCCGTCAGTAAGCACAGCCTTGAAGATAGAAAGCCCACTCCTCACCACCGCCGCTGAAAGCTTTTTCACAAGCTCCGCCTTTATAACACAGGACTCATCTCTCGGCGCGTCGGCAATAGCAACAGGCGATGAAAAGTCGATATACCTGCGCGGAAAATGATAAAGCAGGTCATAGACAGTTTCAATGCCGAGCTTTTTATAGTATTCACTTTTCTTTGGGCCTACCCCTTTAAGATAGGTTATCGGCTTATCAAGCTCAGCATTCATACTCTCACCACACTATTTTATACTTATTTTTATTATAGCACATTTACCTCAAAAAATCAACTGCACAAATACATATCCGTCAAGTTGCAAGTAAGCTATAATTTCCTTTTAGCATTAACAAGTTATTTCAATAGGTTTCCTGTGATAAACCGGAGTTTGTTTCAATGCACAATGCACAATTGAGGTGTCGGCTCGCGCCGACGGATGCCCATTCGGGCTTATATGGGTAGCTAAAATGCTAATTATAGGCGATATCGTGGGGCGAACGGCCGAATGGCCATATCATCGCCGAAGGCGATACAATAATTGTGCATTGTGCATTGTGCATTGTG
>JAGBNQ010000001.1 GCA_017634275.1 Ruminococcus sp. | reverse complement strand
AAGCAGCCACTCCAAAGGTTGAGATATTCACCAAACAAGAGGCGGCACAAATGCTTGAATACCTTGAAGATGAACCCTTACAGTTCAAAGTATTAGTACAGCTTGCAATAATGACGGGCGCACGCAGAGGTGAGCTTGTAGCTCTCAAATTCTCTGATATTGACTATAATACAGGGCGCATAACAATAGAACGTGCAGCCGTAAAGCTGACAGGTCAGCCGATAACCACCAAGCCCCCGAAGGATTATGAGGTCAGATCGGTAGTTGTTCCGACTGAGTGCATAGAGCTTATACAAGAGCTTAAAACGGAAAAAGAGCAAGAGGCTGAAAAGCTCGGCGATCAATGGATAGAGGGCGGCTGGATTTTTACACAATGTAACGGTGAAATAATGAACCCTATGACACCTACCAAGTGGTTTGAAAAGTTTCTTGCAAAAAACGGCTTAAAACACCGCAAATTCCACAGTCTGAGGCATACCTCAGCTACACTTTTATTATACGGCGGTGCAAGTATCAAGCAGGTTCAGGGGCGTTTAGGACACGGTGATATTGAAACTACAAACAAATATCTGCACTACATAGCAGAAGCCGACAGCGAAAGTGCCAATATTTTACAAAATATGCTTATCACACATAAAACAAATGATATTTCTGATAAAGAGGTCAAGCAGGCGTAAAAAAGCCTGCTTTTCTTCTTTTGTACAATAATATGTACTGCAATTTTGTACACTATTTGTACACTAACTTTACAAAAAGCAAGCTTTTATTACTAAATATTATTAAATTATGAACGCATAAAACAGCGTATTATAGGGCAGAACTCGACATTACAAGATTTAACAAATTCTATCCATAACCATTGGTAATGACGAGGTCACCGGTTCAAATCCGGTTAGTAGCTCCAGACAGCCCCGGCTTGTAGGATTTGCAGAGTCGGGGCTTTTTGTATGTTTATTATAGCATTTTTGGGTGCTTTTTACAAGTGTGGAGGGGTTAAAAATGTGAAATTATGCTGATATTATGTATAAGCATTTTAGATAAAATATCGCCTGCCGAATTAAGAAAATCTTAAGAAATGCTTATTGACATAAATATACAATATATGCTATAATCTTGTGTAGATATATATACTATTATAAAGATAATAAAGGCAGACGAATAAAATGATAAATGATATACTTTTGCAGCTTGAAAAGGCTGCTTTGAAATACAAGGATAAAACTATGTTTTCTGACGGTCAGAAGGCACTTAGCTTTGAGCAGGTGCTTGACAAGGCTAAAAGGCTCGGCAGCGCTCTTACGCGCTTTACCGATATGAGGAGCCCCGTAGCTGTAATGAGCGGCAGAAACGCTTACACGCCTGCTGCTTTCTTAGGGATAGTTTATGCAGGCTGTTTTTATGCGCCTATGGATTCTACCCAGCCCGAGGCAAGGCTTAAGGGCATTCTCGGCGTGCTTGAGCCGCAGCTTTTGATTGCTGACAATGAAAACATCGAAAGGGCGCGCTCGCTCGGCTTTGAGGGGGATATACTCTGCATAGACGAGCTTTTTGAAAGCGAGATAGACGAGGACGCTTTAAGCGCAAGGCGCAGGGAAATGTGCATTGATGACCCGTTGTATGTTATTTTCACATCGGGCTCGACGGGTGCGCCTAAGGGCGTTATCACAAGCAGGCTCTCGCTTTGCTGCTACATTAACGCATACACCGAGGTAATGGGGATAGATGACAGCGACGTTTTGGGAAATCAGTCGCCGCTTGACTACATTGCCGCGATAAGAGATATTTATTTGCCGATATTTACGGGGGCATCGACCTTTATCATACCAAAGCAATGCTTTGTGATGCCTGCGGAGCTTTTCAAGGTGATGAACGAGCAGAAGATAACGGCTGTAGGGTGGAGCGTTTCGGTATTCACGATAGCTGTCAAGGTAGGCGCGTTTGAGGGCGGAAAGCCGATGTATCTTAAAAAGGTATGCTTTTCGGGCTCGGTGATGCCGTGCGCGGTATTAAGAGTATGGCAGGAAAACCTTCCCGAAACTAAATTTGTAAACCAGTACGGGCCGACGGAATGCACAGCATCATGCACATATTACGAGATAAACGAAAGGGTCAGTGATGAGGACACTCTGCCGATAGGGCGCGCATACAGAAACTACCGCGTTTTCCTGATGAATGAGGACAACACGCCCACAAGGCAGGGCGAAATGGGCGAGATATGCGTAAGCGGCCCCATCGTAGCGCTCGGCTATTACAACGCGCCCGAGCTTACGGAGAAAAGCTTTATTCAAAACCCACTCAACAAGGCCTTTGCCGAAAGGATATACAAAACGGGCGATTACGGTGTGATGAGAGCTGACGGGGTATTGCTTTTTAAAGGCAGAAAGGACAGGCAGATAAAGCACTTAGGCCACAGAGTTGAGCTTAGCGAGATAGAAACAGCGGCGCTGAGGATAGAGAATATAAGCGAATGCTGTGCGATGTACCAAAAGGAAAAGGAGCTTATATTCCTTTTCTACACGGGAAGTGCGACTGTCAAGGAAACGGCGACATTTTTAAGGGGCGTTCTGCCGGGATTTATGGTGCCGAGAAAGCTTATAAACCTTGATGAGATGCCGCGCCTTGCAAACGGCAAGACGGATATGCAAAAGCTAAAGGAATATTTTAAATAAACAGGAGGAAACAAAAATGAAAGAGCAGTTAATGGAAATTCTTGAAGAATTAAGGCCTGATGTTGACTTTGAGGCGGAAAAGCAGCTTATTACAGACGGGGTGCTTGACAGCTTTGATATAGTTTCACTTGTAGGCTCGCTCAATGATGAGTTTGATATCGAGATACAGGTAGGAAACCTTGTGCCTGACAACTTCAACAGCATCGAGGGAATGATGGCGCTTATCGAAAAGCTCCAGAACGAGGACTAATACCTATGAACAAAAGAAAATTAAAAGAGACAGCACAAATTCTTTCTACACCCTGCTACATATTTGACAGAGATATATTTAATAAGCGTATGGACAGGGTAAAGAAAGCCTTCGGAGAAAATGTGGGGCTTTGCTATTCGATAAAGGCAAACCCCTTTATGACTAAGTTTATACCCAAAACGGCGCAGTATTTGGAGGTTTGCTCACCCGGTGAGCTTTCTGTCTGCGAGAGAGTCGGGGCAGACCTTAGCAAGATAATTTTCTCGGGAGTAAACAAGGGCTATGAGGACGTTTGCCGAGCAGCAGATGACAAGGCAGCCATTTTTACTGCCGAGAGCAGGCGGCATTTAGAGCTTATAAACAAGGCCTTTGAGGGCAGGGGCACTAAGGCCGATGTTATTTTGCGCCTTTCGCACGGCAGCCAGTTCGGCATTGATGAGGAGGAGCTTATCTCGCTCATCAAGGAAAAGGCAGAGTTTGAAAATGTACAGATAATCGGACTGCACTACTTTACAGGCACGCAGAAAGCAAAGGCCGAAAAGATAGCAAAAGAGCTTGACAGGCTTGATACGCTGCTGACAAAGCTTAAAAGCGAGCTGAGCTTTGAGCCGACACACATTGAATACGGCACGGGGCTGGCGGTCGAGTATTACAAGGACTTTACCGAGCAAACAGAGCTTGACCTTTTAGACGAAACTGCAAAATATATCCGTGCATTCGGGGAAAAATATCCGCTGACGGTCGAAATGGGCAGGTTCTTTGCGGCAAGCTGCGGATATTACCTTACAAGCATTGCCGATATAAAGACAGTTGACGGGATAAATTACGTTATCTGCGACGGCGGCATAAATCAGCTCAATTACTACGGGCAGAATATGGCTATGAAGATCCCGCCGATAGAGCTTTTGTCAGACAAAGAGGGAGAAACTTTGGACTATTGCCTTTGCGGCAGCCTTTGCACCACCGCGGATATCTTAGTAAGAAAGGTAAGCCTGCCGAGGCTTGAAATAGGTGACACGCTCATTTTCTCAAAATGCGGCGCATACTCGGTAAGCGAGGGAATATCGCTTTTCTTATCGCGCGCACTTCCTGCCGTTGCTGTTTACAGCGAGGCGGAGGGGCTGAGCGTTTTAAGAGAGCGCACCGATACATTTACACTTAACTGCGGAGGTGGCATCAATTGACATACACCTCTGTCAGCTTTCTTGTGTTTACGCTGGGCTGTCTGCTGGTTTACTACAGCACGCCCAAAAACAAGAGATACCTTGTGCTGCTGCTTGCAAGCATAGGGTTTTATGCGATAGTTTGCTTAAAGTACATCGCATTTATTTTCCTTACAGCACTGACCACCTACGCAGGCGGCAGGCTGCTTGGGAATTACATCAAAAAGAGCGACAGCCTGCTTAAAGAAAACAAAAAGACATGGGACAAGGCGACTAAGGACGCATTCAAGGCGAAAGCAACAAAGCACAAAAAGCTTATCACGGCAGCCGTGCTGCTGCTGAATTTTGGGATACTTGCATTTTTAAAATACTACAATATGTTTGCGATAACCTTCGGCGCGCCTTCGCTAAAGCTATTCCTGCCGCTTGGTATCTCCTTCTACACATTCCAGTCAATGGGGTATATGATCGACATCTACCGCAAAAAATTCGAGCCCGAGAAAAATCCTCTTAGGCTCTTGCTTTTTGTAAGCTTTTTCCCACAGATAGTGCAGGGACCTATAAGCTTTTACTCAAACCTCTCATCACAGCTTTATGAGGGGCACGATTTTGATTTTGAAAACATAAAGCAGGGCGCTCTGCTGATAGCGTGGGGATTTTTCAAAAAGCTTGTAATTGCCGACACTCTCGTTGAGGGGATAACGGCTGTTGCAAACGACAGCGGCTCTTATTCGGGAACGGTGGTGCTGTTTTCGGCAGTCTTTTACGCATTACAGCTTTATGCCGACTTTTCGGGCGGCGTTGATATTTCAAGAGGCGTTTCGCAGATGTTCGGGATAGACCTTGCAGAGAACTTCAAGCGCCCGTATTTTTCAAGGAGCATTTCCGAATACTGGCGCAGATGGCACATAACCTTGGGCGCGTGGATAAAGGAATACCTTTTCTACCCGATAGCTATGTCAAAGACGTTTATGAACTTTGCAAAGTTTCTAAAAAAGCACTTTGGCATGAAAATATCAAAGGTTCTGCCCGTAAGCATCGCATCGCTTATAACCTTTATAGTCATAGGTCTCTGGCACGGGGCTAACTGGAAATACTTAGCGTTCGGTGTATGGAACGGCGGTATCATCATGATATCAACGCTTTTGGAGGACAGGTTTGCGGCAGTCAAGCAAAGGCTTAAGATAAGTGATAAAAACAAAGCATTCATCGCATTTCAGATGATAAGGACGTTTATCGTGGTGCTGATAGGCTACTACTTTGACATAGCGCCCGATTTCTCATCGGCTATGCAGATGATGGTAAAGAGCGTTTATGATTTCCACATAACCGAGCTTTTCAGATATGATTTCCGCATAGCGCTGTGCATCAATTTAAGCGAGCTTATGATGATAACGGCGGCAACGCTTTTCCTGCTGGCTGTATCAGTAACGCAGGAAACGAACGAGAAAACGCTGAGAGAGCGCATATGCAAAAAGGGCTTTTTGGCAGAGATAGCAGTTTTCATCATTTTAGTATTCTCCGTACTTGTTTTCGGGCATTACGGCCCCGGAACGAACCCTGCGGACTTTTACTATATGCAGTTTTAGGAGGTGCGGAAAATGACAAGAAAACGTGTGATAAAGCTAATAGTATTAATGGTGATAATGCTTGTGCTGTTTATCTTCTTAAACTGGTTCCTTATAAGAACTACCACCACAGCGGAAATGCACATAAAGTATTTTTACAACGAGCCTGAAAACTCTATGGACGTAGCCATTATCGGCGCAAGCGAGATGTATGCTGACTACAGCGCACCGCTTGCTTACAAGGATTACGGCTACACGGGGTATAACTACTGCATTGAGGGAATACCGGGGCAGCTTTATCTGCCGATGCTTGAAACATACCTTAACAGGCAGGACCCCGAGCTTGTGGTGATAGAGGTAAACGGCTACCTCTACCCCGAGGAATACTGCAAGCGCGAGGTAAACTACAGAAGGCTTTTTGACAACATTCCTTTTGGGGCGGAAAGAAACGAGCTGATAAGCAAATATGTTGACCCCGACGAGCAGCTGAGCTACTACCTGCCGATAATAAAGCACCACTCAAACTGGCAGGATATAGGCTATCAGGCTTACAGAGCAAAGTTCCTGGCGGAGCTTGAAATAAACGGCACATCAAAGACCAAAAGCTTTGGTACGAGGACAACAGTCAATTCCAAAAAGAAAAAATACAAGCGCCCGAATAAGCATTCACTCAATGATTTCAACAAGCAGAGCCTTGATGATATGATAAGCTTTTTAAAGGACAGAGGCATTGAAAACGTTCTGTTTATAAGAGCGCCGCACAAGCACAAGCTCGAGGAAGGACTTTCAGATGAGCTTGAAAGCATAATCACGGCAAGCGGATATGATTACCTTAACTGCGAGGATATTGCAAAGGACGAGATAGGAATTGACAAAAAGACCGACTACTACAACGACGAGCATCTGAATGTATTCGGGAATGAAAAATTCACGAGGTTTTTAGGCGGATACATCGACTCGCACTACAGCCTCTCGAAAGACCACACCGAGGCAGTTGACAAGGAATGGCAGGAATGTGCGGATTTCACGGCAGAGCTTTTTGAAAAGCTAAAGGTCAAAACGCTTAAAAACGAGGACGAATTATACTACGAAGGAAATGCCGACAGAGTGTAAGCCCTCACCAAAGAAAAATAAAGGTATCGTTTTGTGATAAGCATTCACAAAATGATACCTTTTTTGTTATGTTCTATTTCTTTACTGCGAACCTGAACATATCAGCGCCAAGTATTTTGACACCCGTGCTGTCGGCTGTCTGTTCAAGGTCTGCTATCTCCTCGGGTGTGAGGGTGACATTTACCGCATCAAAAAGCTGCTGAGCCTGATAGGGCTTTCGACAGCCGCATATAGGTATTATCCCCTTTGACGAGCAAAAGCTCATGGCTACCTGCGCAGGGGCAAGGCCGTGGCGTTTGCCTATGACGTACATTTTTTTGTACAGTGGTAAGAGTCTTGACTGCCTGTTCGTGTAGACAAGTTTCATGGCAGATAATCTGTCGCCCTTTTTCGGGGGAACTAATAGCCCCTCCTCCAGAACTGCCCACGCAAAGAAAAGGATACTGTTTTCTCTGCACCAGTCAACAAGGCCGTTTTTCTCCCAATCGCGCGCGATAATGCTGTAATGGTTCTGCACGCCGTAAAGGGGAATGCCCTCGGCATCAAGCATATCCTTTACAAGCTTACATTCATCAAGCGAGAAGTTGGAAATGCCGATATTGCCTATCCTGCCTGCTTTGTAAAGCTCTATTATCTCGCCCATATTCTGCTCTATGCAGTTAGGCAGGTGCAGCCAGTAGATATCAACATAATCCCTGCCGAAGTCGATAAGGTCTTTTTCAAAGCTTTTTAATACCTGCCCCTTTGTGTATTTTGTTGTCGGGGTATATTTAGCGCTGATGAGCGCCTCCTCGGGGCAGAGCCTTCCTACAAGCTTTTGCCCGAGCCCCAGGCCATAATCGCGCGCTGTATCGAAAATATCAAGCCCAAGCTCGCAGGCCTTCTCGGCGGTTTCCTTTAGTGTATCCTCATCAACGCTTGTGCCGCGCAGCACCTTACCGTAGGTCTTGCTGCCCCACGAATTTGTGCCGATGACCGCAAGCGGCTTAGGAACAGTCCTTTCGGGGAGGGAGATATCTTCCGCCGCCTTTTTGGCAACAAGGTGCAGGCGGAATTTTGCCTGACCTTCAAGCTTTATTGGCTTAAGGCCTGCACCCAAACACATTTCAAGCACCTGATCCTTCGTGTAGGCTCTTACATCGCCGTGACCTGCGATATTTGCAAGCGGCATTTCAATATGGTTCATAAGCCATATGATATATTTTTGCGTAGTATAGTCGCGCAGCACAAAAACACCGCCCGGCTTTAGCACCCTATACACCTCGTCAAAGAATTTCTGCGGATCGGGGTAATGGTGAAAGCTGTTTGCACAGATGACCACATCAAAGCTGCCGTCCTCAAAAGGCATAGCCTCGCTGTCGCCCACGATAAACTCGGAATTAGCAAGCCCCTTTTCATTTGCCACCTCTATCATTCGGGGTGTGATATCCATTCCCGTAAATTTACGCTCGGGGTATCTTGCCGACAAAAGCTCTATCATAGGCCCCGTGCCGCAGCCAACGTCCAAAAGAGTTTCAAAGTCCGTACCCTCAAGCTCCTCTAAAATAGGCGGATAATCGTCCTTACACATTTCGTAAATGCCTGCGTGGCCGCTGTCATAGATATCAGCCGCCTTTGTAAACTCTCTGACCGTCAGCTTTTTATATTGCTCATTATTCATAACAATGCTCCTTATATTCAAATTAGCAGTCGCTAACTATATTTTACCACTTTTTCACTCCCCCGTCAATCGGATAATTTGAATTCACGAAAATTTAATAATAGACAAGCCGGAGTTTGGCGAGGTGTTGGGAGGGGGGCATACCCCCTTCGCATTGCCCCCTGCAACTCTGCAAACTTCAATTCATCTTACTGTAGGCACAAAAGCAAAAACCCCTGCAAAATCGCAGGGGTGAAAAAATCAATTATTCATAAGCTGACTGATAAGCGCCACTCTGTCGGCGTTGCCTGCGGAGGAGGCATTGAACGCAAACAGTACATCTGTCGCACCGACTTTCTTTGCAAAATCAACGGAGTTTATCTCGAAAAATCTGTTGTCACAGACGTATATTTTTGAGAAAGACTGCGTTAAAAACGGGGTGAGCGCGTTGCCGTAGCTGTCCTTGAAAACGACAAGAACTCTGTCATTCTGAACATCGGTATCCACCTCGATTATAGCGTCATCTGTACCGAACATCATATAGCTCGCATCCACCGAGTTTTCCTCGTGGATAAGCTTGCTTTCATAGCCGTTATTAAAAGTTCTGTCGTAGACCGTGACCTTGACCTTATCCATATTGGCAGGGCAGAAATAGTAAAAATCATCGGGGTACTGCGCAAGCTCGGTTATTCCCGAGAGTGTATAGAACCCACCCAAAAAGCCCTCGCGCTTTTTCATCTCGTAGGTATCAAGCAGCGGAAAATCGACCTTTGCGCTCTCGGCAAACACCTTTGAGGAGTAATATGCCGCAAGCGGCTGCCAGTGAAAATCCGTCCTCGAATAGAGGTACTGCGCCTTATGCTTTTTAAGAATATTATTTACAAACACGCCCGTAACGTCATTTAAGTTTGAGTATATCTCAAGCGTGCAGTCGCTCTGATCCTGCGTGCTTTCAACAAGGCCTGCGGGGTTATAAAGCTCCTGCGCTGTAGGTATCACCATAAGGTAAACTCTTGTTTTATCCCCCACCGCGGCGGAATAGCTGCTGACATTCTTAGAAAGCCGGCTCGCAGTGCTTTGGTTGAAGAAATACTGCTCCATAGCGCGCATCTGCGGAGTTCCGCGGTAGGCAACAACAAAGCCGCCGACAATATCATAGCTCTGATCCGCAGGCTCAGCCGTAGTCACAAGGCTCATATTTCCCTCATCGGGGGCAGTTGTTGTGGTCGTAGTGGTAGTAGTGGTAGTTGTGGTCGTAGTAGTTTCGGCATCTGCCTTTGAGGAGCTGTCTATTTTATCAGATTCCTTAGCGGCTGTTCCTGCTGTTACGGAGGTTTCCCGTGATGAGTTTGGCACATCGTCTGCCGAACCCGTAGCTGTACCGCAGGCGGTCAGGCAAAACGCAAGCAGTGCCGCGGCAAATGCTTTTATTCTCATACTCTTATAAGCTCCTTCGGTATCTCGCTGTGGTCAAAAAGCACCTTAGAGTGGTTATCAAGCACAAGCTCCTTATTTACAAGCTCGCCCGTTTGTCTGTCAAAGGTATTTTTATATATCTTTGAGATACGGTAGTATTCATCGCCCTCGGGTTCAAAATGGTGATCCTCCTCGGATATGGAATAGGTATTGGGAAACTCTCTCTCGCTCCTGAGCTCGCCGTGCAGCTCCTCGGCATCACACCAGAAAACGAGCTGAACGTCCATATCGGTGTTATTCTTAAACCTGTAGTCATTATAGTAGTAGCTTACAGATGTTCCTGCGCTGAAAGGAACTCTCTCACCATGATCGGGTGCCAAAGCATCGGAATGCTCGTGAAACTCCGTCACATCAAGGGGGCTTAACAGAACAAGGTTATGCAGCACGTTTGCAAGGTTGCAAAGGCCGCCGCCTATTCCCGGATAAAGCTGACCGTTTATAAGCACACGCCCGTCCTTATAGCCGCGCCTTTTTGTTGTAGGGCCTATCGACTGCCAGAACGAGAAAGTCTCACCCGGGTGGATAACAAGGCCGTTTAGCTTTTTGCAGGCAAGGTTGATATTTACAGCCTTATTTTCCTGCATAACGGGGTCAATGCCCTTACCCTTTTTGATAAGCTGCGAGTCCTTAGCGGAAACTACGTTTCTGAGCTTTTTGCGGCTCTTGTTTCTTGCTATTTTCTCCTTGCTCATCATATCCTTGATATGCTTTTTAAGTGATTCCTTTTTTTCTGAGATCATATGTGTAGTAGGGCTTATTTCACAAAAAAGCTTTCTGTCTTTTCCAAATCTCATTTTCTTTTCCCTCTTTTGATTATATTTCCAAGCCTGTGTGTATATTTTTTTCTTCTCCTGTAAATAAAGAGAACTGCCATTTCAAGATATCTCTTAAAGCCGAGCCATTTCTCCCCCGGCACCTCAACGTAGTGAACCAAAATATTTGGCAGCCCAACGCCGTTTGCACCGATGACGTCAATAAACATCTGATCGCCGAGAGAAACGCACTTTTCCTTTGGCAGCCCGAGCTTTTCGATTGCTGCAAGGTAGGCCTTCGGTGAGGGCTTATCCGCATCGCAGATATACTCGGTGTCGATATTTTTTATAAATAGCTGCACACGCTCATCATCGTTATTAGTAAGCAGCAGCGTTTTAAAGCCGAGCCTTCTAAGGTAAGCAAAGAGCTTATCGACCCTTTCGGTTGACGGCTCACCGTGGTGGACGAGGGTATTGTCAATATCAAAGATAAGGCCGCGGTATCCCTGCTCATAGAGCTTTTTATAGTCTATCACGAACACGTTTTTTGCATATTCGTAGGGGTAGTATTTTTCAAGCATAGCTTAGTCCTTTTTCATATAGCCGCACACCTTTGCAACGGCTGTGCTTATATCCTCATCAAAATCCTTATCAAAGAAAGCGCTGCCTATTGTAAATGCCCACGGGGCAGCGTCCTTAAGCTCATCAAGCCTTTCATAGCTGTTGACACTTCCTGCGATACACACGGGCGCATCAAGCCCCTTTACAAGCCTTCTGTTAAGCTCTGCGGCATCGCCCACATATCTGTAGCCCAAAAGGTCTATTCCATAAGCGCCCTTAGCTATATAGCTCTTAGCCTCTTCTATCATTTCATCAATTGTTCCGTCAAGGACAGACGGCCTGTCATATACCTTGCCGACAAAGGGCATATACTTTAAATTATGCGCCTTGCAATAGTCATTCACCTTATCGGAGAAAATAGTGCCCATGAGGATATCGCAGCCGCACTGAACGCCAAGCTCTGCGCCCCTTAAGCACTCCTCCTCGGTATAAGCGACTACCTCCAGAGCGGTAGTCTTGCCGCACTCCTTCATTCTTGCATAAAGCTTTTTCATTTCCTCGGGGGGCAGCGGCTCCTCCTTCATTCCGAAGAACATCGCATCGGTATCCTTACAGCTTTCAAAAACCTCATAAGCGTTTTCAACTGTCATATCGTTATATGTAAGCATTACTATCAACTGTGGTGTATTATTCATTAGTTTCACTCCAAACACGGAATTTAGACATAATTCCCCAAATTATCACTTTAACATTATAGCATAATTCACATAAGCTGTCAATTGTCAAATACCTTAAAATATCAGATATCTATTGCATATTTTGTGAAAATGTGATATAATAGCTTTATACTTTTCGGGAGATTATAAATTTATTATGAATAAATACAAGTTCCTTGCGATGAATACGATAGTATTCACGATAGGCAGTTTCGGGTCAAAGATAATCTCGCTTTTGCTTAACAACCTCTACACCAAGAATATCAGCCCGCCCGAGCTGTTTACAAAATCAATGCTTGAAACGCTGTCGCTGTTTTTAGTGCCTGTGTTTACATTTTCTATAACCGAGTCGATAATAAGGTTCGGGCTTGATAAGAATTATGACAAGAAAACAGTCTTTTCAACGGGGGCTGTCCTTAATTTTTTAGGGCTTTTGCCGATGGTACTGATAGTTCCGTTCATTCCTGCTCTGCCGTTTTTTAAAAGCGTTCGCGGCTATATGCTGCTTTTGATGATATACATCACCACATCATCGATAAGGGCGCTATGCTCGCAGTTTGTAAGGGCAAGGGAAATGGTAAAGCTGTTTGCCTTTGACGGAATGCTGACGACCTTTATGCTGCTGCTTTTTAACCTGCTGTTTATCAGCCATTTCGGGATGGGTGTACGGGGCTTTATGCTCTCGACTATCCTTTCAGACCTTTTCTCGGCCTGCTTTTTATTTATTTCAGCAAGGCTTAAGGATTTCTTCTCATTAAAATGCTTTTCAAAAGAGATAGCTGTTTATATGCTGCGCTTTTCCATACCGCTTGTGCCGACGATAGTTATGTGGACATTCACGGGCTTTTCGGATCAGATATTTATCGGAAATATGCACTCAAAAAAGGTATTTATCGGCGAGGACGCGGCAGGCATATACTCTGCGGCATCTAAGATACCGAACCTTATATCAATGCTTTCGACGATATTTATGCAGGCGTGGAATATGTCCGCAATAAGCGAGAACGAGGCAGGTGACAGAAACGTTTTTTACGAGAAGGTCTACTCAGCCTATGAATCGGTCTTGTTTATAGGGGCGGCAGGGCTTTTGCTGCTTATAAAGCCCGTCACGGCTATACTTATAAACTACAGCGTCTACCCTGAATACAGCACGGCTTACCGCTACACACCGCTTTTGATAGCGGCAGCGGTATACACCTGCCTTGACCTTTTCTTAGCAAGCATCTACACCGCCACAAAGCACACCAAAAATGCATTTCTCACTATCGTTTTTGTAAGCGTTTTAAATATCTTCTTAAATCTTCTGTTCATTCCCGTATGGGGAATGCAGGGTGCGGCTATTGCAACATTTTCAAGCTACCTGCTGTGTTTCTGGGTAAGGATAGTTGATGCAAGACATTTCGTTCCGTTTAAGTTTAATGCCTTTAAAAACATTATCAACACAGCGCTGCTGCTTTTGATATGCGCATTCACTATCTTTGAGCCGCGGCTTTATATCCTCCCCTGCCTGCTCATAACAGCGGTCATCTCGCTTATCAATTTCAAGCCGCTTTTGGTCATGGTAATGCGGCTGCTCGGCAAGGGCAAGGGATCAGAATAAAAAGCAAAGCTATCGCCCTGCGGTGTTCATGCCGCAAGGCGATACTTTTTTAGGGCAACACCGCACGACCATTGTGCGTCAGATGCGGTTGCTTTGCTTTGCTAAGCACGCAGATTTTTCGTCAGATTGCCCAAATTTACCGCAGTAATACTAACGTATTTCAAGGTAAATTTGGGTGATATGACGGAAAATCTGCAAGTAGATGTGCCGCAAAGCCCAAGGCGGTCTTTGTGCGGTGTTGCCTTAAGGACGTTTTCTGTGGGCTTTGCGTTTGCTGTTTTTGTGGTTTCTCTTTGATTATCTCCCCTGCTCTTTAAAAGAATGGATCACAAAAGCTTTTTGCACCCATTTTGAAAAAATCAGGGTATTACTAATAACAGTGATCTATATATACTGCTATAAACGGAGGAAATGATAATGCCAAAGAAGACAGCACAGGAAGTAATGAACGATGTTTTATCGGTAAATGTAAATGAAAACAGCCTATCAGTCGCAGGCAAGCTTATAGATTATGCCAAAAACGTAAGCGATATAAATGCCGCTGACGATACCGAGCTTGACGGCTTAAAGCAGACGATACAGTCATACATCAAGACAAACGAAAACAGCAAGCATTTAAGTAATGCAAGTGCTGTTACGCTCTTTAACCTCAACTCAGGGCTTTTGAGCGCAGGGATAGACCTGAAGATCGAGGCAGGCCATAAGCTTGATGACATTAAAAACAGGATAAGACAGGGCAGGATAACGGGAACTGAATTTCTGCTTGAAGATGAGCTTGAGGAGAGAGATGTAAACAAGCTTGCAAACAGCATATTCGTCGCAGAGAACCCCGAGCTTGCCAAAAAGATAAAGGGCTATGAGCTGCTCGCAGCATTAATGAAGGAGCAGCTGAGGGAGCATACCTGCGATATATCCGAAAAAAGCCCCGATAACCCACAGCAAGAGGTATTGAAGGTAGTAGATTTCAATGGATTGTCAGAGCAGTGGAACGTCAGCAACACCGCACACTTAGTAGAAATCAAGTACCCCGACCTTGATAAGCATAACGCAGACGAATACCTTGCGATAACTGGGGAAGACCTGACAATTGAGCCTGTGGCAGGCTTTACAGTCAACCCCGAATATCAGCCCAATACCGAGGGCTCAGAGCTTTTCTCCGAGCTGCCCGTGAATATAGAGGATTATATTGCCTGCACTACGAGAGAGGATTACATAGAGCAAAGAGAGCAGGCCGAGAACAAAAAGGACATATGCGGCAAATACATAGCCAATGCCAAAACGCTTGCAGCAAACGCAAGGGCAATGCTTGAAGAGCTTAAAAACATAGAAAGAACCGATGGCAAGGAGGATTCGCAGGAATATACCGATATGTTTAACGCTCTTGAAAGCTTAAGCAATCTTGATAAGCCGACGATCACCGCAGAAAATGAGGTGCAGGAGCCGCAGTATGTTCCTGCCGAGGTGCTTGATACTATACAGACGCTCAGCGATGCGGCAGATGCCTACCACAAGAAAAACGATGCTATATATAAAAAGCATGAGTTTGGCAAGGACAGGCTCAATATGTCAATAAGGCTCAAAAACCTCTGCACTATAGCTAAGCCTATCATGGAGCCTGCTGATTACAAATTCGGTAAGTTTGTAGCTGTAACGGATATGATAGCCGAGGAAAATGAGAAAATACAAAGGCTTGAAAGAGCAAGAGAAAAGAAAGGCTTTGAGCCATTTGAGCCGCACAAGCCAAAGGAGCCTACCATAGCACAGATGATAGCAAGGGCAAAAAGAGATGCCAAAAATGCATCAGCAAACGTCAAGGGCGGCAGCAAGGAATTTGAAAACGCCGTAAACAGCTTTGACAAATTAAAGGAGATATATACTAAATTCAAGGAGCTTGATGAGAACACTGAGCTTGACACCAACAAGCGCAGAACAGAGCTTTCAAAGCTCACAAAGGAGCTTAAGGGGTGCAAGGAGGAGCTTGACAAGTACATTGCACGCAAAAGGCAAAAGGGGCAGATGCAAAACGGCTCGACTGTTGACCTTAAATCACAGATGCGCATAAATGTCATCAAAATGGGCTATGGGATAATCAATAAGATAAAGCAGGATGTTGATATAGATGCTATGTACAGAAAATGGGAGCTTGAGGACGATGGCCTTGAGGCGCAGGACGCCGCTAAGATGATAGATGATAATGAAAACATCAAACAGCTTGATAAAGCAAACAAGGTAATGGCAATACAATCAATAAAGCAATCTGCCAAAAACGAGGCAGAGGGCTCTTATATGAGGCTTGTCGGAAATTATTCGGAGCAGGCACTGTTAAAGCTGCACAACATTGCCCAAAACAACCCACAGGCGCCGCTCACACCCGAGGATCAGCAAAACGCTCTTTCAGCAATGGCCGTTATATCCTACTATGATCTGTTAAAGGGGCTCAATAAGGAGCAGATAAACGCCGCTAACAATGCAACAGACCAGGTACTGCGCGAGCATCTTAACACGTTCAGAAACACGGCAGAATTTAAAAGAGCCTTGGGTGACGGGACAGAGATCACCCGAGAGCAGGTAGACAATTTCCTTGCAGACCCTACATATGCTGCGGACAAGATCCGTTCAAATTTGGAAAAGGTAAATGAGATAAATAACATTATCAGGATCAACCCACACGCTGCACCGCAGGGAAATGTTGTTGATAATAACAGAAACTTAGCCCCCCGAGGAAACTAAAGACATAACACTTAGGCAATGCCGCGCAAATGTGCGGTGTTGCCTTTTTGTTTTAGCTAAATTTTAACACGCTTTGCAAAAAATCAGGGCAATACCGCACGACCATTGTACGTAAGATGCGCAGTCAAATTTTTCGTCAGATTGCCTAAATTTTCCGCAGGCTTGCTATCGCAAGTCAAGGGAAATTTGGGTAATATGACGGAAAATTTGCAAGCAGATGGCGTACAAAGCCGTCAGGCGGTGGTCGTGCGGTGTTGCCTCAGCTTTTTCCGCACCCATTTTAAGCGTATGGCGTTATTATTTACAGAGGGCAAGCTATGACGATAAGGGGCTTATCATGGATAAGCAGCTCAGTGCCGCAAAGCAGGAGCTTTCAGCCCCGGCACCAAAGCCCGCAGCAGGTATGAAAAAGTAAAAAGCAATTGATTTAAAACTCCGCAGATGCTGTTTCTGCGGAGTTTTTGTCTGTAAATAAAGCAACTATCCTTCGGGTGATGTGTCCAAAATGGGGGGTAGACTGCCTTTTAATTTGCACATCATTTTGCGTGTATCACTAAAATAATGCTTTTGTCGGGCAAAATATACTGCTCATTGGCCGTGAAATTCACATTTTTTACCGAAAAAGCATATACTGAAATATGCTTTACGAATATAAACTCAATGAAAAAAATGAGCTTGAATATGCACGAAAATGGGCGTATGGGAGAAACCCTGCGTTTTTAGACTTCAGCCCTTTCGGCGGTGACTGCACGAATTTCTGCTCGCAGTGCATTTACGCAGGCGGTGCGGTGATGAATTACACGCCCGATACGGGGTGGTATTATATTTCACCGAATGACCGCGCAGCAGCGTGGACGGGGGTGGAATATCTATACCGATTTCTCACGACCAACAAGGGCGCAGGGCCTTTCGGGGAGGAGGCGGAGCTTTATAAAGCAAAGCCCTGCGACATTATCCAGCTGGGAAACGCCGAGGGCTTTTATCATTCGTTATTTGTTGTTGGGGTGATAGACGGGATAATTTATGTTTCGGCGCACACTAATGACACCTACTTTACACCGCTTGAAAGCTACTATTATGAGAGAGCAAGGTGCATTCACATTAAAGGCGCGCGAAAATGGCATTAACGGCTATAGCAATATCTTCATAGCCTTTGCAAGTATAACATACTCGGGCTCTAAAAGCGTTGTATAGGAAGGTGCTGTCGGCGCACTTACAGGAACAGCACTTTCTCTGCGTGCCGAAAGGGTAAGCTCGGCACAAAGACCGCCGTCTTTATTATCAAGGGCAAGGCTGCCGCCATGACTTGCCGCAAAAAGCCTTGCGATATAAAGCCCCAGCCCCTCGCCGCCGCTGCCGTAGTCATAAAACGGGGTGAAGGTGTGCTTGATATCACTTTCACTAATGCCGCCTGCATTGTCAGTGACGGTTATCTTTATCCTGCCCTGCGCGGTCGAAAGCGAAAGCTCTGCTCTTTTGTCCTTGCCCTTATTATAGGCAAAGCTGTTGACTAAAAGATTTGAGATGATACAGCGGATCAAAGCAGGGTCAATATCAGTCACGACAGAGCTGCTGATATTTGATGTGAATGAAAATGAATTTGCTTTTGATATAGCCTTAAGGTTCTCGGTATAATCAAAAAGCTCATCACTGAGGTCATAGGTAACGGCAAGGCGTGCTGATGAAAGGTGCGTCATAAGCTCACAATTAGCAAATCCCGAAAGAAGGTAAAGATTTGCAAGCTTTATCTTTTGGGAAATATCAAAGGGCAAGCTCCCCTCCTCTTCCTCCTCTTGTGGGATAATGGATAGATAATCAGCCGTACCCGTGCGCAGCCTGCCCGAGTAGATACGGCATACGCGCTCATAGACAGGCCTGCCGAGCAGCACGGGCATATCGTTTTCGGATATGACTGTAAACAAATAAAAGCTCTTGCCGTCAAGGTCAAGCTCAGTCCTGCAAAGCGGATAGGCATTATCACGGCTCAAAAGCTGGTAGCCGCCAAAGCCGTCTGCCAATATGATGCCGCCTTTAAAGACTTGTGAGCCTGCGGCTATCACACGCAGTCTTTCATCTGTCACGGCAGCAGGAGTCTTTTGCGAGAGCGCGCCGCAAATGATATCTATTTTTTGTTTTAGTGAAGTCATTCTAACCTCCAAAATGCATAGATTTTATTATAGGCAACAGCGGCTGTGGGGGTCTTATCACCCACTGCATTTTCAATCTTGCCTGCAAGTGCGGAAAGCTCTGCAATCTTGTCACCGAGGATAGTTTTTGCAAGCTGCGAGTAGCGTATCCTGTCCTTGCCGTTATCGCTGTAGCCCGTAAACGGGTGTTTCCAGCCCGTATGCTCACGCTCGTAAACAACAGCGGCATCATATGTCTGCTGCATCTTTTCAAACAGCTTTTGAGGGGTGGTGTTTTCAGCCCTGAGCTTTGCAAGGTCAGCCATGCTGCTTGCAAAGGCAGTGTAGCTGTCAGAGGGCTTGCTGTGAGTATTTCGGTCTAATGTCATAAACTCAGCCGCATTTGCTAATATATCAAGGCCTCTATGTGCTGAGGCGGTATAAAGCCCTATCGAGTTTATATTCATATCACGCTTATGGCAGAGATCACCTAACCTTTTGATAGCATCTGTCGTTTCAAGGCGGTTTTTCTTTTCACGGCGCATAGTTTCAAGCTCAGCCTCGGGGCTGCTGCCCTGCTTGTAGTGGGCTGTTGTTTCTATGCGCCGGGCTGTCTTTTTATGCTCATTCACAAACTGCTCTGCCTTTAAAACCGCTTTTTTTGCAGGGGAATCCACTTCATCTAAATGCCCTGCGGAAAGGTTGTTTGCAAGCTCCCCGAGTGCCTTAAGCGCTTTATTGTAAGAATTAAGGTTTGTAACATTACTGTTTGTGCGAGCAGCGCCTTCCTCTAAAGCAGAGTCGCCTATAAGCACTCTGTGTTCCTTAGTGCCGTACTTTGTAATGTTTTCCACCTCATCTAAAAGCAGCTTTACCGCTTTATCGTTTACATCCAGCCCATTTATTGCCAAAAGCTCCTCCTTAAGCTTTTTAGCATCATCTGCCAGCGCCGCGATATTCTTTTTATCTTCATAAAAACGCTTTACAACGGCACGCTTTTCCTTTATTGCTTTATCAAGTTCTTCATTGGTATATTGCTTTATCCTTACATGGTCTGCGTTTTTCCTATCAAAAAACTCCTCACCCTCGGCCACGGGGGTAGCGTGTATATCAAAGCCGCCTGCCTTGCCAAACTCTGCCTTTGCCTTGTCATATAAAAAGCCAAAATATTCTTCGTCACTAAGCTCGCCCTGCTTTATATCGTCAAAATTCGATTCAAGCGCAGATTTAAGTGTTGATATCCTTTTATCACCGAGCCTTTTGCTGATGCTCTGATCTCCCCCACCGTCTATAGTACACTTATTCATAAGTGAAAATATCTGCTGCATCGCAATGACCTCGATACCGGCAGCTGTCTGCGAATAGGCATAGCTCTCCGCAAGCTTTTTGGCCGATCTCGGGTCGTCCTTAACAAGCGAAAGCTCGTCTATCTCGCCGTCCTTGATGATCTTTTCTGCATTTCTTATCTCCTTTTCGGCAGCTATTATAGCATTGCCCTGCTTTTCGCAAAGCGCATCAAGAACGCCCTCAAATATCATGCTCTGGGTTTCTGACATAGCATTGCCATTCTCGGGCACCTCAAAGCTGTTTATATAGCTTTCAAGTATAGCCTTTTCCTCATCAGCTTTGGGGTCCTTCAAGGTCATTCTTACAAAAATATCCGTTGCGATATCAACTATCGCTTTGTAGTTTCCTTTTTGTTCAAGCTCTTTTAAGGTTTTAAGATCTATAATGGTAATTCCTTCCGTTTTATCCTTTTATAATTAATACCCGTATATTTGCTTTTTGGGTGCAATTTTCGCATTGAAAATTTATACATTTTAAAAAAAACAACGCTTTTTGCATCCGAAGACCTAAAGGAGCTTTCAATGACTGCGCTTTCATCAACGGGCAACGGCATTATTTTTAAACTCAGAGATGCAAAGAGCGCCTATTTAGAGGCTGAAAAGATCAAGCAGCAGGGCAGGACTCAACCCCAAAATGGCGAGCTTATCAACACCATGAATAAATAACGATCAGATCAAACCATCACCGCACAGATCCGCAGGGAAAACTGTGCGGTGATGATCTTTTATTACAGTCATTTACTTAGTCAGCAAAGCCTCTCTTGCCTTTATAACGGCATCTATTTTCTCTATCTGCTTTTTCTCATTCTCTATCGTGCTGCTGATACTTGACGGGAGGAGCTTGCCTGCAAGAGCTTTCAGCCCATCTATATAATTATGAGTAGTATTACTCCGGTAAATTCGGGTGATCTGACGAAAAATCTGCGTGCTTAGCAAAGCTAAGCAACCGCATCTGACGTACAATGGTCGTGCGGTGTTGCCTTAACCTTCTGATTATAATACCCTAAAATCGCCATACGGGTGCATTTTTATAAAAAACGGACGGCCTATTTTACAAGACCGTCCTTTTTATCAGGCTATCATTTTATTGATTTGGGGTTTGCTCCCTTATTCAGCTGATTCTGCTTATTCAGCTGATTCTGTTGTTTCTCGGCTTGGCTTTCCTCTACTGCGATCTTTTGTCCTACCTCTCTGAGCTTGAAGGTTATTTCAATGCCCGATGTGGTAAGCGCCTTCTTTGAAAGATCGACAAGCGATTTCCAGTCCTTCGCATCATCGAACATTCTCTTGAAATCCTTGCGGTTTTCATAGATGTTTATTGAAAGATCAAGGCAGTCATCATTTTGTTTCTGATACTTTGCTATAAAGTTTTCTTTTTGCTTTGGATCGGCCATACAAAGATCCTGATTGATCTGAGAAATAGTCTTTTCCGAGGGCCTTGGCCATATCGCCCTTGTAGCTATGATCTGGGCGACGTTCTTCATGATCATTTCCTTAGCGTCATCAAAGTCCTCCTTATCCATATTCTTGGGATCAGCCCCATTTATGACTTCTCTGATGTTGTTCTGATACTTTCTGATGTCACCGATACGCGGATTACTATCGTTCTGTTCCTTCAGCAGATCCTTATTGAAATTCTGATTATGATAGTTTGGCCTTTCAGTCATAGTCAGCGGATCAAATTCAATCTTAGGCTTAGGATTCTTCTGGTTTACAGCTGCATTATTGTAATCCTCAAGGAGCTTGTCAAGTGCCTTTTCATCGCTCATCATTTTTATACGGTCAGCCTTACTGATCTTAGACTCAATAGGTCTGAATGTCGCATAATCGAAACGTTCATACATATTGCGATGAATCTCATCGTTGATCTGATAATCATACCCCATTTTTTTACCGATAGCATGGAACATCATAACATCGTCCAGACCATACCTTATAATATTATCACGGAGATTTCTCTGATGAAGGTACTTGATATATGCGATCTCGCGCCCCACACTGCCCGACGGGTACTTTTTAAACTGTTCACTGAGCTCTTTATTGACCTTCGTCTGAGTTTCGTACTCCTCAACAAGGTGTTCAGGATTTTTCATGTAATCCCTTCTGCGATCTATCTCACCGTCGTAGCTGATAGTTTCCATTACAAATTTAAACGCATTATCTTCATTCTTCAGATCCTTCCAAGCCTTTTTATATTCATCTTTTACCGCCGATATGGGAACATCACCGCCGCCAAGCTGTTTCTTCATCTTTGCAAGGGCTGTATACTTGGCAAAATCCTCTTCAAGCTGATGATCGTTATCATCACGAAGGAACATATATGTTTCCTTTTGACTGCTCATATAATCTTTCAGTGACTTTAACTCATCATCAATAGTCGGGCCTGCATTTTTACCTGCTTTCTTTTTAAGCTCCTCTATTGTCTTATTTTTGAGCGGATCGACAGGCTCGGCACCAAGCTCATCCAAGCCCTTTTTCTTGGCGTTATCGTTATAAATTTCAAGTGCAAAATTCGGCTCGTCAAGTATTTTCTTCTTTGTCTCGGGGGTGATATTGCCGAAGGTCTCGCGAAATACATCGTAATTGATACCTTTAAAGAGCTTATGGTATTCATCTCCGGTAAGCGTAGATTTAAGCCCCGTCTTTTTAGCCATAGCCTGTGCAACTATAAGGTAGCTGTAGGGTTCAAGATTACTGTCATCCTGACCGGCTGCGATATCAAACTTAGCCGATGCGATATAGCCGCCTGCGGAAGACTCTCCGTACTTATCATATGCCTCCTTTTTATCCATAACGCATTTATAGTAATTAGCGTACCCTTCTGCAAGTGCATCGGGATCCTTCAGGAGCTTTTGGGTTTTTTCAGGATTTTTGATAAGTCTGTAAATATAGCCGCGCAGGTTGTTATCATTCATAAGCCTGTCTTTTCTGCCCTCAAACCTGTCACTTACATTAACAAGCGGGATCGCGCCGCTATATTTGTCAGCAAGCTCTTTTGCAGAGATAAGGCTTGCAGCCTGTTTATGAACGCTGTCAACATCAAGCTTATCATAATCGTACATATCCACAAGTGTATCGGCAAGCTTTCCGACTGTCATTTTGGGGCTGTTAAAGGCTCTTGTAGCCTTCTTTATCCTCGCAGCCTTCTGCTCGGGGGTCTCCTTGACCTCCGGCCCTTTTTCTTCCTCGGGGAGGATTATTTTGTTTGGGTTCTCCTCGATTATTATGTTCTTTTCAGGCTCTTGTTTCTTTTCTTCTTTGTTTTCGGGCTCTTTTGCCTTTTCCTCAGCCTTTGGCTCTTCATTTGCCTGAGCATTCTTCTCAATGTTTTCAATAATGACCTCATTATTATTTGCATTCTCGGCTTTCTGCTCAATAATGTTTTCCTCCTTGGCAGGCTCTTCGTTGATGATGTTGTTGTTATTCTCGATAACGATATCTTCCTGCTTGATCTCATTTACATTCTCGGCAGGCTTTTCTTCTGCTTTGTTTTCAATAACAGGCTCATTATTGTTTATATTATCGACGTTCTGCTCTATAATGTTGTTTTCTTCCTTGGCAGGCTCTTTCTCGTTGATGATGTTGTTATTCTCGATAACGATATCTTCCTGCTTGATCTCATTTACATTCTCAGCAGGCTTTTCTTCTGCTTTGTTTTCAATAACAGGCTCATTATTGTTTATATTATCGACGTTCTGCTCTATAATGTTGTTTTCTTCCTTGGCAGGCTCTTTCTCGTTGATGATGTTGTT
>JAGBNQ010000055.1 GCA_017634275.1 Ruminococcus sp. | reverse complement strand
TTGTTCATCGCTCCGAGGGGCTTTTCGGGGGGCTTTCCGCTCTCCCCCCGTACCCCCTTCGGTATGCCTCCCTCACTCAAAAAAAGCACTCGCCAAACTCCGGTTTATGTTGGTAATTATTATCTCATGACATTACAGTATTGTCAATAAAAAGCACCATAGTACTTCTGTATCAACACCGCACATATCCTCATCGGGGTGAAGTCTTTATTCTGCTATGAGTTCTCTTACCTCTATCTTCTTTACCTTGCGTGATACGATAAACGAGAAAACCGCCACGCAGCCGCAGATAAAGGCTACAGCTATGATATACGGGAATACGGACGATGTTTCATTAATGCGTGAAACGCCGCAAAGGCGGAAGATAGCGCCAAGCACCTTAAGCGAGAACAGTTTCCCGAGAACTATGCCTATGGCGCTGCCTGCAAGGGATACAAAGAAATACCTTACCGAGAATTGCAGCCTCAGCCGCAGCGGTGTAAAGCCTAAGGCCTTGTAGATGCCTATATCACGCCGCTCCTGAGAAAACGCCTTTGAGCAGACCATTATCACCGAAACGAGCGCAAATACTGTTGAAAAGACATACACCATTATCCTCATAGCCTTTAGTGAAAGCATAATGGTATCATTATCAAGCATCTCGTCAACATCTACATATTCAGCACTAAGCTCGCCGCTGTATTTTTCATTAAGGGCAGCCGCCGCCTGCTTTGCGCCCTCCTTGTCATTTATTGACCATGCAAGCACGGAAACATTTTGAAGGCCTATTTTCTGCGCCGCATTAAAGGGCATCTCTATCGCAACACCTGCATCGTTCATTATCTGGAATATTCCCGTTATTATATATCTGTTCTCCTTTCTCTTGCCGCTGACCGTTACCTCATCGCCTATTTTAAGCCCCAGCTGCTCTGCGGCAAGCTCTGTTATTATTATCTCGTTATCATATTTTGCAAGCCTGCCTTTTAAGAGAGATACGCTGTCCTCGGGGTACATATCAGCAATACAGAGTATCTGCACCCCGTCGATAGAAACATAATAATGGCTGTAGTAATAGCGCTTTTCTATTTCGCAGTGCTTTTCCACCTCTGCCTCTATCTCATCAAGCTTGCCGAAGGTCTCTTCGGAAAGGCCCGAAATGTAAACATCTGTAAGAATATTGCCCAGAGCCTCTAAAGAAGAACGGGAATTAAGCGAGCTGTTGAGAATATTTGCAGTCACCACAAAGAAAGCAAGCATTGCCGTTATAAGAATAAGCCCGACATAGCGCCTGATATCCGATGTTATGCTCCTTAGAGCAATAGTCGGCATAAGCGCCTTGCCCGAGATAGGCACAGTAAGTGCGTTTGAAAAATAAACATCGCCCTTGCCGCCCGAAATAGCGCTGATAGGGGAAATGCTCGCAAGCCTTCGCGTCATGAGAAAGATTATGAGCATTGAAAGTGAAAGCAAAACAATAACAAGTGCGCCGACCTCCAAAAACGCTGCCGAGCGCTTTGGCAGGATAGCTGTATTTGACATAAATATTTTGCTTAGGTACCTCTCGACGGGGTATGAAACAACTACCCCTATCACAGTTGCTATGTCCTGCGCCAGAATATAGCGCAAGGCTATGACAAGTGCGAGCGCCTTATTGGTAAAGCCCTGAGCTTTGAGTATTCCCAGATTGGTGTAGTCGGTATCTATCTCGGTCTTGATGCCGTGGCCGATAACGACTAAAACTATCACGAACAACAGCAGCACGAACCCCAGCATAACGCCCGTTATGATATTTGCAAAAAGGGTGGTGTAGTTTACAAACTCTGCCCTGAGGCTTGAGCCTACCGATTTTGTGACTATCCCCGTTTGCTTGTTGACATCGCGCTGGAATAAAAGGTCTGTCTGCTCACTGTCAGCCTTGAAGATACGCACAAGCTTTATAAAGGAGGTATATTTATCCGTTTCATAAGGCGCTAACTCAGCCCTTAGGCTATCATAATCATCATCGGATATAAACACGCGTTTCCAGCCGATAAACTCTGCGCCCATCATAGGCTCGCAAATAAAGCCTGCTATTTTGTAGGTGCGCTTTTTGTCAATAAACTCGACCTTTACCTCATCGCCTATATCCATATTTCCCTTAAGCCCGAGGGGAAGGTATATCTGTCCGTTTTCAAGCGGCCTTACACTTTCCTCATAGCCGTCAAGCGTATTATTATAAAGCCAAAAGCTGTCATCAGCCTTTGTAAAAAAAATGGAGTTATTATATTCATTATCCCCGAAATATGATCTGCCGTAATTCGTCACCGTGTCCTGCACCGAGAAATGAGATAAGGCAGAGCAGCTTTCAAGGCTTTCCTTCATTTTCTCATCAAAGAATTGGTCGGCGATATAAACATTTGCGTCCCCTACCCCGAGTGAATCGTTTGCCTCATCAACAGCGTCAAACATATTGTTCCTTACCCCAAGCACCGCCGCGGCGATAGTTATTATCAAAAAGGTAAGAATCATAGTGCTTATAAACGAGCCCTTTTTGCTTTTGATGTTGGCTTTTAGAAGAGTTTTTATCTCCATTCCCCTCACCTCACCATTCAAGAGATGAGAGCCACGCATTTACCTGCGTTTCTCTGCTTTTTTCCGCTTGCTGCTCAAATGGCGGCAGAGTAAGCTCGCCTATCACCTTGCCGTCCTCTAAATAGAGAATGCGCGTGGCTCGAAGTGCCGCACGAAGATCGTGCGTTACCATTAAAATGCTCTGCCCCTCGCGATTTAGCGAAGTGAGCAGGTCAAGCACATCGTTAGAGTTTTTGCGGTTAAGCGCACCCGTCGGCTCATCGGCAAACAGCAGCGAGGGCTCATTTATCACCGCCCTTGCGATAGCGCACCTTTGCTGCTGGCCGCCCGACACCTGCGAGGGGAGATGCGTCTTAACATCGGCTATGCTCATTTTCTCCATAAGCATATCCGCCCTTGCATTAACATCATCGGCAGCTTTTGCTTTGTTAAGGTAGCCCGGAACTGCTATATTTTCAAAAAGTGTCAGGTTGCTTACCAGATGCATCTGCTGAAAGATAAAGCCAAAATCGCTGCGGCGAAGTGCGGCAAGCTCGCTCTCCTTCATTTTGACTATATCCTTGCCCTTGTAAAGCACCTGCCCCGAGGTGGCTCTGTCCATACCGCTCAGAGCATAGAGCATAGTTGACTTGCCCGAGCCCGATGCGCCCATGATCACAGTAAAATCGCCCTCATAGATATCAAGGTCAACATTTGAGAGGATATGAACCTGACCGCCCTCGTGTGCAAAGCTCTTACATAGCGCCTTAGCCGAAAGAACCGCGTTTTTCATATTTTGCGTCACTCCTTTTTCTTTTCTGTCTGTATTATACAAAAAAAGTTATTAAGAAGTCCTTAAGGCAGCACCTTATGAAGTGATATCAAGCCTTACCGTCGCCTCAAAGCCGTGCGGCAGGTTTTTCAGGCTTATCTCGCCGCCCATTTTTGTGACAAGGTATTTTACTATATACAGCCCGAGCCCCGAGCCCTGCTCTGCCCCACAGTTTCTTCCGCGGTAGAATTTATCGAAGATAAAGGGCATATCCTCATCATCAATGCCCCTGCCGCCGTCTGTAAAGCAAAGCACGGCGCTGTCACCCTCGCGCTTTGCTAAAATGGTGATATCCGTTTTGGCATATTTGCGCGAGTTGTTAACAAGGTTTTCTATTATCTGCATAAGTCTGTCGGGGTCAGCGGTTATATTCATTTTTTCCTCAGGTCTGTCAAATATGATATCCCCCTGCCCTGCCGAAAGCTCATTTACAGCTTTATCCAAAAAGCCGTTAAGCTCAAAGCTTTTGCAGTCTATCTTTATCCTTTCAAGGTCGGAGATAGAGTGCAGGAACAGGTCATCGGTAAGCTTTGAGACCTCATCGCATTTTCTCATTATCACAGAAAGGTATTTTTCGCGCTTGTCATAGGTCGAGTCCATATTAGCCTCAAGCGCCTCGGCATAGGCGCGGATAGATGCTACGGGAGTCTTTATATCGTGGGAGAGGGTGGCTATCACGGTTTTGTTATTGTCTATCGCCTCACGCTCGCAGGCACGCGCTTTGGTTATCTCGCGCCGCATACTGTCAAATGCCCATGTGAATTTCCCGAAATATGTGCCGCGCTCATATTCAAGCCCCGTTTCAAAATCGCCTGCCGCAAGGCGGCCTGCAAAGCCGCTGAGCCTTTCAAACGGGCGAAGGATAGTAAAATAAACATACAAAAGAACGCCGCTCATAAATGCTAAAGATATTCCGCACATAATAAATATAGCTAAGTTTTCATCTTTCTCCTGCGGCTCACCATTATTTCCGCGGAAATAATTTGCAAGCTCCTCCGCCTTTTCGTGCGCCTTTTGCTCGTCGCCAGTGCGGTAGAGTGCCTCTATCTCGTTTAGCAAAACTATATTATCGCCGCTGTAATAGCTGACAGTTTCTTTTTTGTTAACGCAAATTGCGGCCGCCGCGATGATTATCACAAGAGCAAATAATATGCCTGCGCTGAAAATCCTCCTTTTCACTCTGCCACCTCCAGCATATACCCCACCTTGAAAACCGTCTTGATAAACTGTGGATGAGCAGGGTCATCTTCAAGCTTTTCGCGCAGCCAGCGTATATGCACGGTAAGCGTTGACGGCTCGACCGCCGAAAACGCACCCCACACATCGCTTATAAGCCGCTCCTTTGTAAGGGCTGTGTTTTTATTCTCGCAAAGGGCTGAAAGCAGGTCAAATTCCTTAAGCGACAAGGAAACCGCTTTTCCGCCCTTAGTAACCGTCCGCGAGGAAATGCTGACCGAAACATCGCCGAAACGCACCACCCTTTCCTCACCGCCAAAGCCGTAGGTGCGCCGCATCAGCGCGTTGACACGGGATAAAAGCTCCTTCATCGAATAGGGCTTTGGCAAATAATCATCTCCCCCGATATCAAAGCCCGTTACCCTGTCGTCCTCGGAGGTTCGGGCGCTTGCGAAGATCACGGGGACTGTTGAAACGCGCCTAAGCTCCTTACATATCTCAAAGCCCGAGGAATCGGGCAGGTTTATATCAAGCAGCATAAGCGCAAAGCTCTCGCGTTCTAAAATATCAAAGGCCTTTGCCGCGCTTTCGGCGCAGGTAACGCTGTAGCCGTAGCCCTCAAGCATCTCGGAAATAATAAAGGAAAGGTCGTAATCATCATCAATTATAAGTATTTTTTTCATAAGAATGCTCCTACAGTTTTTTAGGGCAATACACCTGTCTATTGCCCATATTGATTATATCATATAACAAAGTATTTTTCAAGCACATAAACACTTGACTAATGGGAAATATTGAGATATAATATAAGTGTCTGAAAAAAACAGCCAAACGAAAGCGCGGTGAAATGATGATAAAGAGAACAGTAACGCTGATGATAGTTTGCATTTTGGCGGTAATGCTCGCACCCCTTGCCCTTGCGGCGGATATGGCGGAGTTTACCCTATCAAAGCAAAAGACCTATTTAGGTGACGAGATAACGGCGACACTTACCTTCAGCAGCGATAAAAACAATATCGCCGATATTCAGGGAAATATCAGCTTTAACGATAAGGTGCTTGAATTTATAGAAAGCGATGATGTTACCTACGCAGGCGGCGGAAATTTGAGCGTTCACGCTTTTACCGATACGGGCTCAGAGAACAGCTATACTATGAGCTTTAAGTTTAAAACCGTTGGCGAGGGTGACGGGTTTATAAGGCTGATAAACTGTCAGATAACCGACAGCGGACAAAACGGCGTGAGAAGTCCAACAGCGCAGACAAGCATAGAGGTAGCAGGAAGTGCGCCTGCCGAAACAAAGCAGACGACAGATGAGCCCGAGAAGACAACTGCCGAGCAGACCACTACCCCTCCGCAAACGACCACGACAGCCGAAAAGGACGAGCCCGAGGAAACGACCGCCACGCAGGCGACCACCCAAAGCAGCGCAAACGGCGAGATACCCGAGGGCAAGCTTAAGGAGCTGAAAATATCTACGGGATATATCTCCCCTGCATTTTCGTATGATGTGCTTGAATATGAGATACACGTTCCGCATGACTGCACATGGCTCGATATTGAGGGCGTTCCCTCGCTTGAGGGCGGCTACATATGGTACACGGGCGATGAGAATGTATACGACGGCGTTATCACAAGAACGATAGCGGTAAGGGATTCGCAGGACGTTGAAACTGTTTACACCTTCAACATCAGCCGCATGACCGAGGACGAGGAGGAGAAATTCGATGACGGGCAGGGTGCTGTTACTGCCGCCCCCGAGGATTCTGCAAACAGCAAAGTCACCACGACCACAAGAGCCCTCTCGCTTGACAAGAAAAGCTCATCATTCAAGAAAATGATAGCCGCGGCAGGGATAGTTATAGTGGTTATCCTCGTTGTGATAGTTGCAATTTTATCAAGCAAAAACGCAAACAAAAACCGCAAAAAGATAAAACACACAAAGCGTAAATAGCATACAAAAACCCCCGAGAAAATCTCGGGGGTCAATTAATTATATTGCAAATTCTTATCAGTCACCAAACGAAATGCCGAGCGCTCTTGCAGAGAGAACCATCTGATCGTCCTGCGGAACGAACTTAGTCTTGCCTGCAACGTCCTTAAGCAGATTTGAGCCTACGCGCGATTCTATCATCGCAACGGCTCTGCCGTAGTTTTCATCAGCTATCAGCTTTGCCGCGTATGTGCCGAACTGCGTAGCTAAAACTCTGTCATAAGCCGAGGGGCTGCCGCCTCTTAACATATGCCCGGGAACGCATACCCTTGTTTCGTAGCCCGTCATATTCTGTATATTCGCGGCAATTCTTGTGGTAGCAGTAGTGATGCCTGCCTCGGCACGCTTTGCGGCGCGCTCTTTTTTCTTCATCTTAGCCTCTTTCTTGTCAAAAGCGCCCTCTGCAACGGCAATGATAGAGAATTTCTTGCCTGCCTCGTTGCGCTTAACGCAGGTCTCGGCTATCTTCTCGATGTCATACGGTATCTCGGGCAGAACTATGATATCAGCGCCGCCTGCAACGCCTGCATAAAGTGTCAGCCAGCCTGCCTTGTTGCCCATTATCTCCGCGCAGAGTATCCTCCCGTGGGAGTTTGCGGTGGTGTGCAGTCTGTCGATAACATCAGTCGCCGTGCCTACCGCCGTGTGGAAACCGAAGGTAACGCTCGTGCCCCATATATCGTTATCGATAGTCTTAGGCAGGCCTATGACGTTCAGCCCCTCCTCGGAGAGCAGGTTTGCGGTCTTATGAGTGCCGTTTCCGCCGAGGGTAAGCAGGCAGTCAAGCTTTTGCTTTTTGTAGGTAGCCTTCATTTCCTTGACCTTATCCACCTTATCGTCCTCTACCACCTGCATCATCTTGAACGGCGTTCTTTTTGTACCAAAAATCGTACCGCCCGTAGTTAAAATGCCCGAAAAATCAGCAGGGGTCATTTCCTTGCACATATTGTTGATAAGGCCGAAGTATCCGTCATTTATGCCGATTATCTGCGCGTCATCTCCAAACTGATGATAAACAGCCTTAGCCACACCTCTTATAGTCGCATTAAGTCCCGGGCAGTCACCGCCGCTTGTTAAGATACCGATACGTCTTTTCATATTATCAAGTCCTTTCTGATTTTTATGCAAAAGGAGGCAAGAGGCACAGCCCTCTCACCTCCGAAAGAATCAATATTTATCGTCCTCGTCATCAAGGTCTATCCTGATATCCTCCTCTGCGCCGCCGAAATCCTCATCATCGGGGTAAACGAACTTTGAGCCGGCCGCCGGTGCGGGAGCATCGTCATCATCAGGGTAATCAAACTTTGACGCAGACGGCTTTGCAGGAGCATCGTCCTCATCGTCGTCATCGGGGTAGTCAAACTTTGATGTCGGTGCAACCGGTGCATCGTCATCATCGGGGTAATCAAACTTAGAGCCCGAAACAGGTGCAGGCTCATCATCATCATCGGGGTAGTCAAAGCCGCTTAAAGATGATGTATGAACAGGTGCCTCGATATCATCATCGCTGTAATCAAACTTGCTCCTTGTCACGCCCTCGGTTGCCGAAACAGCCGAGCCGTCCTCAGAAAGCCTGAAACGCGCTATCATGTTCTTAAGCACGAGCGACTGACCCGAAAGCTCCTCAGATGCAGATGCGATACCGACAGCCGTGGCCGTGTTGTTTGCAACAACGGCGCTTATCTGGTCAACACCCGTATTGATCTGAACTATAGCCTCAGCCTGCGCCTCGGAGGCATCGGTAATATTCTTGACAAGACCCTGGATAGTGCCCGAGCCCTCAACTATCTCTTCAAGGCTCTTAGCAGTTTCCTTAGCTATCTCAGAGCCGCGGTTAACAGCGTTTGTAGAGTTTTCGATAAGCTGTGAGGTCTGCTTTGCCGCCTCTGCCGAGCGCGATGCAAGCCTTCTTACCTCATCGGCAACAACGCCAAAGCCCTTAGAGCCCTCTCTTGCCGCCTCAACTGCCGCGTTGAGTGCAAGTATATTCGTCTGGAAGGAGATCTCATCAATTACCTTGATGATCTTTGAAATTTCTTCTGTAGCCTCGGTGATCTGATCCATAGCCGAAAGCATATTGGTCATATCATCGTTGCAGTTATTGATAGCCGATGTATTATCCGAAACTATGTTATAAGCGTTCTTAGCGTCATCGGAATTCTGCCTTATCTGCTTTGATACGCCGTTGAGCGTTGCGGAAAGCTCCTCTACCGAGCTTGCCTGCCTTGTTGAGCCCTGCGAAAGTACCTGCGCCGAATCGGAAACTGATGACGCACCCGAGTTTACCTGCTCGGCCGCCATATTGATAGAGCTGAACGTTTCGGTAAGTGACTGCAAAATGTAGTTGAACGAATCCTTTATCTTGACAAAGTCGCCCTTGAAGTTGCCCTCCATACGGTGGCAGAGGTTGCCCTCTGATATCTGCGTCAGGGCTGTTGTGATAAGGGTGATATACTGTCTTAGTGAGAAAATAGTTTCCTCAAGCGAGTTTGTAAGAATACCCAGCTCATCCTTTGAATACCAAACATCAACAGGCTCGGTCAGGTTGCCCTGTGCAAGCTTTCTGATACGGTCGGTAGTAGTTGCGATAGGCTTTGAGATGCTCTTTGCAAAGATGACCGCCACGATTATTGTTCCTGCCAAAAGCACAACAGCCGTACCGAATATCATAATGTATGTAGAGGCAGCAATGCCCATAAACACGTCTGTCGTCGCATAGCAGATTATATCCGCGCTTACCTTTGAAAGCTCCATAGAGGAAAGGATCCTCTGCTTGCTGTCTATCTTGACACTTACAGCCTCGCCTGCATTTTTAGCAGAGCTTTCCACCTGGTCTACAAGATCGCCGTAGTCACCGCTTGCGGAGATATCCGTTCCCGACTCCATAGCGGCGTTATCTGATGCGATAACTATCTTTTTGTCATTTACCACTATAGCGATATCCGTCTTTGACCTTTCGGATATCTCGTTTATATCCTTCTCTATCCCGTCAAGGCAGGCTACAGCGCCTACGATATCGCTCGAATAGCTCGAATCCTTACCGACAGAGCAGACAAAGCCTATATAATACTTGCCCTCATACTCAACTATATCGGTATTGAAAACGCCCGTTGCGCTCGTCCTTGCGCTTGAAAGTGTAGAATCGTCAAGCACCGCAAGGGCAAGCTCCTCGGAATTTTCCTTCGGAGTTCCGACAGAGCTGAAAACGCCGACACCTCTGAACACCTCGTTATCAAACAAAGGCTTTACCTCACCAGGTGACACATTCTGATCAAGCTTAGCCGCGACCTTCTGGACCGCAAGGCCGTAGCTGTCTATAGTTTTATCAATACTCCTCGAAACATCGAATGAAACGGCAGGCACAAAGCTCTGCACTGCCTTCTTTCCCGACATTCTCGTATATATCATAAAAATCACTATTACTATCACACTTGCAACTACAACGAGCGCAACCATTGAAAGCATTATCTTTGAACGAATAGATTTCACAGCGGTATCCTCCACAAATTATTAATTCTTTATTATTATATCACATTTGCACAAATATTTCAAGCCCTTTAAACATATTTTCTTGTAATTATACAAACATAAGGCTAATATAATGTATAATATAACGAAACTTTCAGGAGCTGATATAATGTTTTTAAGCATAAAAGTTAAAAAGCTGCCAGTTTTACTGATATTTACGGCATTTTTTATCATCGCGGCAGTATATCTTATAAGGCGCGCACCTTTGGCAAGGGGCAGCGAGGACAACCGCCTTAAGGTACCGATAATAATGTACCACAGCATTTCAAAGGACGAGAGCCGCGCAGGAGAATACACCGTCACACCGCAGCTTTTTGAGGAGGATATAATTTACCTTAAGCAGCAGGGCTATGAGGCTATAACGGTAAACGAGCTTATCATGCACCTGCGCTACGGCAGCGCGCTGCCAAAAAAGCCCGTTATCATAACACTTGATGACGGGCACTTAAACTCGCTCACCAAAGCCTTGCCGATAGTAAAAAAGCACGGGTTCAAAATGACGGTATCCTGCGTTGGAAAATGGAGCTTTGCCGCAGGCGAGGAGGCCGAGCCTGATGAGAACTATTCCTACCTTGATGCGGAGGATATAAAAGCCCTGCGCGAGAGCGGTGTTGCAGAGATAGCCTGCCACAGCTATGATATGCACTCGCTTGACGGCAGGCGCGGCGTGCTTAAAGCCGAGGGCGAGAGCGATGATGACTACCAAACTCACCTTTTGCGCGATATCTTCTCAGCGCAGAGGTTTTTTGATGAGAGCTGCGGCTTTAAGCCGAATGTTTTCACCTACCCCTACGGCTTTTACACCGAGCAGACGGCAGATATCGTAAAAAGCGCAGGCTTTGATGCAACGCTCACCTGCGAGGAGGGCATAAACATCATAGAAAGCGAGCAGTCGCTCTACGGCCTTAAACGCTTTAACCGCCCTTACGGCGAAACGAGCGGACAGTTCTTTTCCCGTGTGCTTTCTTCTTGACAATATAAGCTTTCGCGTGATATAATATTAGCAATGCACAATGCACA
>JAGBNQ010000054.1 GCA_017634275.1 Ruminococcus sp. | reverse complement strand
TTTGGTTTTTTTAGCTTGTTTCACGCTCAAAGCTAAGTTAAAGGTCAAAGCAAGTCGCGCGCCCTATTTCGGGGGCTTTGCGGTCGCCCCCCGTACCCCCCATCGCCAAACTCCAATTTGCATATTATCTCTCATTTTATAGCTTACCATTTTGCTCCGCTAAAGTCAAGAACGTGAAGAAATTTCGGGGATTTTTGTAATTATGTAAAAAACCTCTTGACAATTTTCTTAAATTATTATACAATAGTATTATGCATTATGTTTTTATAAGGGCGAGTAGTCGCTTTAGATAAAATAATTTATGCTATTTGTATCTTTACAATTTAATATCGGCGGATGCAGGGTGTTTGGCGTCATCAATTATCCCGCGTCCGTACTTTCTAAGAAGGAGGAAGGCTATACTATGGAAATAGGTATAGGCATGGCTGTAGTTCTGTGCGTGTTAGCGCTCGCTGTCGGTGCGGCGGTAAGCGGCTTTATATGCTTTAAGCAAGGCATAAACCACAGAATGAAAACGGCAGAGGCGGCAATAGGCTCGGCAGAAACAGAAGCCGAAAGAATTGTCGATGAAGCTAAGAAAAATGCAGAAAGTCTGAAAAAAGAAGCCCTCGTTGAGGCCAAAGACGAGATCTACAAGGCAAGGCAGGAATCCGAAAAAGAGATCAAGGACAGAAGAGCTGAGGTCTCCAGACAGGAAAGGCGAATCTCCCAGAAGGAGGAGAACGTTGACAGAAAGCTTGACAACTTGGAAAAGAAAGAGGAAACTCTTGCTCAAAAGCTAAAGGCTGCCGACGAAAAGGTAGAGGAGGCCGACAGGATCAAGAAAAGCCAGCTCGATATGTTAGAGAAAATATCCGAATTTACGGTAGAGCAGGCAAAGGAATACCTTCTTTCAAGCCTTGAAACAGAGCTTACACATGAGAAGGCCGTCAAGATCTCGGCATATGAGGCCCAGATCAAGGAAGAATGCGAAGCAAAGGCAAGACAGTATATTTCACTTGCGATTTCAAGATGTGCTGCGGATCAGGTATCCGAAACAGCAGTATCGGTCGTTGCACTTCCCAGTGATGAGATGAAGGGAAGAATAATCGGCCGAGAGGGAAGAAATATCAGAACTATCGAAACATTGACAGGCGTCGATTTGATAATAGATGACACTCCCGAGGCAATTACACTCTCATGCTTTGACCAGGTAAGACGAGAGATAGCAAGAATAGCTCTTGAAAAACTCATTCAGGACGGTAGGATACACCCGACAAGAATTGAGGAAATGGTCGATAAAGCAAGACGAGAGGTTGAGTATAAGATCAAGCAGGAGGGTGAGCGTGCAGTGCTTGAAACCAACGTTCACGGGCTCAACCATGAGCTTGTTAAGCTGCTTGGCAGACTGAGGTTCAGAACCTCTTACAGACAAAATGTTTTAGACCACTCTATCGAGGTGGCACACCTTGCAGGTATGATGGCATCAGAGCTTGGCGTTGATGCAAACCTTGCAAGAAGAGCAGGACTTCTGCACGATATAGGAAAGGCTTTAAGCTACGAAATAGAAGGCTCTCACGTTCAGATAGGCGTAGATGTATGTAAGAAATACAAGGAAAGCCCCGAGGTGCTGCACGCAATTGAGGCTCACCACGGCGACGTTGAGATAAAAACTGTCGTAGCGGCTCTTGTTCAGGCGGCTGACGCTATCTCAGCGGCAAGGCCGGGTGCAAGAAGTGAAAATTATGAAAACTACATAAAGAGACTGCAAAAGCTTGAGGAGATCTGTATGTCGTATGACGGCGTAGAGAAATCCTACGCTATCCAGGCAGGCAGAGAGGTCAGAATAATGATCTCGCCCGAAAAGATCAATGACGAAAAGATGACTCTCGTTGCAAGAGAGATCGCTAAGCGCATTGAGGAGGAAATGGACTACCCGGGTCAGATAAAGGTAAACCTTATCAGAGAAAGCAGAGTAGTCGAGTACGCAAAATAAAATCAAATAATATGCTTTCCCCTGTCGGCAACGGCAGGGGAAAATGTTAGGGATAACATAATGCACAGATCCCGTGCATTATCTTAACTCTTTTATCTTACATCTTACTTCTAAAAGGAGATACAGTATGGAAACTAAAAAGCATTTGTTCGGTACTACCGAAAAATCTGATTTTATACTGAATATGACAAAGGAGCAGACCTATAAGCTTATGGGAATGTTCTGTATCATCGCTATGTGGGTGCTTGCAGTATGCGCTTTGCCATACTACCTTACAAAGAACGCCGTAAAGGGTATTGAGGAGTCAAACGGCTTTTCGGTAACTCACTATTATACCGAAAACACTGTCGCCATTATGTCAACGGCCGTTATCGCTGTGGGGTTTCTGAGCGTTCTTATGTTCCTTATAGCAAGAATGAAAAATGAGGCGACCCTTAAGGGCAAGACAGGGCTTGTCACCCTCGTTTTGCTCGTGATTATGAGCCTTATTTCAATGTTTAGCTCCGCATCGCTCAGAAAGGCATTTTTCGGCCATAGCTCACGCTCTGACGGGTTCCTGGAGTTTATGGCTTATATAGGCTTTATAGCTATGGGGCTATTGATAACGAATGATACATGGCGAAAGAGGTTTTGCGATAACCTCGTCGCTATCGGCGCATTTGAGGCTGTTTTCGGTATCATTCAGTGTATAAGCCCCAAGGTGCCTAATTTCTTTAACGAGCTGTTTGTAGACCTCGCCGCAGGCATTACCGATGAAACGGTAAACGAAATGGGCTATATCATGATGCCGCAGAGCTGCGCTACGGGGCTTATGTGCTCACCTCACGGCCTTGCGGCGGCACTTACCGTCCTTTTCGCATTCGCCGCGGCAGGTGTTATGTACTCAAAAAGCACAAAAAGAAAGGCGCTCTACCTTTGCGCCTGCGTGCTTATGGCGATAGCGAGCGTGCTGACGCACGTTCTCGCAGGGCTTGTGGGTATACCCGCAGTCCTTGCTGTCCTGCTTGTCATCGAGGTTATAAGGCTTGCGCGCAAAAATGTGCTGTGGAATAAAAAGCCTCTTGAAAACGCACTTGTCTGCTGCATTATCACTATAGCAGTAACGGCGGCCGCTTTTATAGGCCTTAAAATAGGCGGCGGACTTAAGCTCTATGATGAAAGGGTCATTTTTACCGATACCTTTACAAGGCTTTCATCAAGCTACCAGAACAGACTGAATACCGAGCTTGATATTTATGCCGATTACAGAAAAGTAGGCTCATCGGCAATAAGATACGAGCTTGACGAGAAAAAGTATTTCGGCATGGGGCAGGATAATCTTGATTCATTCTTCGGCGCAGTTCAGGGTTTCAGGACAGACAGGCTCTATAATGACTACCTTGACTTTATTCTTCAGCGCGGTATACCGACATTTGTCACCTACTGCATATTCCTGATATATGCACTGTTTAACGGGATAAAGAGCGTTTTGGCATTCTATAAAAAGCAGCAGCCCTTCTACGGTGCGGCAGCGCTTGCAGGGCTTGTGGGCTATCTTGTGATAATGTTCTGGAACACAAGCGGCAACTCATACACATATTTTGCATACCTCTGCATTGGTATGATGATAATGTACGGGCAGAAAAAAGCCCTTTCCCCCAAGGAGAAAAAGCAGGCTGCAAGGGATAAAAAAGCAAAGAAAGCATAGCTTTCAAAGCTCGCTCTTAAAGGATAAGCAACAATAGGTATCGCCGCGCGGCGGGTTTTAATATCCATCGCAGCAGGCGATACCTGTTTTTCGTCTTTCTTATTTCAGAGGGCACGCGGTTAGTATTCCGATAGGTGATTCATCTTTACCGCGCCCTTGCTCGGCTCGGGGCATTTATATTGTCAATTTGCACAAGAAAATAGTTCGACATCTAATTAAATTCATAAAACAAATTATTGACGAAACCGCGCAAAATAGGGTATAATAATAGATAGTTCGATATCTAATTATTTTTAGGTATGTAAAAAACGAAGTGATAAATTGGAATTTGTGGGGCTTTGCCGATGCGAACCCGAAGGGGGTCGGGGGGGCGACCGGAAAGCCCCCCACCAAGCCGCCGCAGGCGGCTTGCCCCCTCGGAGCGATGAACCAAATCTTAGCGCAACGCTCGTTATGCAGGCTTTTATGCTTGTTTCACGCTCAAAGCTAAGATAATGTCAAAGCAAGCCTCGCGCTCTGTTTCGGGGGCTTTGCGGTCGCCCCCGAACCCCTTCGCATTGCCCCTCTACAACGGAGCGCCAAACTCCAATTTATCTCAAAGGTGGTGTTTAATTGGAAGATACAGAGAATTCGTTCGAGCTGAGCGAGGAGGAGTTTTTGAAGAAAAAGCCTGTTATGCTTGACTTTATAGCGCATAACCTATATGTGTGCAATAATAGACTGATAGCACCTCTGGGGCTTACCTTTTCTCAGGCAAAGATACTTATAAGGCTTTTCCATGCTGATGATATGCGCCTGCCGCAGAGTGAGCTTAAGGGCTTCGGCAGGTGCGGCTCTACGCTGACCTCGGTGCTTGCTAACCTTGAAAAAAATGATTTTATTTACCGTGAGGCAAGCGAGCAGGACGCACGCGCAAAATATGTCGGCCTGACGCAAAGAGGTTTCGGTGCGGCAATATTTGCTATGGCTAATACGGCAGATCTTAACGATCTTATTGACAGCCTGCTGACCAAAAAGGAGGCTCACACGCTGCAATGCCTGCTTGAAAAGCTTGCAAATGCCGTGGCTGACGGCGTTTTAGAGGACTTTGACCCCGTGATACACGGGGAATTAACAGAAACAGAAGAAGGGTTTGATGACACTTGATAAAAAAACTGATCCCTTGTATCAAGGGCTATGAAAAATATACCATACTTACCCCTCTCGTAATGATAGGCGAGGTTGGTATGGAGGTGCTTATACCGTATGTTATGGCGCTTATCGTTGATAACGGTATCCGCGGTGACGGCGGCACGGCTTATACCGTTAAAATGGGTATACTTATGGTAGTAATGGCGTGCGTTTCGCTCGCTTTCGGCTCACTCGGCGCTTACCTGGGCGCTAAGGCAAGCATGGGCTTTTCAAAGAACCTCAGAAGTACACTGTTTAACAAGGTGCAGGATTTCTCATTTAAAAACGTTGATAAATTTTCTACTGCATCGCTTGTTACACGTCTTACTACCGATGTCAATATGGTGCAGAACTCATTTATGATGCTTATCAAAATGGCATTCCGCGCACCCGTTATGCTTATAGGCGCGCTTATTATGGCAGTAAGGGTAAAGCCCGACCTGTCAATGGTGTTCTTAGTTTCCGTGCCTATTTTAGCACTTTCCATGGTGCTTATAATGACAAAGGCACACCCGAGATTTCGCATAATGCTTGACAGATATGACAAAATGAACTCGGACGTTCAGGAAAACCTTATCGGCATTCGCGCGGTAAAGGCCTTTGTAAGAGAGGACTATGAGAACAAGAAATTCACAAACGGCGCAGACCTTGTAAGAAAGGCTCAGATAGCCGCGGAAAAAATAGTTATCCTCACTCAGCCTATAATGCAGATAACTATGTATGCAACTATCGTAGCGGTTTTGTGGTTCGGTGGAAATATGGTGGCTGAGGGCAGTATGCAGATAGGTGAGCTTTCTACCTTTATCACCTACATAAACCAGATACTCGGCTCGCTTATGATGGTTTCAATGATATTTATGATGCTCGTTATTTCAAGGGCATCTATAAACAGAATAGTTGAGGTCATAGATGAAAACCCCGACATAACCGATGAAAACGCATCAAACAGAGATGTTTATGACGGCTCGATCGAATTTAAAAACGTAACCTTCAGCTACAATGACACGGCTGAGGAGGCTGTGCTGAAAAATATAAACCTTAAGATAAACTCGGGCGAAACTATCGGCATAATAGGTGCTACGGGCTCGGCTAAGACAACGCTCGTTTCGCTGATACCGAGGCTTTATGACGTTTCTGAGGGCGAGGTGCTTGTAGGAGGGGCGAATGTAAAGAGCTACAGGCTTGACAAGCTAAGGAGCGCTGTTTCGGTTGTTTTGCAAAAAAACGTGCTTTTCTCGGGAACGATAAAGGAAAACCTGCGATGGGGCGATTTTGAGGCTACAGATGAGCAGATAATTGATGCCTGCAAGGCGGCTTGCGCTGACGGGTTTATAAACGACTTCCCCGATGGGTATGATACCGACCTCGGGCAGGGCGGCGTAAATGTTTCGGGCGGACAAAAGCAAAGGCTTTGTATCGCAAGGGCGCTGCTCAAAAAGCCTAAGATAATTATTCTTGATGACTCGACAAGTGCGGTGGATACAGCTACCGATGCAAGCATAAGAAAGGCATTCAGAGAAAAGCTTGCCGATACTACGACAATAATAATCGCACAGAGGATATCCTCGGTGAAGGACGCTGACCGAATAATAGTTTTAGAGGACGGCGAGATAGACGGCATAGGCACCCATGAGGAGCTTTTGGCAACAAACGCTATCTACAAGGAAGTTTACGATTCTCAGCAGAAGGGAGATGATGACTGATGGCAGGACCGGGCGGAAGAGGGCAGAAGGCACCCGAAAAGCCAAAGAACGTAGGAGTTACCATCAGGCGCATATTCTCCTATATGAATGAATTCAAGCCTTTGCTGGTGCTGGTGGTAATATTTATCATCATTTCGGCACTTGCGCAGGTAATAGGAACATCTTTCCTGCAAAAGATAATCGATGAGTGCGTGACTCCGATGATAGGCCACAAGACAGATGACGGCGTTTCAAAGCTTATAAAGACGCTTGCGATAATGGCAGGGGTGTATGTTATAGGCGCTTTATCGACATTCTGCTATGCAAGGATAATGCTTAATGTTTCGACAAAGGCGCTTTACAAGATAAGAGTTGACCTCTTTACGAAAATGGAGGCGCTCCCTATTCGCTTTTTTGACAACCACACCCACGGCGAGATAATGAGCCGCTATACCAATGATGTTGACACCCTGCGTGAAATGCTTTCAAACTCACTTGCAAGCTTTATCTCGGCAGGAATAACTGTTCTGGGCGTGTTTATAATGATGATATACTACAGCTGGCAGCTCACGCTCATCGTTATAGCACTTTTCTTTGTGATAGTTAAGATAACGGCATTTATCGGCTCGCGCTCGGGCGCTTACTTTAAAAAGCAGCAGCAAAACGTCGGCCGCGCCAACGGCTACATTGAGGAAATGATAGAGGGCGTAAAGGTAGTAAAGGTTTTCTGCCACGAGCAGAAGGCCAAAAACGAATTTGACGTGATAAATGACGAGCTGAGGGAGGCCGCAACAAAGGCAAACACCTTTGCAAGCATTATGGGGCCTGTTATGAACAACCTTTCCTACATTCACTATGCGATAACCGCTATAATCGGCGGTATAATGGCGATAAAGGGTGTTCACACCTTCAGCGGCGTATTCACTGTAGGTACTGTTATAGCGTTTTTACAGTACACAAGAAACTTCGCAATGCCCATTCAGCAGATATCGCAGCAGTTTAACTCCGTACTTTCGGCACTTGCGGGCGCTGAAAGAGTTCTCTCGATAATAGACGAACAACCCGAGGCGGACGAGGGGTATGTAACACTTGTAAATGCAAAAGTGGACGAAAACGGCAACATCACCGAAAGCGCTGAGCGCACGGGAATGTGGGCATGGAAACACCCTCATCAGGCAACGGGCGAGATAACCTACACAAAGCTTGAGGGAAAAGTTGAGTTTGACGACGTAACATTCGGGTATGAGGAAAACAAGACTGTACTAAACGGCATAAGCCTTTATGCAAAGGCAGGGCAGAAGATAGCCTTTGTAGGCTCGACGGGCGCAGGAAAGACAACGATAACAAACCTTATAAACCGCTTTTACGATGTGCCCGACGGCAAGATACGCTATGACGGGATAAACATAAACAAGATAAAGAAAAAAGACCTGCGGCGCTCGCTTTCAATGGTTTTGCAGGACACCCACCTCTTTACGGGAACGGTAATGGACAACATTCGTTTCGGGCGGCTCGATGCTACCGATGAGGAATGCATTAAGGCATCAAAGCTTGCGAATGCTCACAGCTTTGTAAAACACCTGCCCGATGGGTATGATACGGTGATAACGGGTGACGGCGCAAACCTTTCGCAGGGGCAGCGTCAGCTTTTGGCAATAGCGCGTGCCGCAGTTGCCGACCCGCCCGTGCTTATCCTTGACGAGGCGACCTCATCTATCGACACGAGGACAGAGGCGCTCATTGAAAAGGGCATGGATTCGCTCATGGCAGGCAGAACGGTTTTCGTTATTGCGCACAGGCTTTCAACTGTAAGAAATTCAAATGCCATTATGGTACTTGAACACGGAAAGATAATAGAGCGCGGAGATCACGATGCGCTCATCGCTCAAAAGGGCAAATACTATCAGCTTTACACGGGAATGTTTGAGCTGAGCTGATAAAAGCAGTTATCGCTGTGCGGTTTTAAAGCAGACCGCGCAGCGATATTTTTTGTGCCGCAGTAAGATAAATTGGAGTTTGTAACTCCCCCTTCCCTTTGAAGGGAAGGGGGCTGGGGGGTTAGGTAGAGCTATTCCGAGCGTTGAGCTAAGGTTTTGTTCATCGCTCCGAGGGGCTTTTCGGGGGGCTTTCCGGTCGCCCCCCGTACCCCCTTCGGGATAGCGCATCGCCCCCACAAATTCCGATTTATCTCACACTTTTTATACTATTTGCTATTGCAATTGATAAGCTTTTGTGGTATAATAGTAAAATAAGCGCTTTATGCGCAAATATCTCTTGAAAGGACGTAAAATAATGGCTTTGACTGTAAAAAGACCTAAGGGTACGCAGGATATAACGCCTGCGCAGATATATAAATGGCATACCGTTGAGCGCGTAGCTAAGGAAACTGCCGAGCAGTTCGGCTTTAAGGAGATAAGAGTTCCTACCTTTGAGGATACGGGGCTTTTTGTCCGCTCTGTGGGTGATACTACGGACGTTGTGCAAAAGGAGATGTATACCGTTTCCGCAACGGGTGACTCGACCTTTACCCTAAGACCCGAGGGCACGGCAGGAACGATAAGGGCGATAATAGAAAACGGCATTTTAAATGACGGCTTTCCGCAGAAGGTTTTCTACATTCTCTCATGCTTTAGGCACGAAAAGCCGCAGGCAGGAAGGCTGAGAGAATTCCACCAGTTCGGCTGCGAGATGATAGGTGCGCAGAATGCAAGGGCTGATGCCGATATCATCGCACTTGCTAAGAGCGTTATCGACAGAATGGGGCTGCAGGGGATACAGCTTAACATAAACTCTATAGGCTGCAAAAATTGCAGGGCGGATTTCCACAAGGCGCTTGTTGATTACTTTACCCCACACAAGGCGGAGCTTTGCGAGACCTGTCAGGAAAGATTAGAGAAAAACCCGATGAGGATAATCGACTGCAAGTCACCCATATGCTCAAAGATCGCCGAGGGCGCGCCAGTGATACTTGATTACCTCTGTGATGACTGCAAGGGGCATTTTGATGAACTTCAGCAAAACCTTGGGGCTATGGGTATAGACTACGCTATAAACCCGAAGATAGTAAGAGGGCTTGATTACTACACAAAGACTGTTTTTGAATTTATCACCACCGATATCGGCGCGCAGGGAACTGTCTGCGGCGGCGGAAGATATGACGGGCTTATAGAAACTTTGGGCGGTGCATCTACCCCTGCTTTGGGCTTTGGAATGGGACTTGAAAGGCTTATCCTCACAATGGAAAGCCAGGGCGTTGAGTTTGAAAAGCCCTCCGGCTGCGAGCTTTACATTGCACCTATGGGCGACAATGCGGCAAGGTATGCAACAGGCATGATAGCAAAGCTGCGCGACTACGGCATTTTCGCAGAATATGACCTTATCGGGCGCTCGCTTAAGGCACAGATGAAATATGCCGACAAGATAGGCGCAAAATTCGTTTTGGTCTTAGGCGACAACGAGATAGAGCAGGGGCAGGTAAACATCAAGAATATGCAGACGGGCGAGCAGACCGCTTTTGTGATAGATGACAGCTTTGCCGAGCGCCTTAGCGATTTTTTGATGGCAAGCATAGTTGAAGGAATAGATACGGAGGGACTGATATAAAATGAGATGCCCTATATGCGAAAACATTCCGCTTGTGGAGTTTCACAATCCGCTTGAATATATGATGGCGGTAAATGCAGCGGAGAATATGCTAAGACAGGGAAATATAGAGATGATCTATCAGACCTGTCCTCTTGACGAGGTAATGGATAAGGACGGAAAATTCTACAGCGGCAGGATATTCCACCAGTTCAGGTGCGCTATGTGCGGCACTATCTACGGAATGCTTGCAAACCCCTTGGCAGGCGGCGAGATAAGGATAAACTCAAAGCCCTATGACCCCGACGACTACAAGGACAAGGAATAATGCTGATAATTATTCCGATATCCTTTGAGCATGAGAGCGAGGCAGGGGTAAAGCGCATAGCAAGGCGGCTTGACGGCGAAATGATACAAAAGCGGCCGAGCGCTAATGTTATGGCAAACTCAAAATTTATAAAGAAATACAAAACGCAGTCCGTTTTCTACGGGTGCCGCAGCGGTGAGGACAGGTTCTCTGTCTTCTACCACGAGGCAGGAAAACGCGATGCAGGGTCACTCGGCTTTTACGGCAGACTTGAAAAAAGCGGCAGGGGCACGAAAATTTCGGGGCATTTCAGAAAGCCGCTCTCGGCATACATTTTCGGGGCTTTCTGGGTGATCTTAACGGCGCTTTTCTCGCTTGTGGCACTTTCGCTTGACAACACGGCGGCGTGCATAAGCGGACTTGTTCTGCTTGCCCTCGGGGTGTTCATACTCTTTTTTGACAAGGGCAAGAAAAAGGTATTAAGGGCGTTTATTGAAAGCCTATAGCGGCAGTTTGACAAAAAAAGACACCTATGGTATAATACACATAGGTGTCTGCACATAGCGTAGGCGGTCAAATCTTCCTCCTGAAAAGGAGGTGAGCAGAAATGACGGTTATAGAGGTACTTACTTTACTTCTTTTAATAACTAACATTATCGGGATAATACTCGAAAACTGCAATAAAAAATAACCGCCTTACTCCCAATAAGACGGTTTATTGAAAAATAACACTACTTTGGAGGAGACCGCTTACCGCAGGCACCTCTTTGTTGATTACATTATAACATAAAAAGATTTATTTGTCAAGAATGCAGATGTTTGACAAAGTAAAACACCTATGGTATAATACACATAGGTGCTTGCACATAGCGTAGGCGGTCAAATCTTCCTCCTGAAAAGGAGGTGAGCGTAAAATGACGGCAGTTGAGGTACTAACATTACTTATTCTGATAACCGATATCATTGCTCTGATTGTTGAAATATACAACAATAAAAGATAGCCGCCTGACTTCCACATAAGGCGACTATCATTTTTGATAAAACCATTTGGAGGAGACCGCTTACCGCAGGCACCTCTTTGTTGATTACATTATAGCACGAAATAATAAAAATGTCAATAGATATTTAAACCGAAAGGAAGTAATAAAAATGAATGACACGATGAAAGGGCTCAAAAGGACTCACTACTGCGGTGAAGTGCCCAATGATGAGCAGGAGGTAGTAGTCTGCGGCTTTGCTGACAGAGTAAGAGATATAGGAAACCTGCTCTTTATCAACCTGCGCGACAGAACGGGGCTTGTTCAGCTTACATTTAATGATGAAACTGACAGAGATATATTCACAAAAGCGCAGACTGTAAGGGCTGAAGATGTGCTTATGGTAAAGGGCGATGTTAAAAAGCGCGAGAGCGTTAATGACAAGCTCAAAACAGGACAGATAGAGATCCATGTCAAAGACCTGCGTGTTCTTTCGCGCGCGGAAACTACGCCCTTTGAGGTGACTAACTCCGACAAGGTAAATGAGGAGCTTAAGCTCAAATACCGCTACCTTGACCTTAGAAACCCGAAACTGCAAAACAACATAATAACAAGGCACAACATTGCAAAGGTCGCAAGAGAGTATTTCTATGAGAATGACTTTATCGAGATAGAAACACCTATGTTTATGAAATCCACCCCCGAGGGTGCGAGGGATTATCTTGTGCCGTCAAGAGTTCACGCAGGCAAGTTCTATGCACTGCCCCAGTCACCGCAGATATACAAGCAGCTTTTGATGATATCGGGCTTTGACCGCTACATTCAGCTTGCAAGATGTTTCCGCGATGAAGACCTGCGAGCTGACAGACAGCCCGAGTTTACTCAGATAGACTTAGAGATGTCATTCGTTGACGAGGAGGATATCCAGCAGTGCGTTGAGGGCTTTGTAAGCAGGCTCTTTAAGGAGATCCTCGGGGAGGACATAACTCTGCCGCTGCCGAGGCTGACATTTGCCGATGCTATGAACCGCTACGGCTCCGACAAGCCCGATACACGCTTTGGCATGGAGATTCAGGACATTTCCGACTGGGCAGGAAAGACGGATTTCGTCGTATTCAGGGGGGCAGTTGAAAACGGCGGCTCGGTAAGGGCTGTTGTTGCTAAAAATGCCGCATCGGTCTACACAAGAAAAGAGATAGACAAGCTCACAGAACACGCTAAGGGAATAGGTGCTAAGGGGCTTGCTTATGTAAGGTGGGTAGATGACGCACCGAGCTGTTCCTTTAACAAGTTTATGAAGGACGGCGAGCTTTCGCAGATGCTCTCGGCTGTCGGCGCGCAGAAGGGCGACGTAGTTATAATAGTTGCCGACAAGGACAAGGTCACACTCCCCACACTCGGCGCACTCAGGCTTATAATGGGCAAGAGACTTGAGCTTATTGATGAGAGCAAGCACAACTTCCTCTGGATAACAGAAATGCCCTTCTTTGAGTATGATGACGAGAGCGGCAAGTGGCTGGCTATGCACCACCCGTTTACAATGCCTATGGAGGAGTGCATCGAATACTTAGAGAGCGACCCTGCAAAGGTAAGGGCTAAGGCTTGGGATTTAGTATTAAACGGCGTTGAGCTTTCATCGGGCTCTATGAGAATAACCGACTGCGCATTGCAGGAGAAGATGTTCGAGCTGCTCGGCATGGGCAAGGAGGAGATAGAGCAGAAATTCGGTTTCCTTGTTGATGCGTACAAATACGCAGCACCTCCGCACGGCGGCATGGGCATAGGTCTTGACAGAATAGCCATGATAATCTGCGGCGCACAGAGCCTCAGAGATGTAACAGCCTTCCCGAAGGTACAAAACGCATCGGAGCTTATGAGCCAGTGCCCTGCCGAGGTAGACCAGGCACAGCTTGACGAGCTGCACATTAAAATTAATAATTAATAGTTAATAATTAATAATTAAGGTGTCCGCCGAAGGCGGACGTATCCCGAAGGGGTTCTAACCTCTTACATCTAACATCTATATATAGAAAGGACTAATAGGACATGGCACTAAGAAAATCGGGCGAGGACTATCTTGAAGCGATCCTCGTGATAGGGAAACGCAAACCGCAGGTAAGATCAATTGATGTGGCGAACGAGCTGGGCTTTTCAAAGCCGAGCGTGAGCAGGGCCATGTCACTGCTTAAGGACGGCGGATTTATTACCGTAGAGCGCGACGGCTCGCTTATTCTTACCGAAATAGGAAAGGAAAAGGCCGAGGACGTTTATTCAAGGCACTGCCTGCTGACAGAGTTTTTCAGGGATATCCTGGGTGTGAGCGAGGAAAGCTCCGCCGAGGACGCGTGCGAGGTAGAACACGTTATCTCTGCCGAAACTTATCAAAAGCTTACGGATTTTGTAAAGAATTACAAGCATTAAGCACTGAAAAAGCTCCCCTATCCGGGGGAGCTTTGTTTTTGTGTATCTTCGTAGATGTCGGGCTTATTGAGCATATCATACACAAGCATTCCGAGCGGCAGGCCGTCGTATTTGGCGCAGACCATATCCGCCGAAAGGCTTGTTACGGTAAGCTCGGTCTTGTCAATATAAAAGCAGGACTTAGCCCCGTTTGAAAGCCAGTATTCATTTTCTCCCTTATCTGCTTTAGTTATCATCACAAGCACAAAGCTGTCAGGTGTCAGCGGCTGAGGGATCCTGTTGATAAATCTTCCTACATAGATCGTTTTATGTGCATAAAGCTCGTTATTCTTATCTGTTATATCATACAGCACCTCAAGCTCTGTGAGGATATACCTTTCCTTTGCAGGCGTTTGTTTCTCCTCACCCTCGCCGATCACTCTTGCAACGATCAACCCGTCTGAAAGGCTGCGAAAATCGCCGACATTTCTGAGCCTTGCCGAGATATCATTTTCCTCATCATTTTCCGTTACCTTGCCCTTATTATCGGGGGAATAGTTATAATCAAATAAAGTTGTCGGCTGATCGTAATCGTAGTTTAAGAAAACGCTGTACTCATCACCCTCGCTGTGGCAGGCATTTTCGTAGACACCCATATTCTCCTCATCGGGCGTAGATGAGGCCGTACTGTCAAGGCCGAACATACTAAGAGTGATAATATTTATCACCGCCCACAAAGCAGGCGAAAGCAAGATCACCGCCGCTGCCGCAGCAGCCGTTACGGCTGCCCTTTTACGGTGCCGTGACAGGGTCATTTTTATTCGGCTCGGAAAGGCATTTATCAGGCTCGACATTTTCTTATCAAAGCCCTCGGAAAAGGTGTGGGCGCTGCCGGCGCTAAGCTCTCTAAGCTCTCTTTCAAACACTGCCGAAAGCTCGCTTACAAAAATGCTGTTTTTCATAAGTCCTCTCCTCCCTCCAGATACGCTTTAAAGCTTGCCCTTGCATACTGCGCACGCTTTCTTGCGGCTGCGGCAGAGATGCCGAGTGAGCTGCCTATGCTTTTAAAGCTTAGCCCCAGGGCATAGTGCATATAAAGCACCTCTCTGTCCTCATAGTCAAGTGCCTCAAGGGCGGTGCGTATCTCGGCACGGTCATAGGCGCTCATGCTGCTGTCATCTAACAGTTCCTCGCCCACCGGCTCGCAGGAAAGGTGCTTTTTTTCATGCCTGTAGGTGCTGAGGGCTGTATTTTTAGCGGCTATTATTATGTAGCTTTCACGCTGCCGCGGCTCTAAGCCTTGAATAAACGAATAATTCTTAGCGATGTAAAAAAACGTTTCCTGCACACTTTCCTCGGCAAGCCCGTCGTCCTTTAATATGCGGTAAGCGGCAGAATAGACACGCTGCTTGTATTTTTCAAAGAGCGCTTTGAACCCCTCGCGCTCGCTGTCATCATCTATAAGCGTCATACATACCGAAAGCATTCCCTAAGCCCCCTTTTCAAGATAAGTTTAGCATTTTTTATCCGCATTTTCAAGCTTTTCTGTATATTAAGGCGCAGCGGCGGCATAAAATGTGACAGCGCTTAGAAAAATTTGTAGCAATACACAAGATTTTTCACAAAGCATTGTTGATAACTCACAAGCAGCGCAAATATTCCGCGCATTAATGAACAAATTGTAAATCCTCAAAAAAGGTATTGACACAGGGGTGTTTTTGTGATAAAATATTTTATGTTGCAAAACGAAAGAGCGCTGGTGTAGCTCAGTTGGTAGAGCAGCTGATTTGTAATCAGCAGGTCGGGGGTTCGAGTCCGTCCACCAGCTCCATTTTCAATGATCTCATGCATCTTGCATCTTGCATCTTGCATCTGATTTCTTGCATCTAATAGGGGAGAGTTCCCGAGTGGCCAAAGGGGGCAGACTGTAAATCTGTTGCTTTCAGCTTCGATGGTTCGAATCCATCCTCTCCCACCAGAAACGCCCTCGTCGCCTATTGCGCCGAGGGCTCAGTTAATAGTGAATAGTGAAGAGTGAATAGTGAATAGTTTCAAGAGGGCGTTTCTGTACTATTCATTATTCACTCTTCACTTTTCACTCTTCACTAAAAAGGAATGGATAAAATGGATAGTCCAATATTAGAAAAATCATTAAAGTTTGCTGTAAGGATAGTAAGGTTATATCAATACCTTGTAAAAGAGAAAAAAGAAAGCATTATTTCTAAGCAGATCATCAGAAGCGGGACTTCGATCGGTGCAAATGCTAATGAAGCTGCATACGGTGTAAGTGCAAATGATTTTATATCAAAAATGCAGATAGCATTAAAAGAGACCGCTGAGACAGAATACTGGCTCAGGCTGCTTATTCTTTCGGGGTATATCGAGGAAACTCATGGTGAGTCAATGCTTAGTGACTGCCTTGAAATAAAGAAAATGCTTGTCGCCTCTTTGAAAACTGCAAAAGGGAATAAAAAGTAATATCATCTTTTCCGTTCAGCATTCACAAAAAAACAGACTAAGCAAAGCTTAGTCTGTTTTTTTTGTATTATTCATTATTCATTATTCACTATTCATTATTATTTATTCTTCACTTTTCAGAAAATACAAACGAGCCATAGCCGTCATCTTTTCCCCCCACTCACAACATCGCCCCAAAAGTCATGCTATGTGGCTAAAATATAAATCAGGAAAGAATAAATAATAATGAATAATAGCCAGCGGTGCTGCTGTATTATTCTTTATTATTTATTCTTTTTTCTTTTTACCTATATACTGCACCTCTCCTTTGCGGCTTTTATAGCTAAATGAATTAAATAACTCTTTTATCAGGCAAATGTATTGAAAATTGTTCTAAATTATGCTATAATATAAAATATCGCAATAATAATTGTATTGTTTGATAAAAAAGGGGCGTTTGACTTGAAGAAAAAGAAAAGCAAAAAGCTGTTGATAGAGGTGGGTATAATCACTATAATAATGTTTGTGGCAACACTTGTTTATACCTCACTTTCAAGCTACTTTATCACAAGAGAGTCGTTTCTTAACTCAAAAAACGAAATGATAGACCGTGACCTTAAAAATATCAGCAATAATATCAATGATCTGGCCAGCACAAAATGGTATTGGAAGTATATCAAAGAGAATAGCGATGATATGAAAAGGGATATGACTGAGGAGGAGGCTGCGCTCAGCATAAGCGATGAGATAATTAATGAAAAGCTCGGATTCCTCACGGGCGAAAGAGATGATTACGAGACCTGCGACCCACAGCTGCAATTTTTCCTTGCAAAAGCTTTTTTTCAGTCAATTGCTATAAATACCGACCATAATGTAAGAGAGCTTGATTATACCGAGATAAGCTTTCTCGAATTCCTGGGCGATAATAAAGCGTATCTTTACTTACAGTGCGATGAGAGTGAGCCCGACCCGATGAGCGCCGAAAATCTGGCAAGCAACGAGTTTGTAAAGTCTTATGTTGACTGCTTAAATACGATAGACTATGATGAGACAGAGCATACAGCTGTAAAGAAGATCCTTGACGGCGATATCGCAGAGGCAGGAAAAACTATCTATGAGGTCTACACCGATCCCGAAACCGATAAGGATTACTACATAGGTTATACCCCCGTAGTTATAAACGGCGAGGTAATGTGCTACCTCAGCATTAAGTATGATTGGAGTGCTTTCCACTCTGAATTGTTAGGTAAGGTAAGAAACTCTATCCTGCGCGGATTTGCGGTACTTGTTGTTCTCAATATTTTGCTTATGCTGTTTATATACCTTATGGCTATCTCTCCGCTTTCAAAGGTAAAGGAGGGCGTTGTGGAGTATATGAACGATAAGGACAGCCGCAAGGCCGAGGAGAATATGAGCAGTATCAAGGTGAGAAACGAGATAGGCGTGCTTGCTGACAGTTTCTCTGAGCTTGCTACCGAGATCGACAGATACACCGAGGAGAACCTGCGGCTGGGCGCCGAAAAGGAGCATATCGCGACAGAGCTTTCACTTGCTACGAATATACAGACGGGCAGCCTGCCGAGCAAATTCCCTGCATTCCCCGACAGAAAGGAATTTGACATTTTCGCCTCTATGGACCCTGCAAAGGAGGTCGGCGGTGACTTCTACGACTTCTTTATGACAGACGATGACCACCTTGCAATGGTAATTGCCGACGTTTCGGGCAAGGGCGTTCCTGCGGCGCTGTTTATGATGTCATCAAAGATCCTTATAAACGACCACGCTATCATGGGCGGTAACCCGGGCGAGATACTTGACAGAGTTAACAAGCAGGTATTTGCTATGAACAAGGCCAATATGTTTGTTACAGTATGGCTCGGTATTCTTGAAATAAGCACGGGCAAGCTCACCTCGGCAAGTGCCGGGCATGAATACCCGATGATAAACATAAACGGCAAGTACGAGCTGTTAAAAGACAAGCACGGAATGCCCGTAGGCGCTATGAAGATGTCAAAATACCACACAAAGCTTTGCGAGATTCAGCTTAAGAAGGGCGACAGCATCTTTGTTTACACCGACGGTGTTGCAGAGGCTACAAACGCCGAGAACGAGCTTTTCGGAACAGAGAGAACTCTTGATGCGCTCAACGCTATCCCCAAGGATGCCGCTCAGCAGGACGTGCTTAAGGGTGTGCGCGCGGCGGTAGATGCATTTGTCAAGGAGGCTCCTCAGTTTGATGACCTGACAATGTTAGGCCTAAGATACTTTGGCCCCGAGGGAAATGATGACAAAAAGGAAGAAACAAACAAAGAATAGGTTTTTCCTCCACAAATAAGCGCGGAGCTTACATAAAGCTTACACCATAGTATTTCAGATCAAACTCGGAAATACTATGGTGTTTTTTTAACAGCGCAGAGGTGTGGTGCTATAAAAATTACCCCTGTCTGTAAAGGCAGGGGATATATTAATCCTTGTCTACGAATTCTATAGTATAGTTTCCTTCGGAAGGAATACTGAACTCTACGGTGGATGTAAACTTTTCTCCTTCATTTACGTCCCGGATAGCTATTGTATCATTACGTATCCTTTTACCCTCTTCATTACACAATGCCATTGTATACTCAATACTGCCTTTGGTGTTATTGGGATCATATGTTATTTCACCGTCAAAATATACTTTGAGATATCTGTAGTCACTTAAGCTGTATTCTTTGTATTCTAACTTTGCTACCTTCCTTACTTTAGTTTCATCATAACTCATTCTCCTAACCTCAAAAGGATCAGGCACCTTAAGATAAATATTCAATCCGTCTTCATTTATCAAATGTTTTTCCGTATAGCTTACAGTATTTTCATCAAAGACTTCGACGTTAGCATCTACTTCCTTATTCTTCTTTAAATCCGTTTTACTCTGTTCTGTAGTTGCCTCGCCTGAAGTATTCTTACTTGCTCTTACAGTTTCTGATACACTATCTGAGCTTTCATTTGAACAAGCTGTCATTATCAGCATTGCCGCCGATAAGGCGCTGCATAAAAATAATTTTCTCATACTTATCTCCCTTCCCATTCTATAAATGGTATTTTCATCATTATACCATAAATAGAATGCATTGTCAAGTATAATCAATTAAATATGGTATAATATAACCACAAAAACCAATCAAAAAGGGTGTTTTTATGGGGTATTATCAAAGGCTGAGAGATTTGAAGGAGGACGCTGACCTCACTCAGAAGGAAGTTGCGCAATTGATAGGTGTTTCTGTTAACCACTATGGAAAATATGAGCGAGGTGAAACGGATATCCCGTTTGAAAAGGTCGTTATACTTGCAAGATATTATAATGTTTCGCTTGATTACATCGCAGGATTTACCAACAATAAGCAAGGCGGCGCAAAAATGCTCAATGAAGATGAGATAAGGCTTATTGATTGCTACACCTCCCTCAATGAGCGCAACAAGGGCAAGCTTGACCTTTTTTCGGAGCAGCTGCTTGAAAAACAGAACAGACATTCATAAGAGCCTGCATAGGGCTCTTTTTTGCATAGTTTTTATCTTCCTCCTGCATTTTTTGTCAGGATAAATAAAATTATCAAAAAAGATTTATAATAAATCTACAAATGCCTAAGGTGTGTTTGATTGACAAAGGGGGGCAAATATGGTATTATAATATTGTATATTTTAGTGCAATTTTCTTTCGGGAGGCTTTTTAAAATGGGCGGATTTTTTGGTGCTGTTTCTAAAACAAACTGCGTTTTTGATCTTTTTTACGGGACTGACTATCATTCACACTTAGGCACAAGGCGCGCAGGTCTTGCGGTTTACGGCGAGAAGGGGTTTGACCGCTCGATACATAATATCGAGAATTCACCCTTCCGTACTAAATTCCAGGACGAAGTGGATAAAATGGACGGCTATTTCGGTATCGGCTGTATTTCCGATTACGAGCCTCAGCCGCTTATTGTGAGGAGCCACCTCGGCACATATGCTATCACCACAGTCGGCAAGATAAATAATACAGATGAGCTTGTTGAGAGCGTTTATAAGGGCGGCACATCTCACTTTCTGGAGATGAGCGGCGGTGATATCAACCCCACCGAGCTTGTGGCGGCGCTTATCAACCAGAAGGATAGCATCGAAGAGGGCATAAAGTACGTTCAGGACAGCGTTGACGGCTCTATGACACTTCTTGTTATGACAAACAAGGGCATTTATGCCGCGCGTGACAAGCTTGGCAGAACACCCGTTGTTCTCGGGCAGAAGGAGGGGGCTTACTGTGCGTCCTTTGAGTCGTTTGCTTACCTTAACTTAGGCTACACCCATTTAAAGGAATTAGGGCCTGCCGAGATAGTGTTTATGACCCCCGAGGGCGTTAAAGAGGTATCTCCTGCACAGGAGCAGATGAAGATATGCGCATTTTTATGGATATACTACGGCTACCCGTGCTCAAGCTATGAGGGCTTATCCGTTGAGGAAATGAGATACAACTGCGGCAAGCTGCTCGCAAAGCGCGACCATGTAAAGCCCGACCTTGTTGCAGGCGTTCCCGATTCGGGAACGGCACACGCTATAGGGTATGCAAATGAATCGGGCGTGCCGTTTTCAAGGCCGTTTATCAAGTATACACCTACATGGCCAAGGTCGTTCATGCCCACAAATCAGTCAAAGAGAAATGTTATAGCCAAGATGAAGATGCTGCCCGTTGAGTCGCTTATCAAGGACAAGAGCCTGCTGCTCATTGATGACTCGATCGTCCGCGGCACGCAGCTGAGAGAAACCACCGAGTATCTCTACGCAAGCGGTGCTAAGGAGGTTCACATAAGGCCTGCCTGTCCGCCGCTGCTGTTTGGGTGCAAGTACCTTAATTTCTCGCGTTCAAGCAGTGAGATGGATCTTATCACAAGGCGCATAATAAGAGAGCGCGAGGGCGATGATGTTTCCATGGAAACGCTTAAGGACTATGCTGACCCCGAGAGCCGCAATTACAAGGAAATGCTTGACGAGATATGCAGGCAGCTCAATTTCACAACGCTGCGCTATCACAGACTTGATGATATGATAGAGTCGATAGGCCTTGACAAGTGCAAGCTTTGCACCTATTGCTGGGACGGGGAAGAGTAACGCGCTCGCTTATGCTCGCTAAAATAAGAAAGAAGAAAGAATAAATAATAAAGAATAATTGAGGTGTCGGCTATGCCGACGGATTAAGAAATGGTATTAAAGAAAATTGCGGCGGTGGCTGTAATGGCGGTGAGCATGGTGCTTTGCTGCGTAACGGCGGCAGCTTTTGAGGCAGATGACCCCGATATAGAGCTTACCCCCGAATTTGACAATGAGATATTTGATGATGTGGGAGATTACCCCGTGACGTTTACCATAGGCTTTGGAACGCATATGCAAAGCCCTGACGGAACGAGCGCAAGGCTTGTGCTTTATGCGGACGAGGGGTGCGAAATTGAGGGAATGGACGAAAACGCACAGCGCATTTACGGCTATTCCTCGATAGCGAGCGAAAAATACGTCTGCAAGCAAAGCTCAAACGGCGGCTTTTACCCGAATTACGGCGAAACGGTAAAGCTAAAGCCCATTAGCGAGAAAACAACGCTCAAAGCGTCATTGACGATAAGTGATAAGGACGGCAGCATCATTCACACTGAGGAAACGTGCGTATACATTTTAAAGCGTGAAGATGTTATAGTTTTAAGCGACGAGGGCTTTGATGATGCACAGCAAAAGCTTGACAAGCCGCTTTACAGGGTGCTTTTGTTTATGAAAACGCCGCTCGGAACGGTGATAAAGATAATTCTTGCAGTTCTCATCGTAGGTGCTGCTTATGTGATGCTGCATTACAAAACTATCCGTCAGAGGATAAGGTCAAGGAAGGCGCTGAGGGAAGAAAAGCGCGCCCGAAAGGAAGGAAACTGATACTATGGATAAGAAGGCTTTTTTAAGTGAGCTTGAAACAAAGCTTAAGGGCAAGTTCGGGACTGATATCAAGAATGCCCCCTTGTGGCAGCTGCACGATGCGATATCCGAATCTGTTATGGAGCTTATCAGTGACAATTGGAGCAAAAGCCGCAAAGCGCACCTTGACAGCAGGCGTGCGTGCTACCTTTCGATGGAGTTTTTAGTCGGCAGGGCTGTTTATAATAATCTGCTCTGCTTAGGGATAAAGGACGAGGTAGACGAGATACTTAAGGAAAACGGCAGATCGCTTGCCGACCTTGAGGATATTCAGGACGCAGCGCTCGGAAACGGCGGACTCGGCAGGCTTGCGGCTTGCTTTCTTGATTCTGCCGCGGCGCACGACCTGCCGCTTGACGGATATGGGATAAGATATAAATACGGCCTTTTCAGGCAGACTATAGAAAACGGCTTTCAGAAAGAATATGCCGATGACTGGCAGAAATACGGCGACCCGTGGAGCAGGAGAAATGACAGCGAGGCTGTAGATGTTGTTTACAGCGACATGACTGTAAAGGCTGTTCCTTACGATATGCCGATAATAGGCTTTGGCACAAAAAATGTTGGCACATTAAGGCTGTGGCAGGCTGAGGCTGAGGCGGAATTTGATTTTAAAGCCTTTAATGACGGAGAATACGAGGCGGCTGTAAAGGCTAAGACAGATGCTGAGAACATATCAAAGGTACTCTACCCGAATGACAACTTTGATGAGGGCAAGGTTTTAAGGCTAAGGCAGGAATATTTCTTCTCGGCGGCATCGCTTGCTGACATCACGGCTAAGCACAAGGCTAAATACGGCAGCCTGGACGAGCTTTATAAGTTTGTGACCATACAGCTCAATGACACACACCCCGTTATCTCTATCTTAGAGCTTATGAGGATACTTGTGGACGAAAACGGCTACAGCTTTGACAAGGCCTTTGAGATAACAAAGAAGACCTTCAACTACACAAACCACACGGTAATGCAGGAGGCTCTTGAAAAGTGGAGTACAAAGCTTGTTGAAAAGCTTTTGCCGCGAGTTTATAAGTTCGCACTTATGATAAACGAGCGGTTCTACCTTGAAATGTATAAACTGGGCAAGGACAGGAAGTTTATCAAGGAGCTTGCACCCGTAGAGGGCGGTCAGCTTAAAATGGCTAACCTTGCGGTGTATGCATCAAGCTACACTAACGGTGTTGCGCAGATACACACCGAGATACTTAAGGCAGACACGCTTAAGGGCTGGTATGAGCTTTACCCCGAGAGATTTCAGAACAAGACAAACGGCATAACCCAGCGCCGCTGGCTTGCTCTTTGCAATGAGGAGCTATCAAGCCTTATCACAAGGCTGCTCGGTGATGATAAGTGGGTAAAAGAGCTTGATGAGCTTAAAAAGCTCGAAAAATACGCCGATGATGACAAGGTGATAGATGAGTTTATAGCTATAAAGCAGGCTAAAAAGCAGCAGCTTGCCGACTATATCTTCGCGCACGACGGCATAAAGATAGATCCGAACACTATTTTTGACACACAGATAAAAAGACTGCACGAATACAAGAGGCAGCTTTTGAATGCATTCTCTATCCTTTACATCTACTTTGGGATAAAGGACGGCTCTATAAAGGACTTTACGCCTACGACATTTATTTTCGGCGCTAAGTCTGCCCCCGGGTACAGAAGAGCTAAGGCTATAATTAAGCTTATAAACGAGATAGCAAGAGTTGTTGAGAGCGACCCCGACACAAGGGAGCTTATAAAGGTAGTATTCGTTTCAAACTACAATGTTTCCTACGCGGAAAAGCTTGTTTCGGGTTCTGATGTTTCCGAGCAGATATCTACCGCAGGAACTGAGGCGAGCGGAACGGGCAACATGAAACTTATGTTAAACGGCACGGTAACGCTCGGTACCTATGACGGCGCTAACATCGAGATAGCCGAGGAGGCAGGCGAGGAGAATAACTACATCTTCGGGGCGAGAGTTGAGGAGCTTGAAAAGATAATGCCCGACTACGACCCGAGAAAGCTTGCTTTTGAAAATGACAAGATAAACCGCGTGTTAAACGTGCTGATAAACGGGCTTGTCGATGACGGCGGCGTTCCCTCTGACGAGGAGGGCAGCTTTAAGGAGCTTTACAAGGCGCTTACAGACGGCGCAAGCTGGCACGTTCCCGACCACTACTACCTCTTGGGCGACCTTGAAAGCTACGTTCAGGCAAAGCTTAAGGTAAACCATGATTTCAAGGACAAGAGAGCCTTTGCAAGAAAATGCTGGCTGAATATGTGCAATGCAGGCAAGTTCTCATCTGACAGGACTATAAAGGACTATGCCGAGAACATCTGGAAGATAAAGCCCGTCCTTTTTTAATTAATAATTAATAATTTAGGTGTCCGCCTTTGGCGGACGGATCGAAAATGGTTTTGCGAACCCAAAAGGGCTTGTATCTGCACAGAATTACAATTATTAATAAACTAAAATTTCTCCCCGAGCTTTCGGGGAGATTTTGCAAGAAAGGGTGGTGAGGGGCTACGCTTAGAATACTAATTGCCGCGCAGAATGATGACGCGGTAGCCTATACTGCCGATATGCTCGGTGATGCGTACCCCGATGCTGTTCTTTCGGTTTGCAAAAGTTCGTGCGAGGCAAAGCGGATATGCGCTGACAAGGACATCGACGCAGTCATCATAATTCCGCCGCTCAGCGATGAGCAGGGAAACCGACTTGCGGCGGACATCTGCGAGGACACCACATCGGGCTGCATGGTGATGACCGATTCACAAACAAGTGACGAGCTTGAAGAATACGGCGCTGTCATAATACCAAAGCAGGCCTCACATGATCTGTTTTTTAAGGCATTAAGGCTTATAAAGGCAACGCGCAGGAGAATGCAGGGAGTTGCAAAAGAAAACGTCAAGCTGCAAAAGGAGCTTGACGAGATAAAGCTTATAAACCGCGCAAAGCTTGTGCTGATGCAGTACCTCAAATTCTCCGAGAATCAGGCGCACCGCTACATTGAAAAGCAGGCCATGGACTTAAGAATGTCACGCAGAGATATAGCGATGAAAGTGATAAAGACCTACGGGCTTGATGCATAAAACACCCCCCTGACTTTAACAAAGCAGGGGGGTATTGGTAAACATGAGGTTTGCGAATTATCGTTTGCTGTCAGACCATAAGGTCGCAGACTAAGTTTGCAAACTCTACGGGGTCTTCTATCGGCAGACCCTCGATAAGCTGTGCCTGCGCGTAGAGGAGCTTGGTGTAGTTTGTCAGCTTGTCCTTGTCGCTGTCATAAAGGCTTTGCAGCTTGCCGAAAATCGCGTGGTTCGGGTTTATTTCAAGCGCTTTTTCTGCCTTTACCTTGTTGTCGTTCTGAGGCAAAGAATTTAGCACCTTTTCCATTTCGATAGTTATATTTCCGTCTGATGATAAGCATACGGGGTGAGTTTTGAGCTTGTTTGAAAGGCGGACTGTCTTTACCTTATCGGCTATTGCCTTTTGCATAAATTCAAGCATATCGCGGCTTGAATCGGCAAGCTTTTTAGCCTCCTCCTTTTCCTCCTCGGTGTCAAGGTCAAGCTCGGCATCGCTTATGGATTTGAACTTTTTGCCCTCGTACTCCATAAGCACCTTGATAGCAAATTCGTCAACGTCCTGCGTAAAGTAAAGCACCTCAAAGCCCTTGTCCTTGAATTTCTCCATCTGCGGAAGAAGGTCTATGCGCTCCTTAGTGTCGCCGCAGGCATAGTATATCTCCTCCTGCCCCTCCTTCATTCGGGAAACGTACTCGGCAAGAGTAACGTTTTTGCCCTCAAAGGTAGAGGGGAAGATAAGCAGGTCTTTGAGCGTATCCTTGCAAGCGCCGTAGGTCTGATAAATGCCGTATTTGAATTGCAGACCGAATACCGAGAAGAATTTCTCATACTTTTCTCTGTCGTTTTTAAGCAGCTTTGCAAGCTCGTTTTTGATAGAGCGCTCTAAGTTTTTTGCAATTATCTTAAGCTGCCTGTCGTGCTGCAAGAACTCACGCGAGATGTTGAGCGACAAGTCTTCGGAATCAACAACGCCCTTGACAAATGAGAACCAGTCGGGCAAAAGCTCTGCGCATTTATCCATTATCATAACGCCGCTTGAAAAGAGCTGCAAGCCCTTTTCATAGTCCTTTGAATAGTAATCAAAGGGAGCGCGCGCAGGAATATACAAAAGCGCATCATAGGTCGCAGTACCCTCGTTTTTAGCGTGAATGTGGGTAATGGGCGGCTCGTAGTCCATAAATTTCTCGACATAGAAATTATTGTAGTCATCATCTGTAAGCTCACTCTTTGAGCGTTTCCAGATAGGGGTCATGGTATTGAGCGTTTCTATTTCCTTTGTGACTGTAGGCTCCTTGCCCTCCTCCTCATAGTGGGTATGCTCTACCTCCATTTTTATCGGGAAACGGATATAGTCGGAATATTTCTTGACTAACGATTGCAGCTGATACTGGTCTAAGTATTTATCATAATTTTCCTCATCGGTGTTATCCTTAAGCACAAGGGTTATCTCCGTGCCTGCGCTTTCCTTTTCGCAGGGCTCAACAGTATACCCCTCAGCGCCCTTTGAGCGCCATTCAAAAGCGCCCTCCTCGCCGTAAGCCTTACTCTTTACTATGACCTCCTTAGCCACCATAAATGCCGAGTAAAAGCCTACACCGAACTGGCCTATGATATCAACATCATCGCCAAGCTCGTTTTCCTTTTTAAAGGCAAGTGAGCCCGACTTTGCGATAGTGCCGAGGTTCTGCTCAAGCTCCTTTTCGGTCATACCGATGCCGTTATCGGATATCTTAAGCGTTCTGTTCTCCTTGTCAGGCTCTATCATAATAGCGAAATCGTCCTTGTTAAGCCCTACCGAGGTATCGGTAAGCGACTTGAAATAGAGCTTGTCAAGCGCGTCTGATGCGTTTGAGATAAGCTCTCTTAGGAATATCTCCTTATGCGTGTAGATAGAACCTATCATCATATCGAGCAGCTTTTTTGATTCTGCCTTAAACTGTTTTGTGCCCATTTTGCATTTCTCCTTTATATTTATATTGCGGAAAACTATCCGTAAAAAGCACTTTTAGCACTCTACTTGTTTGAGTGCTAATTATATTATACACCATTGGCAGCAAAAATCAATAGACTTAAAATAAATTCAAAAATTTGTTTACAAATATTTAACAAGCAAATCACTCAAACGTTTGAAAAATCCTTTATACTGTGGTATAATTAATTATGAATAATATTTTAAGTGTTTCGGAGGATCAAGAATGGATCAGTATACACAGTATTCCGCAAATTACTACGGCGCAGGCGGTGGGGGCTATCAGCCGCCGCCCGACCCTATAATGATGTTGACCGAGCAGAAAAAGGCCGAAAAGAGAGGGCTGTTCAAAGCTGCGGCAAAGCTGGGGGCATTGCTGCTTATCTACGAGGTGCTTACCCTTGCTATGAACTATGCCTTTTACTACGTTCTCTACTTTGCAAAGGCAGGCAAATTCACCTTAAGCTTTAATGAGGTGAGAAAGTATTTTCAGCAAAACCCCGACAGCATTTCTTCAAGCTTTTACAATATGCTCGGAAATCTGTTTATAGTTATAATATCGCTTACTATCCTCATGATAATTGCCTGCTTTGTCTTTAAGGTAGACCTTAGATCTATGCTAAGGCCCGAAAAGGGGCATTTCGCGGCAGGGGCAAAGTGGTTCTCGCTGTCGATGAGCGTTAATATCGCGGTGTCGATAGTTGTATCTATCTTCGTGGCTATTATGAGTTCGGCAGGCGTTACCGTGCCCGAGCAGGATTTTTCCATGACGGATAACTCTGCGTGGACGCTGATAATGCAGTTTGCCTACGTTATTCTTTTAGGCCCTGTCTGCGAGGAGCTTTTATACAGGGGGATAATCATTTCCCTGCTAAAGCCCTACGGCAAGGGGCTTGCGGTGTTCTTCTCTGCATTCTTGTTCGGCTATATGCACGGAAATATACCGCAGTTTGCATCGGCCTTTGCAGGCGGCCTTGTATTTGCGGCTATTGCTGTAAAATATGATTCGCTCGTCCCGACTATAGTTATGCATATCTTAAACAACATCACCGCAAGCATCGGGGATTTTGCCGATGTTTTAGGTGTTGAAAAGGCAACATCCGATAAGATATACTACGCTTTAGTTATAATCTGCGCGGTAATAGGAATGTACCTGCTCTTTATTAAATTTAAGGAGCTAAAGCCTAAGGAGGAAAAGACCTTTCTTCTTACCTCATCGGAGAGAAAGCGCGCGGTATTTTTTAACATTGTGATGCTTATTTATTTAGGCATTGTTTTCACTCAGTATATAAGGTCATTTATTAGCTTTAACAGCTAAGTGAGCTGTTAATGCAACATTGTAAGGGAGGTGAGTGTAAGGTATGCTTATCGTGATATGGGTGCTGTCACCGCTTGTGCTTATTCCGCTTTTGATCCATTTTATAAATAGATCGAACCGCTTTGAGAAATTTATAAATAACCTGCAAAAGCAGGGCAGGATAAATAATAACGAGTATTTTCAGGCTATGAGGAAAATGCCGCCAATGCAGGGTGGTATGCCAACACCGCCGAATATGCCGCCCATGCAGGGGGCAGCAGTACCCCCGCCTCCGCCGCAGTATCAGAATATCCCCCGTGGGCAGCCTGTTAATATGAACGGGCAAGCGCCGCAGAATATGCCGCAGAATATGCAGCCAAAGCCCTATCCGCAGCCTTATCAGCCGCAGGGCGCGCCTATACCGCAGCCTCAGCCTATACCGCAGCCGATACAGCCGCCGCCTGCACCTATGCAGGGGGTGCCCGTATATCAGAACAATGCTGTTCCGCCCGTAAGGCCGCAGGCGGCTTATCAGCCTATACCGCCGCAGCCGCAGAAAACGGTAAGCTCGTCATCGGTAATGCTCACCGTCGGCGTGATACTTGTGTCGATAGCAGGGCTTATTTTCGCATCGGCTGTATGGACATCTATGGGAGGTGTCGGAAGGACTGCGACTATCGCATTTGCTGCCGTTTTCTTCTACATCATCAGCACATTCTCAAAGAAAAAGCTTTCTCTTGACAATTCATCTATCGCTTTCTTTTCTTTAGGTGCGGTGTTCTCGCTGATAACCTACCTTACCGCAGGCTACTATGAGCTTTTCGGGAATGAGTTCTCATTTGAGGGGCTGCATAAATGGGGCTTTGTGGCAGGGGCAAGCGCTGTTGTCACTGTCCTTGCGGCGATAGGGTATAGGATATATAAAAGAAAATACCTTGCCGTTATCTCTATCTCGGGGGCATTTGCGGCATTTGAGCTTTTAGCGCTTGATATATCGGGTGATGAAAGGCGCGTTTTCTCGCTGCTGTCATCACTTGCGCTTTCTGCCTGCCTTGCAGTGGTAATTCTGATAAAGGGCAAGCCCGACTGGGTGGCAGACACCTTAAAGGTCTGCGCAGGGCTTGCGTGCGCCTTGTCTGTAGGCTCGCCGCTTATATATAATTTCTTTGACTGGCGCGGCGCTGATATAGCTACAGTTTTGATACTTTTTGCGATAATCTCGCTTTATGCCTTTAAGCGCGGCTCAAAGCCTATGCTGAGCGTTCACAGCCTTTTTGTGGCGATGGTGGCTTTAAGTGCCGTAGAGCAGATATGCAAATCAAACCACCAATCACACAATGCGTTTTATATCCTTTTCTTTACCTTTGTTCTGCTCGGCCTTATTTACAGAGCCTTTGAAAAGCTGAGAACACCGTTATCCGATAACGTGTTTGAGATATTTGCAGCATTTGCCCTTTTATTTATGGCAGAGAGCTGCGATACAAGCCTCAGCCCCGTTTTGTGCGCGGCAGTTATGATAGGCTTTATGTGCATTATCGCACTTGATAAAAAGCCTTATTCTGAGGTCTACGGGGTGCTGCTGCCTGCACAGTTTGTCTACATAGAAATATGCATAGAAGAATACCTTACCGTGAAAGAGGGGCTTGATGTCGGCAGCTACGGGATATTGCTGCTCACACTTGCTCTTGCAGCTGTCGCAGGGGGGCTTATATATCTTGGCAAAAAGCCTATAAAGCTTGATATTTCGCACATACGGGGGTCATTTACCATATGTGCTGCCGGTGCAAGCTTATTCCTGGCTTTTGCTGCTGAAAAGACAGATATCGCTGAGAGGTTTCTTTCCCTTGCGGTGATTATCGCGGTATTTGCAGTCACATATTCGGGCAAGCTGCAGCCTATATCACTGTTCCCTGCTATAAAGGCGGCATTACTGATAGATATGTGCTTTGAGAGCGTTATTAACGGGGGCGGCTATGCAGGGCACTTTATAGGCGCGCTTATCGCATTTGCGCTTTTTGCATCGCTTTCAAGGATAATCTTCCAAAAGAGCATACTTATAAACGAAGGCGGCATTATTCGCCTTGATACCTTTGCGATAGGCGCAGCAGCGGCACTTGTAAGACTTCATGTAATAGTGATAGACTTTATAAACGTTGACAGCAATGAAAATGAGCTTTCGGCAATTGATAACATAGTTCCGCTTATGGCGTGGGGCTGTGCAACGGTGCTTTTGCTGCTGCTTATAAGGGAGAAAAATGAAAGATCGGTAAACTCGTTGTTTGCCATCGGCGGTGCTGTCACCTCGTTTTGCACGGCGCAAAGGCTTATCACCTTTATAGCAGGCTTTATAAATGATAAGCACATTACCCTGTTCATCGCGGCGGCGATAGTCTTCGTTTGTATGTGTATCCTCTCACGGGTGATATTCAGCAGGTCGCTTATCATAGAGCGGCCAAACGGTATAATTGTGGACTTCTTTGCGGCAGCGGCAGCCTCGTCGCTTATGAGAATGGGCATATTACAGTACACAGTGCAGCTTATGCAGATGAAGATCTTTGCTTTCTGGATAGCGGCAGGTGTATTTTTGCTTGTGCTTATGAGAGAAAAAAACGGCGAAAGGGCAAACACCGTGCTTAAGCTTTTATCCGCAGGGGCATTTCTTATCGCATTTATCGAGCGGCCGTTCCTTGTGTCAGAAGAAGACTCGCTCGAACTGAAGATAACCGTAATAGCTATAGCTATATTCGGCTTTGCGGCGAAATATATCCTGCGAAAGAGCGAAACGCTTGCCGATAATTTCGCGACTGTAGTCCACGTTTTCGCGATGATACTGCTTATAGGCGATGCGCTCACTCATCAGTCGCTTGCAAACACGCTCATAGTTATGAGCGTGGCGGCGGTGGTGATGATAATTTCCTTTATCATCAAGAGAAAGCGCTGGTTCCTGATATCGGCTTGTATGCTTGTAGGGCTTACTATCTATATCTGCAAGGATTTCCTTGCGTCAATAAGCTGGTGGGTATATCTGCTGCTTATAGGCGCTACCCTTATAACGATAGCCGTTTCAAACGAATATTTAAAGAACAAAAACGATCAGGGCACCTTGCCCGAGCAGAAGAAAAAAGGGCGGCTATTTGAGGAATGGAAATGGTGAGATAATTCTGCTGACGGCAAAGAGAATCATTTATAATTAAAATATAGAGGTATCGGCATTATCTGTTTTAGGCAGAAAACGCGAGTGTTTTGCTTTGCAAAACATTTCCTTGCGCTATTGATTTTAAATTCATCGGCGCAGCCGATACCTTCTTTATTATTTCTTATTTATTCTTTCTTCTTTTTTATTTTAGCGGCAGCGCACATAGTTATATTAAGAAAAACTCCTTACCGCTGCCGCGCTTATTGGGGAGGATCAATTTGCACAATAATAATGCTGTAGGATTGTGTGAAATGCCGAAAATGTAAAGGAATCATTGACACTTACCTAAGGGAAGAGTGTAAAATAAAGCTATAAAGCATAAGGGGGCGCGCAAAGTGAGTGAGCTGACAGACGAGCTTAAGGGCTTATGGACGGATATAAAAAAGAGCCTTGCCGCCGCAGGGAGAGTATTTACCAAAAAGCGTATCATAATAAGCGCTGTCATTATCACGGCGATATGTGCCGTTTTGGAGATGTATTCCTATGCGCGCTTTGATGAGGTGAATTTTATCAAGGTCATTCACGGCTATGCAAGCCTTGATGAGGAGCGTTTTTATTATGAAATAAATGACAGCCATTATATTCTCTTAAAAGGAAATAAAGCAGTTGATAGGTTTTTGGGAGAGCTTGGCGAGGTCGAGATAGGGCAGGTAAATGCTGTGCCATATGACAACATTCTGATAGACGGGCAAAGGGCTTTTATAGAAATTGATGATGACGCAGTTTTCGGCTCTGATAAATATTTATACATTAAAGTGATCAGGGGATAAGTTTTATGAAAATAAAGGAAGTTTGCAAGCGCACGGGGCTTACAGAGAAAAGTGTAAGGTTCTACGCTCAGCACGGGCTATGCACTCCCTCGCAGGTAGAGGTAAGGGGGAGGGTATACAGCGAATACTCGGCTGAAAACTTAAGGGAGCTTAAGCAGGTAGCCGATCTCAGGGCTATAGGCTTATCAATTGAGCAGATATGCCGCATAAAGGCAGGCGAGGGCATAAGTGAAATAATGGAGGAGCATAAAAGCACCCTTTGTGCCGAGCTTGAAAGAAAGCAGAAGATATATGACGTTATAAAGCAGACGAGCTTTGAGGGGGCAGAGGATATTTCCTCGCTTGTAACGCTTATTAAGCCTGCGCTCGGCAAGGAGGTATCTCCGCCCGATTTTTCGCGCTTAGAGGACGTATCATGCATAAGCGATGAGCTTTCGGATATATCCGATGAGCCATGGTATCAGCGCGGCAAGCGCCTTGCAGGGGCGGTGATGTTTGTGATAATCATTTCCACGATGATAGCTGTCACAAACAGCCTCGGGATAATAGTGTTTTTATGTTCGGCATTGCTTTTTATGAAAAAGCGCTCGGGGTATCTTTTACTCTTTCGGGTATTGGCAATGCTCGGGATAATAGTAAACTCGGTAACGCTCAGGGGAATGATAAAAGATGTTGGGGTGAGCCGCTATTCCCTTATAGCCGACAAGCCCGAGGGCGAGCTTGTTTACCTTATAATAATAGCCGCCGAGAGCATAGCGCTTTTACTGCTGCTTTTATCTTCAAGCCTTAAGGAATACCTAAGAGCGTGATATAATGCTTTTCAATGCCGGGTGTACAATTGAGGAATCGCCTGCGGCGGTATTATGCCCATTCCGGCAGCCGCTTTTAAATAAGCACACAGCGCACGATTTAATTATGTATAAAAATAAAAAAACGCTCCGCGTCACGGAGCGTTTTTGTGTTATATCTTTGAATAACCAAAGCTGTTTACAAGCGCATCGACCTTCTTGCCCGACTGACACATAGGGCAGTTGGAGGGAGCGTAGTTCTTGTAATCGGGAAGATCCTTCTCGGTGAAGAGAGCGTGTACCTCGATGCCGTCTATCTCCTTGATAGCCGAGAAGATAGCCGCAACAGCCACGAGGTTGCCGCTGTAATACTGCAAGCATTCGATAGCCCTGTTTATCGTCTTGCCCGTTGAGGCGGAGGAGATGAGCAAAAGCACCTGCTTGCCCCATATAGCCTTTTGTGTGTTATCTCTGAAGATCATCTGGTTAACGGCGTTAAGCTCAGGCGTAACAACGCTTATGTCCTCGCCCTTGTTGATGCCGCTCTGAGAAAGCTCCTGCGCTAAGAATGCGCCGAGGATCTCTGTTCCCTCCATGCAGATTATCGTTTGAACATGGGTATTTGCATAGGTGGTGGCAAGCTCGCCTGCGGCCTCCTTTGCCATTTTAAGGCTTGATTTTATCTCGGTCATAGCAACATAGTAATTGATGTGAGAGTGGTTAGTTGCATAGTGGCCGGGGATAACGCCTATTTTTACCTTTTTATTCTTTGCAGATTCGATAGTTTGCATACGTTCTTCCATATTATGTGACCTCCCAAATAATAAATTTATATTACCTAAGTATTATACCACAAAAAAGCTTATTTTGCAAGAGGTAAAAGAAAAAATTGCATTTTACTGCGAAACGAATATGACCTGCGACCCTTCCCCGAAGAGATAGTAGTCTGACAGCACCTCGTCGCCGCCGAGATACTCGCTTATTTTCTCGGAAAACTCCTTTGCGAGCTTTTTATGCTCGGAGCCCGGCAGATAAAGGTGAACACGCTCGCCATTTTGCAGTAGACCTGCACTCGCGCTTTCTCCTATATCCGTCATATTTTCATCTACATATCCGAAAAACGCGCTGTCTTTATCGGGGATACCGGGGATAGTGTAAATATCAGCGACCTTGAAATGATATTCCAAGATATTATCGCTGTTGAGCGGTCTGCCTGTGCCCGATTCGGCAAAGCTGCCTGCAAAGTGGCAGAATTGCGTGGTCTTAAACCCGTCCTCATCTGAAACATAGCTTATATAAAGCCCCTCAAACGTGCCGTCTGAGTTAACGTGCAGGTCTGTTCCGCTTGAAACGCTGCCGGTATTTATAGTGGAGTAATCAAACGGCATTCCCTCGGGGCAGACAAATGGCGCAGGCTCAGCCGCAGTCATCGCAAAATGCAGCGTAACAGCGCCCTTTGTGGTAAAATCATCAGCATTTCTTGCTGCATCTGTCGGCACATAGAAAACGGGTGCCTCGCCGCCGTCTTTATAAAAGCAGTAATAATAGCATTCGCCGCTGCCGTCATTAAGGTCTGCCTTTTGCAGCTTTATCTCGCCCTCATATTCAAGGCTGCCCGATGCATAGTAGCTTTCAAAATGCCCGTTCACAGAAATCTTCAGCTTTGCAGCACTCTTGTCGCCGTCAACATACCAAACACCCATTAATGAGCTTAGGTCAAACCTCGGCTCCTGCTCGGGGGAGGGGGTGGTAGTTGTTTCTGCGGTCGTGGTTGTGGTCGTGGTGGTTTCTTGCTGCGCGGCAGTCGTTGTCACCTCGGAGGATGAGCCCTCCTGCAAGGAAAGCGATGAGCTTTCGGAAGGCTTGATAGCTGTAGCCTTTTTGCTGCTGCTTTCCTCTGTATTACCGCACGCGGCAAGCGACAAAGCAAATGCCGCGGAAATTATCGGGATAAATGCTTTTTTCATAACGCGTAGCCCCTTATTGCAATATATTAAAATTATTTTAACATACTATTACTTATCTGTCAAGTCTTATTTCCCAGTAATACTTTCTGTCTGAAACGGGGAAATCGTCCATAACACCATGCTCGGGGTCATAGAACACGCCCTCGCAGTAAAGTGACCAGTGCCAGCAGCGCGGCGTTTCAAGGCTTAGCATACAAATATCGGGCAGCTGCGTTTTGTCATACACCTGCATTCTTTTATCATCTACCGTAAAGCCATGCTCGCGCAGGGTCTGTTTCATTTCCTTGAGGGTAGTTTCCCTATAGTTATCAAGGCGCTTTGCAATTTCCTCAACATCAATGCCCGTAAGCATAGCAAGCACCGCCTGCCCACATTGCAGATCATCGGGCTCGTGGATATATTTTATATTCATATTATTCTCCGTTTATATAGTTAAAGTGCGGGAAAGGTAAATTGAAACTTGTGGGGGCAATGCGAAGGGGTTCGGGGGCGACAACCCGAAGGGGGTACGGGGGGCGACCGGAAAGCCCCCCGAAAAAGGGCGCGAACTAATTG
>JAGBNQ010000053.1 GCA_017634275.1 Ruminococcus sp. | reverse complement strand
TTATTGGGGGCTTTCCGGTCGCCCCCAAACCCCTTCGGTTTGCCCCCTTAACACTTCGCCAAACTTCAATTTATCCATAAGGAGAATATTATGTCAACCATTGCAGCTATTTCCACACCGCTCGGTGTGGGTGGGATATCGGTCATAAGAATAAGCGGTGAGAATGCTTTAAGCGCCGCGGATAAGGTCTTTTTTCCGTTCGGTGATAAAAAAGTATCGGATATGCAGGGGTATACCTGCGCCTACGGTGAGGTGAGGGATAAAAACGGAAGAACGGTGGATGATGCCGTGCTGACGGTTTTTAAAGCGCCTAAGTCATATACGGGCGAGGACGTTTGCGAGATATCATGCCACGGGGGGATATATGTTACTAAAAAAATACTCCGCCTTTGCATTGAATCAGGGTGTGAGCCTGCTATGGCAGGGGAATTTACAAAGCGCGCGTTTTTAAACGGAAAGCTTTCCTTGACGCAGGCCGAGGCGGTTACGGATATGTTAAGCGCCGAGGGCGATTATGCTTTAAGCTCTGCCTCGCTTGCAAGAAAGGGCAGGCTTTACTCGGAAATAAAGGCGGTGAGTGACAGCCTTATAAAAAGTCTGGGCGAGCTTGCCGCGTGGGTCGATTACCCCGACGAGGATATTCCCGAGGTCGATGAGAGCGAGCTTTTGACATCACTAAAAGAAAACCGCGCCGCCCTTAAAAAGCTATTGCGCGACTATGACAGCGGAATGCTCATAAAAAACGGCATCGACACGGTGATAGCAGGCAAGCCGAATGTCGGCAAGTCAACGCTTATGAATCTGCTGCTCGGGTATGAGCGCTCTATCGTTACCGATATTGCTGGAACGACGCGCGATGTTATCGAGGAGAGCGTGCGGCTCGGCGCGGTGACGCTTAAAATATCCGACACGGCAGGCATTCACGGAACTGATGACAAGGTAGAGCGCTTGGGTGTAGAGCTTGCAAAAAGCAGGCTTGATGAATGCAGGCTGATAATAGCGGTGTTTGACATATCCTCGCCTATTGATGATGAGGACAGAGAGCTGTTAAAGTACATATCCGCCCTTGACAAGCGCAAGGTGATAGTTTTAAACAAGACCGATAAGGCGCAAAGTGTCGATAAGAGCGCGTTTTCGGAATATTCTGACAAGATAATCGCTATTAGCGCAGGCTCGGGCGAGGGGAGAGATGAGATACGCGAAACTATTGAAACGATGTTCACCCCCGAGGACTACAATGCCGACAGCACGGTGTTTGCAAACGAGCGGCAAAAGTTGTGTGCCGAAAAAGCACTTGCCTGCATAGAGGAGGCTATTGCGGCGCTTGAAACGGGGCTTACACTTGATGCGGTGACAGTGACGATAGACCGCGCCGCCGAGCATTTAGCCGAGCTTACGGGCGAAAGGGCGAGCGAGGCCGTAGTAAACGAGGTATTTGCAAAATTCTGTGTTGGAAAATAAATTTACGGAGGATAAAGCTATGCGCTTACTTGCAATAGACGGAAACAGTATAATGAACAGAGCCTTTTACGGGATAAAGCTGCTTTCTAACTCAAAGGGAAGATACACAAACGCCATTACGGGGTTTATGAATATATATCTTAAGGAGCTTGACGCGGTAAAGCCCGACCATGTTGCGGTGGCATTTGACCTCAAAGCGCCGACCTTCCGCCACAAGGCAAATGCGGCATACAAGGCAAACAGAAAGGGAATGCCCGAGGAGCTTGCAGAGCAGATGCCCGAGATAAAAGCGCTCCTTAAAGAGCTTGGTATCGCCGTTGTTACCTGCGAGGGGTTCGAGGCGGACGATATTCTGGGAACGCTTTCGCGCATAGCGGAAAATGCAGGCGGTGAGTGCTTTATAGTTACGGGCGATCGCGACAGCTACCAGCTTGTTACCGACAAGACGACCGTAAGGCTTGCAGCTACTAAGGAAACGAAAATATACACCCCCGAGAGGATAAGGGAAGAATACGGTGTAGAGCCGCCTCAGATGATAGAGATAAAAGCGCTTATGGGCGACAGCTCCGACAACATCTCGGGCGTTAAGGGGATAGGCGAAAAGACGGCTGTTTCGCTTATTCAGCAGGCAGGCAGCGTGCAGAGGCTTTATGATAAGCTTGATGAGATCAGACTCACCCCGTCTGTGAGAAAAAAGCTCGATGAGGGCAGGCAGGACGCGATAGACAGCAGATTTTTAGCGACGATAAACCTTGATGCGCCCATTGACAAAAGTATAGAAAGCTATGCGCTTACCGAGGGCGACAAGGCGGCCGCGGCGGCAAGGCTTACTGAGCTTGAAATGTTTAAGCTTATGGAGAAATTAGGGCTGGCCGCTGGGGAAGTGCCGACTGTCAGTGATGGCAGGAAAGTAAAGGTCGAGGAGCTGAAAAAATATGACATAAAGCCGCTTACCGAGGAGGTAACGGCATCGCTTGATGAGAGCAAAACGGCTGTTTTTGAGCTTTTGGGCGATGGGGAGGATATCACCCTGCGCGCCGTGATAGGGGATACTATCTACACAAAGGAAAGCTTTATGGGAGGCCTTGAAATGATACTTGCCTTTCTGACAAGTGGGTGCAAAAAGCTTACCTTTGATGCAAAGAGCGCCTACAAGCTTGCCTTTTCTAACGGGGAGAGTGCAAAGAATATCGTATTCTCCTGCGACCTTGCAGGGTATCTGTTAAACTCGCAGGCTAAGGAATACACCGTGCAAAACCTCTGCGCTGCGTATAACGTGACCTACCGCAGCGATATGGAGGGGTATGAGGATATAGCCTCGCTGCCTGCGCTTTGCGAGGGGCTTTCGGCAAAGCTTGACGGCAATGACTTAAGAAAGCTTTTTGACGGGATAGAAATGCCGCTTTGCGAGGTGCTTGCATCTATGGAGGTAATAGGTGTTCGCGCTGACAAGGAGGGGATAAGGCAGTTCGGGCAGTCGCTCACGGGGGATATCGAAAGGCTGAAGGTGCAGATATACGAGCTTGCAGGGGAGGAGTTCAACATTCTCTCGCCAAAGCAGTTAGGAGAAATTCTTTTCAGCCCCGACAAGCTGGGCTTAAAGGGCGGCAAGAAAACAAAGACGGGCTACTCGACAAATGCCGAGGTGCTGGAGGGGCTTATCGACAAACACCCGATAGTGCCGAAGATACTTGAATACCGCACGCTCAGCAAGCTTATGTCTACCTATGTAGAGGGGCTTATAAAGGTAATAGGCGCAGACGGGCGGATCCATTCGTTTTTCAAGCAGACGGAAACGAGAACGGGGCGCATATCGTCAACGGAACCTAATTTGCAGAACATTCCCGTAAGAAAAGAAATAGGCAGAAATATGCGAAAGTTCTTTATTGCAGAGGAGGGCAAGACGCTTGTTGACGCTGACTATTCGCAGATAGAGCTGAGAGTGCTGGCATCTGTCTGCGGTGACGAGAATATGCAAAGAGCCTTCCTTGACGGGACGGATATCCACACAAAAACGGCGGCATCTGTCTTTGGCCTGCCCGAGGATTATGTGACACCCGAGATGAGAAGTGCGGCTAAGGCGGTAAACTTCGGCATAATCTACGGAATAGGCGCATTTTCGCTGTCAAAGGATATAGGGGTATCAGTTGCGGAGGCAAAGCAGTATATTGAAAACTATCTTAAAAACTTCCCGAAGATATCGGAGTATATGGAAAGCACGGTAGAATTTGCAAAGCAAAACGGCTATGTACTCACTATTTTTGACAGAAGAAGATATATCCCCGAGCTTAAGATGAGCAATAAGAATATGCAGGCATTCGGCAGGCGCGTTGCTATGAACGCACCCATTCAGGGCAGTGCGGCGGATATCATCAAGATAGCCATGATGAATGTATACAAGCGGCTGAAAAAAGACCTGCCCGAGGCAAGGCTTATTTTGCAGATACACGATGAGCTCATAATAGAATGTGATGAATGCGATAAGGAAAAGGCAGGCGCTCTTTTAAAAGAGGAAATGGAAAATGCCGTAAAGCTTGCCGTTCCGCTGACAGTTGATGTTCACTCGGGGCATAGCTGGTTTGAGGCAAAGCAGTAGCTTTTCTTTCTACCTTTTGCACAGCTTTTTTGAACAATATCGTCAGGAAAGCTGTTGCAATTGACAAGGGGCAGCGTTTTTCCAAAAAAAGAGAGATATTTTTCTTGTAAATAATAGCAAAAACCGCCGCGAGGGAAAGGGGCGGTTTTTGTTATTTTGCACAAGTTTTCCTACCAAAGCGCAGGGTGATGTCGGGCTTGCAATTTTTCTTTGTAAGCGATAAAATAAAGCTAAGGAGGAATGAGATATGAAACACAATGACAAGGGGCTGCGGCTATTGGTACTTACGGCAATGTTTGCAGCACTTACCTACACACTCACAGCTTTTTTGCACGTTCCTACGATAAAGGGGTATGTTCACGTCGGTGACGCGGTGATATTCTTAGCGGCGGCGATACTGCCGACACCCTATGCCGCGGCGGCAGGCGCTATAGGCGCAGGGCTTTCCGATGCGCTTTCGGGGTATTTTATATGGGTGCCTGCTACGGTCATCATCAAGGCGCTGACGGCGGTTTTCTTTACAAACAGGGGCGAGCATATCGTAAGTGTGAGAAATATTTTAGCAATTATCCCTGCAATTATTCTATGCGTCGGCGGTTACGGGCTTTACAGTGGGCTTGTTATCTACCATAGCCTATCAGCAGGCTTTGCAGACGCGGCAGCGAATGCCGTACAGACGACAGCGAGCGCTATAGTTTTCGTTTCCCTCGGCACAGCGCTTGACAGAACGGGCATAGTAAGACATAAAATAATAAACAGTAAAGAATAAAAAAGGTATCGCCGCGCGAAACAAATCACCGCAGGCGATACCTTTATTTTTATCCTTTTTTACATAAGCGTTCCTAAGATAAATCGGAATTTGTGGGGCTTTGCCCCACAAGCAATGAATAATGAATAATGAATAGTGAATAATGAATAATTATTGTGTCGGCTCGCGCCGACTGATGCCCATTCGGGCTTGTAAAGACGCAACGGCGAAGGGGTTCGGGGGCGA
>JAGBNQ010000052.1 GCA_017634275.1 Ruminococcus sp. | reverse complement strand
AGAACAGACCGATCTGCTAAAAAGCATTCCCGGTGTGGGAGACCATTCGGCAGCTGCTCTGCTTGCGGAGATAGGTGATATATCTTTGTTTTCAAATGCCAAGCAGCTCACAGCATACTTTGGATTGGATCCTGCACAGCGACAGTCCGGTAAATTCAACGGCACAAGAACAAAGCTGTCCAAAAGAGGCTCGTCATATCTCAGAAGAGTCATAAGTATGATTGCAGTTAAAAACGCATTCAAGCAAAAAAACGGCACATACGTAAATCCTGTGCTGGCAGAGTATTACAAAAACAAGTGTGAGTACAAAGAAAAGAAGACCGCACTATGTGCCGTGATGCGAAAGCTGGTGCATATTATCTTTGCTGTACTAAGAGATCAGAAACCATTTGAACTGAGAACTCCACAAGAACACGAACGAATTATACGTATTAAAAATCTTGAAAGACCGCTGTCAGCATAAACACTTTAATACAAAAATATGAAACAGGCTGTGCTTTTTCTTTGCAAAAGTGCGGTCTGATTTGTCATGCGATAAAGCTGTTGTCGTTCACGGTTTTTTTACGTTTTTGGGTGTTGACTTTTCTTTGCCGGTCTTTGTCATACTCTTTTAGCTCTGTATCTGCCTTTTCAATTTCGGCTTCAAGTTCAGCTGCGTTATCCGCCTGAACTTTTTCCATAGCTTCTGCTTTTACAAATACCGAGTATTTAAGACTCGCGATCCTTTCAGCATCACAAACTCCAATTTATCTTACTATTAACACTAAAGTAAAAAGCTGTTTTTATATCTCGGCACTTGACAAGGGGGAAAAGCTGTGATATAATCATATTTAACCTATATGATTTATATAAAATGATGTGAGGTGAATGAAATGTCACTAAAAAAAATAGCGCAGATGACCGGTGTGTCAGTTTCGACTGTCGGGCGGATACTTAATGACCCGAGCAGAAAATGTACAAATGAGGATATAAAAAGAAAGGTGCTTGATGCGGCGAGGGAGATAAACTATATCCCCAACGCAAGCGCGCGCTCGCTGAAATCTGGAACAAAGAGCGAGGAGAGGATATATTACATAAATATTCTGCTGACAAGGTTTGCATATGAAACTGTTGACCCGTTTTATGATGAGCTTTTGATGATACTTGAAAAGGAGCTGCGCAACAGCGGCTGCGTTGTGGAAAATATATGGCATATCGCCGAGTTTTCCGATGAAAAGCTCAGCAGGACAAATGAGCTGCAAAGGCTTGTTGACAAGCTTTACCCTAAGGGTGACAAGCACACCGACGGGCTTATAATAATAGGCAAGGTAACGGGCAAGGCGCTAAAGCTTATAAAGACAAAGGAAAAAAACATAGTATCAATAAACCGAAACTCTACAAACTACGAGGCTGACGAGGTGCTGTGCGACGGCAGCAGGATAGCGCAGACGGCTATATCCTACCTTGCAAAGCTCGGGCATACAAAAATAGGCTATGTAGGTGACTGCCACTATGAATCTCGCTTTTCGGGCTATCAGGCGGCACTTACGAGCGAGCATTTAAGCGTTGATATCGACTACATTTATGACACGCTGCCCAATGAGTCAAACGGCATTGCGGCAATGGAATATTTTCTCACACTTGATGACCCGCCCACGGGGATATACTGCGCAAATGACATTTTAGCGGTAGGGCTGCTAAAAGCCTTAAGCAGGCGCAGGGGGCAGGGCTACACCCCCTCGGTGATTTCAAGTGATGATATCGACGCGGCGCAGTATACAAGGCCGATGCTCACAACGATATCCCTGCCGAAAAACGAAATGGTTCGCTTTGCGCTTATGCTCCTGCTTGACAGGATAAGGGGAGGGCACAGGATCATTTCAAGGTTAGAGGTTGAAGGAACTCTCATCGTGCGCGAGAGCTGCCGCCCGATCAGGGAGCTAAACGAGCCCGAGTATTATATATGAAGTAATTATAATGCAGGCATCACCTGCGGAGCTGATTCAGGCTTTCGCAGGTGATGCCTTTTTTGTTTGTGATAACGATTATTGTCTATAATGGGAAATGTAAAATAGTTACCCTTAGCTAACTACAAGAAAAGCACGCAGATACGCCGTTTTGCTCGTGACAACGTTGTCACGCAAACGGGGAAATTAACCAAAAATTCAAGAATTATTCCCTATATCTTCTTTAAATACCGACTGATTTAGTGGGAAAAGAGTATGTCCGCAAAATCCTAAGATAACGTTATCACCTATTACCATTGACGGGGGTAGGAATTTGGTGTATCATAAATACATAGAAAACAGATAGGAAAAATATGAAAGGAATGACAGCAATGAACTACAATAATATAAACACAGCACTTATCCACGGCGGAATATCTACAGATGAGCGCACGGGTGCAGTAAATGTGCCGATATATCAGACATCGACCTTCAAGCAGGACGGGCTCGGCAAGATGAGGGGCTATGAATACTCACGCACGGGCAACCCGACAAGAGAGGCGCTTGAATCGCTGATAGCCGAGCTTGAAGGCGGTGAGGCAGGCTTTGCTTTTGCATCGGGGCTTGCGGCTGAAACGGCGGTGCTGAGCTTGCTCCACACAGGTGACAGAGTTCTTATCTCATCAAATGTTTACGGCGGAACGTTCAGGCTTTTAAATCAGGTGTTTGACCATTTCGGGATAAACTACACGATATCCGACACGGAGGACCCCGAGAGCTTTGAGAATGATATCACAGACGATGTAAAGGCGGTTCTGATAGAAAGCCCTGCAAACCCACTTATGACGATAACGGACATAAGAGCCGTAGCAGAGATAGCTCACAAGCATGGGCTTTTGGTGATAGTTGACAACACGTTTATGACGCCTTACCTGCAAAGGCCGCTGGAGCTTGGGGCTGATATAGTGGTACACAGCGCTACAAAATACTTAGGCGGTCACAGCGATGTTGTTGCAGGCCTTGCGGTGGTCAAGACTAAGGAGCTTGCGCAGAAGATAGCGTTTATACAAAACTCAACGGGCGGTGTTCTGCCGCCGTTTGACAGCTTTTTGCTCATAAGAGGTATCAAGACCCTCGGCGTAAGGCTTGACAGACACGTTTCAAACGCTTTGGCGGCGGCAAAGCACCTTAAAGCCCACCCTGCTGTAAAGAGCGTTCACTACCCCGGGCTTGAAACCGACAAGGGGTATGAGGTTAACAGAAGACAGGCAAAAAACGGCGGCGTTATGATATCCTTTGAGCTTAAGGAAACCTATGATATAAACACTTTCTTTGAGAGCCTTGAGCTTATAACCCTTGCCGAGAGCTTAGGCGGTGTTGAGTCACTTGTATGTCACCCGTCAAGCATGACGCACGCATCTATCCCCGAGGAGATTAGAAAAAAGGTAGGCATAACAGACGGGCTGATAAGGTTATCAATAGGAATTGAGGATATAAGCGATATCCTTGCAGACCTTGACAGAGCAATAGCTTTAAGTGAGGTAAAATAAAATGCTTTATGAGAATATGCATCAGCTTATCGGGCATACACCGCTCGTTAAGCTGAATAATATGGGGGTCTCCCCCGATATAGAAATTTATGCAAAGCTGGAAATGTATAACCCCTCCGGTTCTGTAAAGGACAGGATAGGCGAGTATATGATACGCGCCGCAGAAAAAGAGGGCAGACTTAAAAAGGGCGGCACTATAGTTGAGGCGACCGCAGGCAACACGGGGCTCGGGATAGCATTCGCAGCACTTAATAAAGGTTACAGGGTAATATTCACAGTCCCCACAAAGTTTTCCGCAGAAAAGCAGGCGCTTTTACGGGCGCTTGGCGCCGAGGTGATAAACACTCCTCGCGAGGAGGGAATGCTCGGTGCCTGCAAAAAGGCAGAGGAACTGAGAAATCAGATAGACGGCGCTATATCCTTGGAGCAGTTTAAAAACCCACAGAACCCTCTTGCCCACTACGAAACAACGGGCAAAGAGATATGGGAGGATATAGGCGGCAGAGTTACTCACCTTGTCGCAGGCGCAGGCAGCGGCGGCACCTACACGGGAATAGTAAAATACCTCAAAGAACAGAATGGGGCGGTAAAGGGCGTTTTGGCAGACCCCGAAGGCTCGACCATCGGCGGAGGCGAACACTTCGATTACAACATTGAGGGTATAGGAAACGACTTTATCCCCGACACTATGGATATCAGCCTTGTAGATGAGGTAGTCAAGATGAACGATGATGAGGCGTTTGCGGCGGTGAAGGCGCTTGCAAAAAATGAGGGCATCATCGCAGGCTCGTCCTCGGGGGCGGCTATGGCGGCGGCCTTAAAGCTTGCAAAAACGCTTGACAAGGGCGTTATAGTTGCGGTATTCCCCGACAGAGGTGACAGATATTTCAGCACGGGGCTGTTTGAATAAAGATAACGGAGAGAGAAATGATTTTCAAGGTAGCAATAGCGAGCAATGACGGAGAGAACGTAAACGAGCATTTCGGGCAGGCAAGGCGCTTTTATATAGGCGAGCTTGACACGGAAAAAGAGGATTTTGAGATAGTTTCTCAAATAGAGGTAAGCCCCTCGTGTCACGGCGGCGAGCATGAGATAAGCGGCTTTGAGGCGGCACTTGAAAGCATAGGTGATGTTTCTGCGGTGATAGCGCAGAGGGCAGGCCCGGGGGCTAAGAAATTTATCGAAGAGCGCGGTATCAGGGTCTATCAGATACCGCTAAGCATAGAGCAGGCGATATGTCTGCTTATAGAAGAAAGACAATGGGAGGGTGACACATGGGTATATCATACGAGGAGCTGACAACTAAGCACCCCTGCTATGCAAAGGGGCCTAACAGCGGCAACGGGCGTATGCATCTGCCGATAAGCCCGAGCTGCAATATAGAGTGCAGATTTTGCGAGAGGAGCTTTAACACCTATGAAAAGCGCCCGGGCGTGACCTCAACTGTGATAACGCCGCTTGAGGCGATAGAGGCAATAAAGAAAGCGCTTGAAATATGCCCTGCGATACACGTTGCAGGAATAGCAGGCCCCGGGGATACTCTTGCAAGCCCGTATGCGCTTGACACCTTCAGGCTTATCAAAAAGGAATTTCCGCAGCTTATAAAATGCATGAGTACAAACGGGCTTTTGCTTGCGGAAAAAGCGCAGGAGGTAATTGACGTAGGCATCGACTCGCTTACCGTCACGGTAAACGCGGTTGACCCCGAGATAGAGGCGCAGCTAAATGACGGCATAGTCTGGCACGGCAGGCATTACACGGGCGTTGAGGCAGCTGAAATACTTATCGAGCAGCAGCTTAAGGGCATTCAGCTTATAAGCGAGGCAGGCATAACTATCAAGGTGAACACGGTGTTTGTTCCTGATATAAACTCGGAGCATATCGAGGAGGTAGCAAAGACTGTTGCGCAGGCAGGGGCGGATATGTATAACATTATCCCCCTTATCCCGAGCCACAAGCTTAAGGACTGCCGCGAGCCTGACTGCATGGAGCTTGAACGCGCGATACTGCGAGCATCAAAGCACATTGATGTTTTCAGGCATTGCCAAAGGTGCAGGGCAGACTCGGTAGGAATCCCGGGCGGCGAGGACTACGGCAGCGTTATTTATCTTAACCTGCAAAGGCTTTCGCGCAAGGATACATTTTCACATGGATAAAACTAAACAAAGAGAGGTAGAGGAAAAATGGCAAAGGAACTCAGACAGATAGCTATCTACGGCAAGGGCGGAATAGGAAAATCCACCACAACACAAAACCTTACCGCAGGGCTTGTAGAGAGAGGAAACAACGTAATGGTAGTAGGGTGTGACCCGAAGGCGGATTCAACAAGACTTCTGCTCGGCGGCCTGCATCAGAAAACAGTTCTTGATACATTAAGAGATCAGGGCGAGGACGAGATAGAGCTTGACGCTATCTTAAAAGAGGGCTTTATGGGAACAAAATGCGTAGAGTCTGGCGGCCCCGAGCCGGGTGTCGGCTGTGCAGGCAGAGGCATCATAACATCTATCGGCCTGCTTGAACGCTTGGGCGCTTACACGGAGGAGCTTGACTATGTATTTTATGACGTTCTGGGCGACGTTGTCTGCGGCGGCTTTGCAATGCCTATCCGCGAGGGCAAGGCTAAGGAGATATACATAGTAGCCTCGGGCGAGATGATGGCGCTCTACGCTGCAAACAACATCTCAAAGGGTATTGCAAGATACGCGCGTCAGGGCGGTGTCCGCTTAGGCGGTATCATCTGCAACAGCCGAAATGTTGACAGAGAGGCCGAGCTTGTAAGAGCCTTTGCAAAGGAGCTTGGCACACAGATGATACACTTTGTTCCGCGCGACAATGACGTTCAGCGCGCAGAGATAAGAAAGAAAACAGTTATCCAGCACTTCCCTCAGTCAAAGCAGGCGGACGAATACCGCGCACTTGCCGAGAAGATAGAGCAAAACGATATGTTCGTTATCCCTAAGCCCATGACTCAGGAAAGGCTTGAAGAGATACTCGTGGAATACGGGCTTATGGACGATCTTAAGGACGACTACAGAATTTAGCAGATCAAGGAGAAGAATATGAGTAAAGTAAATCTATCTATCCCCGAGGTAGAGATAAGGGAGATAAGACTTAATTCGATCACGGGATTTCAGGGAACGGCTAAGGAGCTTGTTTCGGCGTGCGAAGGCTGCGGCGGAAAGCTTAAGGACAAAAGCCGCTCCTTCTCACAATGTCTGGGCTGCGGAACATCAAACGCTGCCTGCACGCTCACACTTATTCAGGACGCGGCTATCATCTCACACGGCCCCGTTGGCTGCTCTACCTGCCTGCATGAGTTTGCTTTTACCTACAGAGTAAATGCATACCTAAGGCAGCTTGAACACCCAACACAGAGAAAGATATTCTCTACCAACTTGGAGGAAAAGGATACTATCTACGGCGGCGGTAAAAAGCTTGATGCGGCTATCCACGAGGTTTACAAGCGCGCAAAGCCAAAGGCGATATTTGTAATAACCACCTGCGCTGCGGGCATCATCGGTGATGATGTTGAGAGTGTTACTAACAACGCACAAAAGGAGCTTGGTATTCCCGTTGTTGCGGTATTCTGCGAGGGCTTTAGGTCTAAGATGTGGACATCGGGCTTTGATGCAGGCTATCACGGAATTGCAAGAAAGATAATAAAGCCTGCACGCAAAAAGAGAAATATAATAAATGTAATAAACTTCTGGGGCAGCGATATCTTCCGCGAATGGTTCGCAGAGCTTGGGTATGAGCCCAACTACATTACCCCCTTTGCGACAGTTGACAGCTTAAGCTATTCAAGCGAGGCAGCACTTACTATACAGGCTTGCTCAACGCTCGGTTCATATTTAGGTGCTGCTCTTGAACAAAGCTTTGGTGTTCCAGAGATAAGAAACTCACCCCCCTACGGCATAGCGCAGACTGACCGCTGGTTCAGAGAGCTTGGGCAGATACTCGGCAAGGAAAAAGAAGTCGAAGATCTTCTTGCACGCAAAAAGGCTGAATATATGCCTAAAATAGAGGCGCTGCGTGAAAAGCTGAAGGGCAAGACAGCCTATGTAACGGCAGGCGCATCACACGGGCATTCGCTGCTTGCGCTTTTAAAGGAGCTTGGCATGGAGCCGCAGGGCGCTGCGATATTCCACCACGACCCACAGTACGACAACGAGGACGAGCGCTCGGACACCTTAAAGCACACGGTAGAGGATTACGGCGATGTGCCTAACTACAATGTCTGCAACAAGCAGGAGTTTGAGCTTGTAAATGTCTTAAACCGCATAAAGCCCGATATTTTGCTCGCGCGCCACGGCGGAATGACCCTTTGGGGCGCAAAGCTCGGCATACCCTCACTTTTAGTGGGTGATGAGCATTTCGGAATGGGCTACGAGGGCTTGGTAAACTACGGCGAGAGGATACTTGAGACCATCGAAAATGATGAGTTTGTAAAGAACCTTGCAAAGCACTCTGTCAACCCCTACACAAAATGGTGGCTTGAGCAGGAGCCTTACACATTCTTAGGCAAGTAAAGGAGATACATATATGGCAGGATTAATAGAACAAGAGCGCTACACCTGCGCGATAGGTGCGCTGCAAACTGTAGTTGCTATACCGCGCGCTGTTCCGATACTGCATTCGGGACCGGGCTGCGGCGTTATGATAAAGGGCTTTTTCGAGCGCTCGGCAGGCTATGCAGGCGGCGAGACTGCACCGTGTACCAACTTCAGCGAAAAAGAGGTAGTTTTCGGCGGTACCGACAGATTAAGAAACCTTATAAAAAACACCTACAAGGTGCTTGATACCGACTTGCAGGTCGTAGTTACGGGCTGCACGGCAGGCATTGTCGGTGATGACGTTGCAAGCGTCACCGATGAGTTTCTCTATGAGGAGGACAGACCGATTGTTCATGTTGAAACATCGGGCTTTAAGTCAAATAACTACGTTTCACATTCGGCGGTGGTAAATGCTATAATCGATCAGTATGTCAGCCGCTTTGAGGACGATAACCCCTCGCGCTCGGAGAAAAACCTTGTAAACGTGATAGCGTCTATCCCTTATCAGGATCAGTTCTGGAAGGGCAACCTAAAGGAATACAAGCGCCTGCTCGAAGGGCTGGGGCTAAAGGTAAATATCCTTTTCGGCCCTCATTCGGGCGGCGTTAAGGAGTGGCAGACTATCCCGAAGGCGAATTTCAACGTGTTTGTTTCCCCCTGGTACGGCGAGCCGATAGTAAAGAACTTAGAGCGCCGCTATAAGCAGCCCTACTATCAGTTTGGCTACCTGCCGATAGGGGCGAATGAAACGACTAAGTTTTTAAACGGCGTGCTGGATTTTGCTTTGGAGCAGGGCGCTGAAATTGATGAAAAGAAAGCAAGAGCATTCATAGCCGAGGAGGAAAAGGCCTACTACGAGGAGCTTGACAATCTTGCGACCTTTTTGCTTGAATTCCGCTACGGATTGCCGAATTACGTTCATATCCTGCACGATGCAGGCTATGTAACGGGGCTTACACGCTTTCTTCTTCATGAAACGGGGCTTGTGCCGAAGGAGCAGTTTATCGTTGATAACGTTCCTAAAAAATATCAGGAGCAGATAGAAAATGACATCAAGTCCACATCTGACAAGCGCGATATTCCCGTATACTTTGACCCCGATGCAGGGGCAATGCAGGATATTATCCGCACTCTTAAGCATAAAGGCAAAGGCCTTATCCTCGGCAGCGGCTGGGATAAAGAGCTTGCCGCTGAGATAGATGCAGACTTTTTATCTATCGCCTGCCCGACACCCTACCGCATTGTGCTGACAACAAACTACGTCGGCTACACGGGCGGACTCAGAGTTATAGAGGATATCTACAACACAGCACTTGCAGCATATAAATAAAAACAAATCTCCCGATAAAAATTTCGGGAGATTTTTTAAAAGGAGAGAAAACTATGTCAAAAATAGCAATAGCATCAACGGGCGGCAGAGAGGTCGATGAGCATTTCGGCCACGCTAAATTCTTCCGCATTTATGAGCAGAGTGGTGATAGCTTTAGCTTTACCGAGGTGCGCGATGCGGTGGCGGCCTGCCAGCATTCCCTCGGGCATGACGTTACGCGCTTTGATAAGATAATCGAGCTGCTATCAGACTGCGATGCGCTTTTTGTGCAGAAGATAGGTCAGGGCGCAGCCGCTTACCTTATCGAGAGGGGAGTGCGCGTTTTTGAGGTAAGCGGAGAAATTGATGCGGTGTTGAAAAAGATAGCCGAGAGCAAGCTATTTGCCTGATAAATATTTAGCGGCACACTTTTTTGCAGCCTCGGGGTAGGAAAAGCCGCGCTTTTTTGCTACAAATTCAGCAAGGAAAGCAAAAAGGCTGTGAGTTTCCAAAAGGGCAGCCATGCAGTCATCACTGTCATAATGCGCAAAGCATTTTTTAAGCCTTTCGGTAACAGAGCTTTCCGCCCAGCTGTCAAGAAACCTGCCGTCATGCCAGACGTCTTTGGTGTTTTTGCAAAGCTGATACTGCTCTATCATTTTCAGCAGCCTGCTTTTAAGGTATGAATCAATGCACATTTTCGCACTCCAAAGCTCGCCGCGCTTAAGCTTTTTTAAAGCCCATATATTGTGAAAATAAAAATCATTTACAAGGTTTTCAAATTCGCTTTCGGTTATTTCTTCGCTTGATATCTCGGGGCTTACATATTCTGCCGCTTTTTCAGCATAGCCGTCCTTGTCAATAAGCATTTTATAGCCGCGGTTCATTACCAGGCCTGCCTCGCCTTTTTTGAGCGCGGAAGAAAACTGCAAAGGCGTGAATATTATCATATCAACGTCCTTGTCGGCATCATAAATGCATCTTCGCTCTATGCCGCCGCCGAGGGTGGGCTCGGTAAAAGAAATGCTCACCCTGCCAAAAAGCTCGGGGTACTCGCCTGCGTACCATTTCTCGGTGTTTTCTGTAACTATGATAAGGTCAAGGTCTGAAAACTCATCGGCAGGGGTGTTCGCTCTTGTTGATGAGCCTATTGCGATTATGGCGCGCACCTCGCTGTCATTTTCGCATTGCTCTATTATTTTGCTTTTTATGTCAGAATATCTGTCCTGCATGATGCTTGCTCCTTTATAAAAGTATAAACCTTATTATACCGCTCGTAGAATATATTGTCAATAGCTATGAACCTTGTTGGCTCATAGCTTTTCTATTCCCAAAAAGCATATCCGCCCATACAAAATAGGTATTTGTAATTTGCACGCTCTTGTGGTATAATAAAGGCAACATCAGGAGGGGGTGGCTGTGTGACAAATGCAGAGTTTATTAAGGCGATGAATGAAAACGCACACACAAAATGCGGCGGCGAGGTGCATAGAAAAATGCATCAGCTCAGTCAGGAGGCGCTTAGGATAACAAGTGAGATAAACAGCACCTACCATGAGCCGAATGAGCTTAGAAGGCTTATGGAGCAGCTTATCGGGCAAAGGCTTGATGAGCGGTTCGGGCTGTTTCCGCCGTTTTTTACCGACTGTGGAAAGAATATCCATATAGGAAAGGGTGTATTTATAAACGCAGGCTGTAAGTTTCAGGATCAGGGCGGAATTTTTATTGGCGATAACTGCCTGATAGGGCATAACACGGTGATAGCAACGCTTAACCACGGAATGCTGCCCGAGGAGCGCGGCGACCTTATCCCGTCGCCCGTGCATATAGGAAAAGGTGTATGGATAGGCTCGGGGAGCGTTATTCTTCCCGGGGTGACGATAGGCGATAATGCAGTCATCGGCGCGGGGAGCGTTGTTACTAAGGATATCCCTGCGGATATGGTGGCTGTCGGCAGCCCTGCAAGGGTGATAAAAAGTATTTATAACTAAGGAGGAAATGAAATGCTTGGAAATTTTAGCTACCACAACCCAACAAAGCTCTATTTCGGGGAGGATTCGCTGAGCTTTCTAAAGGACGAGCTTAAAAACTACGGAGATAATATTTTGCTCGTTTACGGCGGAGGGTCGATAAAGAAAAGCGGCCTTTATGATGAGATAACCGCTATCCTAAAGGAGTGCGGCAAGAATGTCGCAGAGGTATCGGGCGTTATGCCGAACCCTACTGCCAATAAGCTAAGAGAGGGTGTAAAGGTCGCAAAGCAAACAAAGGCCGACTTTATCCTTGCGGTGGGCGGCGGCTCGGTGTGCGATTATTCAAAGGCCGTTTCCGTATCCGTTCATTGTGATGATGACCCTTGGGATAAATACTATGTAAGATTTGAAGAGCCTGACTGCGAGATAGTTCCCGTAGGGTGCATTCTCACAATGGCAGGCACAGGCTCGGAAATGAACGGCGGCGCAGTTATCACAAACCACGAGCAGCACTTGAAGATAGGCCACGTTTTCGGTGATGAGGTAATGCCTAAGTTTTCTATCTTAAACCCCGTTTATACTATGACTCTGCCCAAATATCAAATGGTCGCAGGCATTTATGACATTATGAATCACATCTGCGAGCAGTATTTCTCCGGCGAGGACGATAACACCTCCGACTACATCAGTGAGGGGCTTATGAGGGGGCTTATCGCTGCAAGCCGCAAGGCGGTAAAAGATCCTAAGGATTACGAGGCGCGCTCAAATATAATGTGGACAGCTACATGGGCGCTCAACACGCTCATTTCAAGGGGCAAATCCACTGACTGGATGGTGCATATGCTCGGCCAGTCGGTAGGCGCTTACACCGACGCTACCCATGGCATGACCTTAGCGGCTGTTTCGCTGCCGTATTACAGATACATCTTACCCTACGGTTTAAAGAAATTTGCGAGGTTTGCAAAAGAGGTATGGGGAATACCTTCCGAGGGCAAGACTGATGATCAGCTTGCAAAGGAAGGCCTTGACGCTATGGAGGCCTGGATGAAGGAGCTTGGCCTTGTTATGAAGATATCCGAGCTTGGTGCTACCGATGATATGATAGAGGGCATAGCTGACGGCACGCTTATCCTGAACGGCGGCTATAAGGTATTTGACAGAGAAGATGTAATAAAGGTGCTTAAGGCAAGTATGTAAAAAACACTGTTTACTATTTGTCTGAAGTAAAATAAACCGGAGTTTGTAACTCCCCCTTCCCTTTGAAGGGAAGGGGGCTGGGGGTTAGGTAGAGCCATTCCGAGCGTAGAGCTAAGGTTTTGTTCATCGTTCCGAGGGGCTTTTCGGGGGGCTTTCCGGTCGCCCCCCGTACCCCCTTCGCACGCTCCCTTAACACTTCTGCAAACTCCAATTTATCTAAAAAACACTATAGCAATAGGACTAAAAAAACGCCATACCGCGAGATCACGGTATGGCGTTAGTTATTTGTAGGCCTTGATGTCATTTATAAACTGCTCTAAAAATTTTTCGGCGGCTTTTGAGAAAACGGCGTTTCGTTTCCATATAAACGAGCAGCTTGCCGATATCTCGGGCTCAAAGGGCTTAAAGCACATATTGCTTTCTCCCGTGACGTTTATAAGTCTGTCAATGCAAATGCAGTAGCCCATTCCCTCGCTTGCCATGACAGAGCCGTTATAAACAAGGTTGTACTGCGCTGCGATGTCGGCCTTGCTTTCGTCTAAGCCGAGCGATTCAAGAAACATCGAGTTGTGATTGGGCTGCCTCGGTATTATAAGCGGCTGACCCTTAAGATCGGAAACGGATATCGTCTCCTTTTTGGCAAGAGGGCAGTCGCACCGCATAAGCACGCCGAACCTGTCCTTAAGCGGCAGCTCGACAGAATGGTATTTTGATGTATCAACATTTTGAAAAACTATCCCGAAATCAAGCAGCCCCTTTTCAAGCTTTTCCAGAACATCGCTGCCGTCGGCGCTGTAGATGCTGTATTGCAGATCGGGGTAATCGGCACTTAAGTTCTTAGCGGTGTCGGCAACAAGCTTTATGGCATAAGTTTCGCCTGCGCCTATGTAGACCATGCCCGTTACCTGCTCGCCGCTTTGCTTTACTTCATTCTCTGCCTTGTCAACAAGTGCAACTATCTCCTCAGCCCTCGCTCTGAGGATCATGCCCTCCTCGGTGAGGGTGACACCCTTGCTGCTGCGGTTTAAAAGCGGCTTGCCAAGCTCGTCCTCAAGCTCTTTAAGCTGCCTTGAAAGTGTTGGCTGCGAAAGATAAAGCCGCTCGGCCGCCACAGAAAAGCTCTGCTCCCTTGCAACGGCAAGAAAATATTTCAGTACACGAATATCCATAGCATTCAATTCCTTTCTTTTTCCATTTTACCATATTTTTGATATAGCTGTCAAGCATAGCCTTCTATACGGTATAGGTATTTGTAATTATTGTAATAATATGCTATAATAAAAATAGTAAGCTAATGGCAAAAATGTGATATCAAAAAGGAGAAAGCTATGAGAATACCAAATAAAGCGATAATTGTATCATCAGCACTTGCAATGCTGATGATGACGGGCTGTGGCGATGATTCAAACGGTAATGAGAATGTAAAAACTGTTCCCATAAAAAAATCGGCGGCGGTGTATTTCAGCAGGGTAGGCAATACCGATTTTCCGAGCGATATCGACGCGGTGACAAGTGCGAGCCTTAACCGCATTGACGGCGAGCTTAAGGGCAACGCTCAGCTTATAGCGCAGTGGGCAGCCGACGAGGCGGGGGCTGACTGCATAGAGATAGTAGCAGAAAAAAGCTACCCCGTAGATTACAACGAAACGGTTGACCTTGCAAAGGACGAGCAGGGCAAAAAGGAGCGCCCTGCCTTAAGCGGCAGCTATGACAGCCTAAAGGACTGCGACACGATATGGCTTTCCATTCCAAACTGGTGGGCTGATCTGCCTATGCCTGTCTATACATTCTTTGAGGAGAATGACTTTAAGGGGAAGAATATCTATGTATTTGTCACTCATGAGGGCAGCGGTTTTTCATCTATCGTCAAAACTATCCGCGACCTTGAGCCCGATGCAAATGTAGTTGAGGCGCTCTCGGTAAAGGGCGGCTCTGCGGCAGGTGAGGAAAAGACCATAAAAGACTATGTGAAAAAGCAGATGTCAAAATAAAACTAAAGGTATCGCCGCGCGTTCAGCTTAGGGCGATACCTTTTTGTTTTGTGGTGGTAAGATAAACCCGAGTTTGCAGAGATGTTAAAGGGGGGCATTCCGAAGGGGTTTGGGGGCGACCGGAAAGCCCCCCGAAAAAGGCGCGCGGCTTGCTTTGACCTTTAACTTAGCTTTGAGCGTGAAACGATTATAAAAGCCCACATAACGAGCGCCAAGCTAAGGCTTTGTTCATCGCTCCGAGGGGGCAAGCCGCCTGCGGCGGCTTGGCGGGGGGGGGT
>JAGBNQ010000051.1 GCA_017634275.1 Ruminococcus sp. | reverse complement strand
TGCATTGTGCATTGTGCATTGGAGCGCCAAACTCCGGTTTATCTGTTTTTAACCCATTCAAGCAGCATATCTCTTGACTCTGGTATGTCCTCGCAGTAGATGCTCATTATTTCATTTACCTCTGCGCCGCTTGCAAGGCTCTTTATGGTGGCGGTGCTTGAGCCGTAGCCGCTGCTGCCCTGCGTGGCGATAAGGTGAATGCTCTTGCCGCCAAAGTCATTTTGCTCTAAAAATGTTGCAACGGGCATGGGGATATCGCCCCACCACAGCGGATAGATAAGGATTATGTCATCATAGCCGCTTATGTCTATCGGCTCTATCTCGGGGCGCGCGGAGTCGCTTTTTTCTTTGCCTGCAACAGAAACGGTATCATTGTAGCTTGACGGGTATTTTTCCCCCGTAAGTGTTATGGCGCGGCTTTCAAGGCCTGTTATATCGCAAAGCATATCGGCTATAAGCTCATCACTTCCCATAAGCTCACCGTCAGCCCTTAAGAGCGATGCGCCCGAAACTGCGTCGATATCCTCCTCAAAATCGGTGTTGCCTACTCTTGTAAAGTATATAACTATCGCCTTTCCACCGTTCCACTGCGCCTTTTCGCCCGTGACAGTTTCGCTGTAGCTTATCTCTACCTTTTTAAGGTGCCTGTTCATATACGGCACAAGGGCAAGGCCTATAGCAAGCGTTGCCGCCGCGGCTAATGATGTGAGGATAATAGCCTTTTTCTTTTGCTTTGCGCGCATTATAAAATGCATTCCGCCGTGGATAACGCCTAATGTAAGCACCGCCGTTGCAAGATAGCGGTGAATGTCAACGCTGCCTATCAGACTTATATCGGGGAATATCACTCGGGAAACGTCCATAGCGCTTAGTATCATAGCTATAATGCTAAGAGCGAGCAAAATTGTTACGATATTAAAGATAACGCGCGGCTTTGGTGTCTTTGTATCGCGCTTTTTTAAAAGCGAGGGCAGCCACCACCGCTTGAAAATGCAGTGAATGATAAGGCATACAAAAAACGCTATGCCTAAAAATTCGTGTATGGTCGTGCCCGTGAAAACTATCAGCATTTGTATGAGCAAAAGCGCATACATTGCTATGTCTACTATGATACCTGCTTTTTTGGTGAGTTTCTTTTTGTCCATATTATGCTCCTTAGATCATGCGGTTTTGTTGAGCTTTCCTATTTTGTAGATTATGCTGTAGATAATAAAAACGTATATCACGCTTAAGGCTATGTTTATAAGCATCTGCTCCCTGAAAATAAGCATAAGTGCCGTAAAGCTTGCCCCTGTCAGCGCAAGCCTTATGTAAAAGCCCCTCGGCGGTCTGCACCCCGTTTTTGAATACTTTAAGATAACTGTCATCAGAAAGCTGTAGAACATCAAAAAGGATGCTATCAGCGATATCATTTTAGGGAGGGCGGCTATCTCCTCGCTTTGCATAAATTCAAGCGATGTGGTAAGTGTATTCAGCCCGAAGATGATAAAAACGTGGATAAGCATAAAAACAAGCCCGTTATCCTCGCGCTCGCGGTCGATAATGTGGTCATAGACCGTGCCGTAGCTTAAAAACAGCCCCACAACTATCAGAAAAGCCATAACGCAGAAATATATCCGCCTTGCTGAAAGCTCGCCGTTAAAATAGCCGCCCACGGCGATCACCATTTCGCCGAAGGTGAAAACTATATACAGCATAGCCCTCTCGGTAAGATGCTCAAAATTAACGCTCCCGGGCAGGCTCACCTTAGGGGAGATAAGTGTAACTATTATCCCCATAAAAACAGGAAGAAATGAAAGGTCTACCCCAGTTATTCTGTAGATAGGAATAGTCGCCGCCGCGAGTGCCGCCTCGACTACAAGTATCAACAGAATGTTTTTTATCATGGGCTTTTGTATATCGGGGGTGTTTTTGTCTTTAAGCTCAAAGAAATACTGAAAGGCAATGTTTATAAGTATCAAAGCCCATGATATGTGGTACTGCGTGTGGTAGGCCTGCCACTCAACGCCCGTGCCCTCCGCCATAAAATAGAGAGCGAACATATTTGAAAAAAGGAAGATATGCTCTCTTAAGCCGTTTTTGCCGAACATATTGATGTAGTAGGTGGAAAAATTCCATATCTGGATTATGGCAAGCGTGCAGAAAATATACGTTAAAAGCATTCCCTCCTGCACCTGCCCGTCTTGCGTGTGGTGCAGGAGGGAATTGTTCTTTCCTATCATAAAAACAAAAATAAGGTCATAGATAAGCTCTAAGTATTCTACCTTTTTTTCATTCTTGTGTATCATTTCAAGCACCTATTTCCCCTCCTTTTTGCGCTTTGGTCTTATTCTTCTTATAACGAGCAGCGCGCACGCCCCCGTGAAAGCCCCTGCAATGCACCCCGAAAAGAGCAAAAAGGGGAGATATGCGATAACTGCGGTGGTTCTCATTACAAATACCGCCGCGGCAGTCTGCCCGATGTTGTGCAGCACTGCCCCCAAAACGCTTGCTGCTATTATCATATTTATATCTGTTATGCGGCTTATCACAAGCATTCCGAGCAGGCATAAAAGGCCGCCGCTAAAGCTGAATATCAGCGCTGTGATATTTCCCGAAAAAAGCGCGCCTATTATCACCCTGACGGAGAAGATGAGCGCTGCCTCCTGCGGCTTGTAGCAGTAGACCGCGTAAACTGTGATTATGTTAGCAAGCCCTAACTTTACCCCGGGTATCGGCACAACGGGCGGCAGCTGCATCTCGATAATAAACATTATCAGCGAAACCGAGGTAAGCACCGCAAGCTCTGTCAATCGCCTTACGCCAAAACTATGCTGCTGCATCAATGTCCGCGCCCTCCTTGTACCTTATAATAAGCTTATTCGGCAGGCACACTATCGGCACGCCGTTTTGTGAAAGCCTTCCCATTTTCATGCAGGTATGGTCGGGGCACTCGGCATCTTTTACATAGATATCGCCGTTTTCTATCACTATAGTGTTTTTTCTGCCGTCATATTCAATAACTATCTCGCGGTCGGGCTCGTTTTCAATATCAAGCTCGTAAAGCACCTTTCCGTCAGAGATTATTTCGACAGTTCTGCCCTTTGGTTTTTTGTAAAGATAAACGCTTACTGCGCCGCTTATAATGAATATCAGCACGCATACAGCGATAAGGATCTTTTTTCTGTTCATAATGTGTCCGTTTCTATAGGTGAATTTACCCGAATATCCCTTTTAAAAATCTGTTTACCTGATATGACCTTATATGCCCCGTTTTGCACCATATCGCAAAATGCTCGCAGTTATTCAAAACAAGGTCGTAGCTTGTGTTAAAGCCGTGCTCATTTAAGCCCATGACGCTCCTTGCGCGCTCAAGCGTTTCCTCGGCGGAGTAGATGCGCGGCAAAGCGTCATTCGGCAGGCTTTTTGTTTCAAAGGAGGAGTCGAGATGTGCGCAGGAAAAATCAAGCACAAAGAAATCCTCCTGCCCGTCAAGGAAATCCGACATGGGCGCCTCGTGGATATAGGGGTTTCCGAAGTCGCCGTTTTCGGCAGCAAAGTGGATAACGCGCCTATCTCCTGCATAGACCGCGAAATGCTCATAGCCGAGCGGACGTTTTATCCCTAAGACATCGCCGGGGTACAAAAGCTCGCAGCTTTCCTCGCCCGACATAGGCATAGCTACCGCCCCGTCGATATTGGGCATTTTCTCAGAGCTTATAAGGTCATTGACCTTATCCTTAAGCCCGCTCTGCCCGATAACGCTATTCACCGCCTCGCCCACAAGCGCGCCGATAGGCGTATCGGGAATTATCCTCGCCGCCCGTGCGACGATATCCTTTACATCTTCTGACATGGTGTTCTCCTTTGGCTATGGTAAAAACCGGAGTTTGGCGAAGGGCTTTCTGGGTGAGGGGGGCAACCCGAAGGGGGTACGGGGGGCGACCGGAAAGCCCCCCGACAAAGGGCGTGCGATTTGCTTTGACCTTAACTTAGCTCTGAGCGTAAATTAAGCTAAAAGTTTGAATAGTGCGCGATAAGCTAAGGTTATGTTCATCGCTCCGAGGGGCATTTCGGGGGCTTTGCGGTCGCCCCCGAACCCCTTCGCCAAACTCTGGTTTATCGTCCGTCGATTATAAGTTGTTAATTGAGTAAGTGCCCCACGTTGCTAAGCGGCGTGAGGCACGGTGGATTATTGATTTACAGCCTTTTTGGTGTCGTTTTTGTGGAGAATGCGCTCAATGTCATCGCGGTAGATGCGCTCCTGCTCGCGGCTGAGCGGCTCGGTGGGGTGGTAGGTGTTTACCATGTCCCTTACCATAAGCCTTATCGCCTCGCTGTTTTCGTAGGAAACAAGCATAAGATCCTCCATTTTCGAGAGGAATTCGTCCTCGTCAAATTCAAGGGGCTTGCCTATGTGGATAAGATCGTTCGGGGTCTTTGTAAGCCCCTCCTCGCTCATGAGCTTTTCCTCATAGAGCTTTTCACCCGGGCGCAGACCCGTGTATTCTATCTTTATATCCACATCAGGCTCAAAGCCCGAGAGCCTTATAAGGTTTCTTGCAAGATCAACTATCTTTACAGGCTCACCCATGTCAAGAACGAATATCTCGCCGCCTTTTGCGTATGTGCCTGCCTGCAAAACAAGGTTTGCTGCCTCGGGGATAGTCATAAAGTAGCGGATAATGTCGGGGTGAGTTACCGTAACTGGGCCGCCGTCAGCTATCTGCTTTTTAAACAGCGGTATTACCGAGCCGTTTGAGCCCAAAACATTTCCGAACCTTACCGCCACGAACTGCGTCTGCGCCTTTCTGTGGCCAAGACCGTCCTGCCCGGGGAGGGTGAATATCTCGCCGCCCTTGTCATCGTGCCTTACCTCGCCGTCGGGGGAGAGGGGGTACATACTTCCGTCCTCGTCCTCCTCGTGAACGTGTAAAACGGGGATATCGCATTCTCTGTTTGCCTTTATCTTCTTGTCAAATGACTGCACTACAAGCTCGCACAGCCTTTTGGTAGCGCCCATAATATTTGTCGGGTTAACAGCCTTGTCCGTGCTTATAAGAACAAAGCGCTGTGTGCCGTACATCATAGCGGCGTAGGCCATTTTGTAGGTGCCTATGACGTTATTCTTTACAGCCTCGCAGGGGCTTACCTCCATAAGCGGAACGTGCTTGTGTGCCGCTGCGTGGTAAACTATATCGGGGCGGTATTTTCTGAAAACATCATTAACACGCCTTGAATCCCTTACCGAGCCTATCAGGACGGTGAGGTTCAGTGTGGGGTCTTCCCTTAAAAGCTGCTGCTGTATCTCATAGGCGTTATTTTCATAAACGTCAAAGATGATAAGCTGACGGGGGTTGTGCTTTGCTACGCTTGCGGCTATCTGGCTGCCGATACTTCCGCCGCCGCCCGAAACAAGGACGACCTTGCCCGAGATAAATTCATATATCTCGTCCATATTGACTTGTATCTGGTCACGGCCGAGCAGGTCCTCAATAGCTACCTCTTTCATCTTCGAGAGGTTCACCTCGCCGTTTGCAAGCTGGTAAATACCGGGCAGGCTCTTGAGCTGGCAGCCCGATTCGCTGCAAATGCTGAGAATATCCCTCTTTGCTTTCTTGCTTGCCGCAGGGATAGCAAAGTATATCTTCTCTATCTTGTATTTTTCGACCGCGCTTAAGATATCCTCTCTGCCGCCTACAACGGGAACGCCCTCAATTGAGCGGTGCCATTTTGACGGGTCATCGTCAATTATGCATATCGGGATATCGTCAACATCGCCCGAGCGCATAAGCTCGCGGATAATAACTCTGCCTGCCTCGCCTGCGCCGATTATCATTACCCTGCTTGCAGGGCGCGAGGCCTTTCTGCGCTTTTGGCGCATTACCACATAAAAGCGGTATATAAACCTTACCCCGAGCGTGAATATAAACTGTATCATAATGCCGAGACAGTAATATGTAAGCGGCATTCGCTCAAAGATAACGGTAATAAGGACAGTGTGAAGAATTCCCGTGACAGCAGTAGCGTTTATCGTGCGCAAAAGCTCAACTATCGAGGCATAGCGCCATATGCTCCTGTAAAGCTTGAACACCGAGAAAACGCATAGGCATATCACGGCGTATATAGGTATAAAGCCTACAAAGCTTAGCAGATAGTTATAGGGTATCCTTGAAAACTCGCCGTCAAAGCGAAACCACAGCGCAAGGAAATAGCTTGCCGCCACAGCGATAACATCATACACCGCAAGCAGTATCTTTATCACCTGCGTGTGCCTTGCAATATAACTCGCACTCGTTTCTATCGGAACACTCATCGAGGCGGGAGTATACGTTTGTTTTTCAGACATTTATTTTTCAGCCCTCTGTTCTGTATAAATCTTCTATCAGTTCCAATTAATGGAATGTTAACATTTTAACCATAACACTACACCTATTATTATAGCAAAAACAGTACGCTATGTCAAGGGAAATTACTGCTATGGAAAAAAATGTCTTTTTACCCGAAAAGCCCCGTGCTTTGCATCATCTAAAGCACGGGGAGCTGTATTATTCCGTTATTATCTTAGTCTTTGCGGTATCAACGCGCTCGCTTTCCATGATAAGCTCGCCTATCGAGCCTGCCTTTATGATACCAGAGCTTGGGTTTTTAACGCTTTCGATATGCCCCTTTATCTCGGCATCTATATCGCTGCAATACTCAAAGCAAAGTGTGGTTTCATTGAGCGTGCAGCCGCGCATATAAAGCCCTTCAATAAAGCAAAGCCCCTGCAATGACTCTATCTCGCAGTTTATGAACCTTAAATTTTTAGAGTTCCAGCCTATGTATTCGCCGACTATCTTACAGTTTTCGCAGACTATGTTCTCGCTGTTCCAGAAAGCGTCCTTGCTGTTGAGAACGCTGTTTTTTACAGTTATGTTCTTAGCCCCGTCAAAGCTGTAGTTGCCGTCAAGGGTAAGGCCGTCTATCTCCATATTCTCGCAGTTCATAGCGAGGTAATCGCCTGTTGCTTTGATGTTTTTAAGGGTAACGTTTCTGCAATGCCAAAGCGTTTCCTGCGCAAAGGGGATGCAAACATCGTTAAGCGTCAGCCCGTCGCACCTGCGAAAGCCCTTTGGGGCTATGTATTTGACCCTTTCAAAGCTTACGTTTTTGCCGTACCACACACCTGCCCTGCCCATTTCGTGGAAGGTGCAGTCCGATACGTTTATATCACTGCTGTACCAAAACGGGTATTTCCATTTGAAATCACACCCTACAGCATTTATATTCTCGCTGTGCTTTAGCGGACTTTCGCCGTCCTCAAAGGTGCAGGAGATGTATTTTGTATCCTTTGCCATAAACTCTGCCCTCTCACCCGAGAAGGTCTGATCCTTTATTTCCTTCATATAAGCCTCCTTTTTTTAATGCACAATGC
>JAGBNQ010000050.1 GCA_017634275.1 Ruminococcus sp. | reverse complement strand
TGTTTGTAATGGCGCTCCGCTATGGGGGTAGGGGGGGCGCCCGCAACCCCCCCCGATAAGCCCCTCGGAGCGATGAACAAAGCCTTAGCTTAACGCTGGATATACAAGCTTTTATAATTGTTTCACACTCAAATCTAAGGCAAGGTCAAAGCAAGCCTCGCGCCTCTTTCGGGGGCTTTCCGTTCGCCCCCGAACCCCTTCGGGATGCGGACACCATAACTGTTAACTGTTATCTGTTAACTGTTAACTGCGATTTACCCCTCACTGTTCTCCAACAGCTCCACCTTGTCAAGGCTCTTTCTTATCGCCCTTGTCCTTACACCGACAAGCTTTTCCATTTCATCATCAAGCTGATGTATCCTCGTCTGCGCAGATGAAAGCACCTTGTCAAAGCTCTCAAATTCCTTCTTGACGTTCGCAAGCAGCGCCCATACTTCATTAGAGCGCTTTTGTATCTGTAACGTCTGAAAGCCCATTTGCAGTGAATTGAGCATTGCCGCCATTGTTGAAGGACCCGCTATGTTTATGCTGTAGTCGCGCTGAAGTATCTCAACAAGGCCTAAGTTCACCACCTCGGCATAAAGCCCCTCAAACGGCAAAAACATTATCGCAAAGCTTGTGGTGTAGGGCGGCTCTATGTATTTGTCACGAATGTCCTTAGCGCTTTTCTTTATTACTGCCTCAAGCGCTTTTCGGGCGTTTTTTATCACCTCGGGGTCGCCTGCGTCAAAAGCGTCCTGCAAGGCGGCATAGGTGTCGCCGGGGAATTTTGAATCTATCGGCAGGTAGATAAAGCCCCCGTTTTCCTTAGCAGGCAGCTTTATTGCAAATTCAACGTGGTCGCGGCTGCCGGGTCTTGTAGCTGTTTCGGTGTCATACTGATCGGGCGTGAGTATCTCCGAGAGGATAGAGCCTAACTGTATCTCGCCTAAAATGCCCCTTGTTTTTACGTTTGAAAGCACCTTTTTAAGGTCGCCCACGCCTGCCGCGATAGTCTGCATCTCGCCAAGCCCCTTGTAAACAGCCGCGAGCTGTTCGCTCACCGTCTTGAAGGATTCGCTTATCTTGCCCTCTAAGCTCTTTTGCAGCCGCTCGTCAACGGCAGAGCGCATCTCATCAAGCTTTTTGTTGTTATCCTCCTGAATGTAGAGAAGGCGCTTTGAGATAGTTTCCCTCATCTGTTCAAGCTTTTGCTCGTTTCCCGTTTCGAGGGTTGATATCCTTTTTTCTATAAGCTCTAAACGCTCTGTCATATTGCTGCTGATAAGCTGCCCCATATTGGAAACGGAGCTGTCAACATCGCGCTTAAGCTGTGAGCCGAGCTTTCTTATCTCCTCATCAGCGCCACCACCTTTGGCATTCATATTCATAATTATCTGTACCACAAGCAGCACCACTATCACTGCAAGTATTATAAGCGTTAAAGTTTCCATAGCCTTTCCTTTCTGTTTTTGGTTTTGTGCATTATATGCATAATGCATTATAAAAGCGGCTGACCATTCCGCCAACCGCTTTATCCCGCTATTCGTTACGCTCTTTCAAGCAAGAAGTAGCTTTCACTTCCGTTGTCCTTGAATTCCTTTATCGTCCAGCCCAGATGCAGCATATTGTTTAACTGCTCCATTCTCTGGAATTTGTCGAGTGACGGTGCGTTTACCCCCTCTGCTTTGTCACCCGCCGACTTTGTGATATAAAATTTTTTAAGCATTAGCAGCACGCCCCTTTCATTAGCTCACAACAAGTACGATAAATTGTACTTTTACTTCTTGCTATAATTATACACCTTTACGAAAACGATTTGATAGATTTTTAGATAATTTTCCGTTAATATTCAGTGAAGAAAACGTTTGAAATTCATAAATCGACAAAAAACGAGTAATTATTTATAGGATTTATAGTAAAATTCATAGATTTTGTATAAAGAATTTATCCCATTTTTACAGCAAAGAAAATGAGCAGGATATAAGCATATGAAACAACAAAGGCAGAGAGCTTTCTCCCTGCCTTAATAGATAAGTCTTTTGATATCCTCGGGTAATGGCGAGGTGACAGTTATCCTTTTGCCGCCGTCGGGCGTTATAAATTCAAGTGATGCGCAGTGCAGTGCCTGCCTGCTTATCTCACCCAGGCTGCCGCCGTACATATCATCTCCTGCAAGAGGGTGGCCGATGTAAGAAAAATGCACCCTTATCTGATGAGTGCGCCCCGTTTCAAGCGTCACCTCGCAAAGGGAGTATTTATCATTCCTTGCGACAGTTTTGTAAAGCGTTTTTGCATACTGCCCGTCATCTGCGCATTCGCGCTCTATTATCGACTCGCCCTTGCGGCGGATAGGCTTTTCTATCACGCCCTTGTCATTCACTGCCCCCTGCGCTAAGGCGATGTATTTCTTTTTTATGCTTTTGCCTATTATCCCTGCGCAGTAGCGGCTTTTTGCGATAAGGCAGCAGCCCGAGGTGTCGCGGTCAAGGCGGTTTATGCAGCGAAACACCGCCCCGTCGGTGATATAAGCGCAGTAATTTGCAAGCGTATCATCAATATGCTTTGCCGAGGGGTGGCAGGGCATGAGCGGCGGCTTGTCAAAAACTATCACCTCGCCGTCCTCGTATAAAACGGGTACCTTCGGCTCGGCAGTCTTTATAATGCCGCTGTCTGTTTCCTTTGGCTCTGTCAGGGTTATCATGTCGCCTGCCTTCAGCAGATAGTCGGTATGTGCGCTTTTTCCGTTTACCGAAATAGCGCCCTCGTGCTGCTTTAGCGTGCATACAAGCGAGCGTGAAACGCCTTTTTCCCTTAAAAACTCGCTCAATCTGCATTCCTTGTCCGCTTTAAAGGTGTGCTGCACTTCGCCTGCGCCACCTTTCTATCATAAGCGGATATTTGTCCTGCCAGTAATTCCCCATAAGCTCGCGCACAAACACCGTATAGGATATCTTCACAAACGGAATGCATACCGAGCTTGGGAACAGCAGCAGGCAGGGCAGCAGATACCTTAAATTATATACCCAGAACAGGATAAACCTTGTGTGGTTTGAATCCATAAGCCTGCATGACAAGTCGCAGGCATCGAAAATATTTATCTTGGGGCTGAGCGTCACTATATACCTTGTAAGGCAAAGAGAAATGCAGTATCTTATCCAGAACCCTGCCCACACAAGCGTAAAGCCCAGCGCCAGCATAAACAGGATAAGTATGGCAGTGCTCAGGTTTTCAAGGCGGCTGACAAATGCGCAGCGGTAAACTATATATGAGCTTATAAGTGCAGGCAGCAGCGTGCAGGCCTTTAAGAAGAACATAGTCAGCGCGCAGGTTATTGATATTCTGTTGATAAAGGGGAGGTTTGCGCCGAAAAACTGCCTTGTTGTGCTAAGGCGCGACCCCGAGACTATGCCGATGTAATACCGCCTCATCATAAACATCGAGGGGATATACGCAAGCATTACGGAGATCGTGCCCACAGCGCCGAAAACGATCAGCATTGTAGTCCTCGGCACATAGGTGCTTATGATGTTGAACGGCGGAGAGTTATGCTCATACAAAAGCCCGAATACCCTTACAGATGCAAGGATAAGAATATACACAAACACCATATAAAAATGCAGGGCAATGCCCTGCCCCCAGGAATCTCTGTAGTATTCGACCGCTTTTTGCGATATCTGTCTGTTAGTCATCATTTTCTTGTTCCTCATCGGGCAGGAATGGTATCCTGCCTAATATCTCAAAGCAGTTTGAGCGCTGCCACATTGATGCGGAGATAAGTATCTCAAACCCCTCCCCGAAATCGCAGGAAAGCTGTGAGGGGTCGATCTTCGGCATACCAAAGCAGCTTAGCATATTCATTATAATTCCGCCGTGTGTGACGACCGCGCAGCTTGTCAGCCCCTCGTTCATCATAGCGGCTGTTATCTTTGCAAGGGCTGTATAGCAGCGCTCTACAACGCTTTGCATACTCTCGCCCTCGGGGGGAGGGTTGTTTATTCCGCCCTTCATAAACCTGATATAGTCGGGGTCATTTAAAAGCTCCTCGGCCTTTTTGTTTTCAAATTTGCCGAAATCCATTTCCCTAAGCTCCTCTATCTCGGTCACGGGGGCGTTCGGGTAGAGTATCGCGGCAGTCTGCCTGCACCTTTTGAGCGGCGAGCAGAACACCCTCTGCGCGTAGGGGTAGTCATATTTTTCGATCTTTCCATAAAGCTCCGCCGTGCCCTCGCTGCAAAGCGGCAGGTCGGTAGTGCCTATGTATCTTCCGTCCAGATTCGCCTGCGTTATCCCATGACGCAGCAGCTGTAGTCTGTAGCCTTTCATTTGTTTATCACTCCGTTCTTTTATAATGCACAATTAACAATGCACAATGCACAATTAAGGTGTGCGGCTTTGCCGCACAGATGCCCATTCGGGCGGCCGCCGAAGGCGGCAATTAGCAATTGATAATTATATATAAAGTACTTTGGATAATTTTGGCACAAGCATCAATTGCTAATTAGCGGCGCAGCCGCTTTTAAAATACGCGCGCAGCGCGCACATTAATTGTGCATTGTGCATTGTGCATTG
>JAGBNQ010000010.1 GCA_017634275.1 Ruminococcus sp. | reverse complement strand
TTTTAAGTATTTGCCTGCGTCCTTGATATAGTTGCTTATCTGATTTGTAAAGGCAAGCTTGACAGCGTCCTCGGGAGAGCCGCCGTGTTCAAGAAAGCTGGAGTTATGGAAATACTCGGTAATTGCGACCTTATTTGAAAAGGCGAACGCAACATTGAGCCTTACCTTGTACTCGGGCTTATCCTCACGGTCACGCCCCTTTCTGTCGCCAGTAAAAAGCTGAACGGAGGAGAGGGTATCCTCGCCTGCTATCTCCTTGACGTAATCGACTATCCCGTTTTCATAGAGGTAGCTTTTTTCCTCAAAGGAGGAATTATCTCTTTGCAGCTTAAGTATAAACTCGACATTCGGGTTGACTACCGCCTGCTTTTTAAGCACGTCCTCAAAATACTCGGGCTCGATATTGGTATCTGTAAAAACATCAAGATCGGGCAGCCAGCGTGTGATAGTTCCCGTGCGCCTGCCCTTATATTCCTCTTTTGTAAGGCCGCCGATATTCTCGCCCTTTTCAAAGTGGAGGGAGTATTTATATCCGTCGCGGTAAACGGTAACGTCCATAAATTTGGACGCATACTGAGTAGCGCACGCGCCGAGGCCGTTAAGACCGAGCGAATACTCATAGTTCTCTCCCGAATTATTATCAAACTTGCCGCCTGCGTAAAGCTCGCAGTAAACAAGCTCCCAGTTATAGCGCTTTTCGGCGGAGTTATAGTCAACGGGGCAGCCGCGGCCGAAATCCTCTATCTCGATAGAGCCGTCATTAAAAACTGTAAGAACTATTTTATTGCCGTGACCCTCACGCGCCTCGTCGATAGAGTTTGAAAGTATCTCAAAAACAGAATGCTTACAGCCCTCTATCCCGTCAGAGCCGAAAATAACGGCAGGGCGCTTTCTTACTCTGTCAGCGCCTTTTAATAATTGTATATCCTCATCGGTATATTTTTTCTTTGCCATAGTAGCCTTCTTTCATAAAGTCAAAAGTTATTTTTTCACATACAAACATTATTATACCACAAACATTCTATGTTTGTAAAGTGGATTTTTCCAAATTGTAATAAAGGTTACAAATTAGAAAATTTGCAAAAAAGGCTTGTCACAAAACGATGTTTGGTGTATAAGTATATACAGAAAGTTAAATAAAGCGCTTTGAACTTTCAAAAAAGAAAGGGGGTGGGCTGCTTGACTGACAGAGAGCTGCTTGACGAGGTAGAAAAAGATGCCGACAGCGGCATGGAGCTTATCGCAAAGAAATACAGCGGCTATGCATATGCGATAGCGAGGGAAAAGCTTAGTGCATTCACAGAAATGGACATTGACGATGCAGTGCAGGATATATTTTTAAGGCTATGGCAGAGCAGGAAGAAGATCGACCTTTCACGCGGAAGTCTTAAGGCTTATATATGCGTTTTGGCAAAAAGCATTTGCTTACGAAAGCGCGGGCAGCTTGCAAAGGCGCAGAAGGTGATACCCTTAGAGCTTATAAGTGACTATAAGGCAGACGACAAAACAGTAGAGAGCGAGCTTACAAAAAAAGAGCTGATAAGTAAAATCAAAGCTTTGCCTGATGAGGATAGGATACTTATAATGCGCAGGTACTACTTCGGGCAGGATCACAAGGAGATAGCAGACTCACTCGGGATAAGTGAGGCGGCTGCAAGAAAGCGCGCAGAGCGTATAATCAAGCGCTTGGCGCAGCAGATAGAGGAGGTGTCATAAATGGCGATATCGGAAAGAGAGCTTACAGAGCTTTTTGATGAAATGAATGAGAGCGAGCTTGATGAGCTGATAGGTGACATCGACATCAAGGCTGACAAGCAGCCAAAGCTCAAAGGCCTTTTTAACGGAAAGGGGCGTAAGGCTATGAAAAAGAATATAAAGAAAAAGACAGCGGCAATTATCGCGGCAACGGTGGCGGCACTTGGGATAACGGCAACGGCAGGGGCAGTAACTTACTTTGGCGGAGCAAACCATGATGATGCTGTTCACTCGGCACTCGGTGAGGATATTGAAAGCAAGGATTACTACATCGGTGAGCAAAAGCAGGCTGATAACGGGCATTTAAAGCTGACAAAAGAAACTGTTTTATTTGACGGGGAAAGCGGTGTGCTTATACTTACCATTGAGCCGACTGATGAGATAGGCGAAGGGATAGTAAATTCCTCGCAGTTTATTGAGCTGATGGACTTCCAGATATTTGACAGCGAGGGAAAATTCAGGGGCTATGGTGACGGAACAAACGGCTATAAGCTTTCTGACGGGTGCCTTGTTGAGTTTTATGCATTCAGCACAACAGAGTACACAGAGAATGAAAAACTGACAGCAAAGGGAAAACTGAATGCCGTTATAACAGCAGAGGAAGAAATGAACGGAGTGGGGCAGGATATTTCAGAAATCAACTTTGAATTTGAGAAAAACTGCGAGCCTGTTACGCTCAAAAACGAAAACGGCGATATCATGCATTTAAACGACTATCTTATTTACATTGAAGACGATGACACATTAAGAGAGCCGTACAATATCAGCACGGATATAAATATCACCTACAAGGACGGAACAACAGACATTATAAAGCAAAGCACATATGTCAATGACACACTTGTGCTGAACGATTTCCCGTATTCTGTAGGAAAGTATGAAACAAAGAAGTACGGGATCGCTACGGTACAGTATATACTAAAGCTCATTGATTCAAAGAATGTTAAGAGCGTTTCATTTGACGGGCAAACGTTTACTGCTGTAGAACAAAGCTGAACATAAAACAAAAAGAGGCTGCGTAAGCAGTCTCTTTTTTTGTACTACAATATAAAGCAGATAAGCCCCGAGCAGCCCTCGTTTATCATACGCTCTACCGTTTCACGGAGCTTTCTGCGCGCGTCATCGGGCAAAGTGTTCATTTTGGTGATAAGGCCTTCGTTTACAAGCTCGTGCAGGCTCTTGCCGAATATGTTTGACTGCCAGAGCTTGTCGGGGTCTGTTTCAAAATCGCTCATCATTGCCTCGGCAAGCTCCTGAGACTGCTTTTGTGAGCCGACTATCGGGGCTACCTCGGCATTTACAGTAGTTTTCATAATATGTATAGCAGGTGCGGCGGCTTTAAGGCGAACACCGTATTTGCCGCCCTGCTTGATGATCTCGGGCTCGGAGAGGTCAAGCTCGTCGATCGCAGGCATAACTATGCCGTAGCCCTTTTTCTCGACATCGTCAAGGGCGGAGGAAAACTTGTCAAAGCGCTTTTTAAAGCTGACAAGGGAAAGTATCTGCGGCATAAGGTCGCTTTCATTTTCAATTTCAAGCCCCGTACACTCCCCTATTATCTTAAAGAAAAGGCTTTCATCTATCTTGGCGGTGATATCTGCCGTGCCGTCTGCAAGGCTAACGCTTTTTAATGTACTTTCGGTGATATGCTCACATTCTGCGAGCTTATCTGCAAACGCGCCCACATCTCGCAGGCTGCCGACACTCTGCGCGTAGGTACGCAGGTGGTCAAATATCTCCTTTCTCAGCCAGTGGTCTTTATCAAGCACGTTTATCCAGCCCTGCATTTCGATATTTATTTCCTGCACGGGGAAGGAATATAAAAGCTCGGTCATAATATCGCTTATATCCTTTTCATTAAGGGCGGCACAGCTAAGCGGAATGACGCGCCTGCCGTATTTTTGAGTTAATCTGTCAGCAAGAGCTAAAGCCTCGTCACTTTCAGGCTCTAAGCAGTTTAGGATTATAGCAAAGGGCTTATCAATAGCCTTAAGCTCGTCGATGATACGCTCCTCGCATTCCTCATACTCCTCGCGCGGCAGGTCGGTAACGGAGCCGTCTGTAGTAACAACGAGCCCTACGGTGGAATGCTCGGTTATGACCTTTTGCGTTCCGACCTCCGCCGCCATATTAAACGGCACCTCGTCCTCAAACCACGGGGTCTTTACCATTCGCGGCGCCTCGTTTTCGATATAGCCTATCGCAGAGGGGATTATATAGCCGACACAGTCGATAAGGCGGACGTTCATACGGGTGCTGTCGCCTACTGTTACACTTACAGCCTCCTCGGGGATAAACTTAGGCTCGGTAGTCATGATAGTTCTGCCGCCCGATGACTGAGGCAGCTCGTCAATAGTGCGCTCCTTCATATAGTCGCTGTCTATATTCGGGATAACAGCCTGCTCCATAAACTCCTTGATAAATGTCGATTTTCCTGTTCTTACGGGGCCTACTACCCCTATGTAGATATTGCCGCCCGTTCTTGTGGCAATATCGGTATATATACTGCTCATCAATTTCAACCCCTTCCTTTATATAAGCGGCACAAGGAGCATTCTGCCCTTAGCGCCCGAGGACATATCCACATCGTTTTCCTGCTCGATAGCGGCGGCCGAGGTGGAATATTTTTTTGCTATATCGAAAATATCAGTTTTATCATCAACGCGGCAAAGCTTGACAGCGCAGCCCGAAAGCCTGCGCTTTGGCTTGTCGGTATCAACGCTTACCGATGTGACAAGCTCAAAGGAAACACACTCGCTGATATGCCCCGAAACAGAGATGCCTGCGGTAAGCTCGACTGCGTCATTATCCGCAAGGCGGTAGGAGGTGCTTTTTACCGTTGCCGCCACATAAAGCCTGCTCTCGTTTGAGAGGCATTTATCCCCCTCGATGACCGTTTCAAACGGCTCCTCCTGCTCCAGGTATACAGGTTTACCGCTTTTATTCTTACAAAGCAGACAAAAGCGCAGATTGCCGAGGATAGAATACTCGCCCTTTTCATCATCAAAGCGAGAATTTATCCCGTAAAGCTCGCCCCAGCAGTCATAAACGCGGCTTATCTCGTCATCTGCCGCCTTGATGAGAGCTGTTTTTGAAAGTGACATATCAACAGGCTGCGGCGCGCCCTCTATCCTTACAGTTTCCTTTGTTACCGAGGTCTCATATTTTGTGGAATAGGCATCCTCCGCAGCAAGGGCGTTTACCTGACAAACAGCGCTTATCCTTGCAAGCAGAACTATCTCGCATTCAAGTGTGCCTGCCCCCTCGCCCTTTGGCATTATCTCGCAGGAATTACAGCTTATATCCACGCACACATCAAAGCTTTCATCTACCCCGTCAGCATCTATCACACGGCTGAAAGGAACAGTAAAGCGCATAGTGTCAAAGCTTTCATTCTCGCCGTCGGCGGTGCAGTAGAGCATCGTCACCTCGGCATCGCCCTTGACAACTATCTTGCCTGCGATAGTTTTATGCTCGCTTTTTAAGATAACGCAGTCACTTCGCAAAACAGCACTCGGGGCAGGCTTATCGCTCAGCATTTCAAATTCCTCGACTATTGTCAGGCACTTATCAAGCGCTATCCTCTTTGACGGGCAGGAGATGCTGCGCGTTTTAAGCTCTATACCTGCGCCCGTGCAGGAGCTTACCACATTTGTCTGCTCCGCCGCACACACAAGCACCTTTGTAGTAACAGCGCCCCTTACATCTATCCGCCTTTTATTGACAACGCGTGGGTTTACATAGTCACACACGGGGTCAAGACGGACTGATGCGCCGACAGCATCAGTCGGCAGCTCGACCGATTTTGAATATTGCAGCTTTTGCTCGGTAAAGCCGAGCTTATTGCTGCCCTCGCTCTCATAGATAAGCTTAAGCGTAACGCAAAGCTCAAAGCTGAGTTTCTTGCCGTTCAAGCTGTATGAAAGCACCCTCGGGCTGCACCGACATTTCAGCACCCTGAAAATATCGGGGCAGTAATCGGGCAGAACAAAATCCTTTTCGACTGACTGCTCTACCCCCTCGTCAAAAATACTTACAAGGTTTTGGGCGCTTATGGTGTTTTGAGAAAGTTCACTTACCTGCATATCATTTATCCTCCCTTTATCATATAAAACACATATTCAGCGTTTCTGGTTATATATATGCAGATAAAAAGACGGATATGACAGCGCAGTGTCATATCCGTCTGATAAACTATTATTTATGCAGCATTTATATGCTTGTTTTTATGATATGAGGGCGGTGCGAAAACGGAATAGCTTTCATCACCCTGCTCATACGGCTCATCGCTTACCTCGTGGTTGAAGAAACCGTCCTCAGTCTTGTTTATCATATCATAGTAGATTATTGAGTTTGAGATACTTATTCTCTCCTCGGCATAATCGGCGTATGCCTGAATATATTCCTCATCGACAACGCCGTCATCCTTTCTTGCCTCGCAGGCTGTGTAGGAGTATTTATCATCATCAATAGTCTTGAAGATACCGTCCCTTGTTTCATCGAAAACGGGGATAGGCATATCCTTATAGACCTGATTGCAGGGAACGTTCATGCAGACATTCTCATAATCCTTAAGGTCAAAATAGATATCCTTCTGAGAATCGTAGTAGATAGTGTCCGTTACAAAATTTCCGTTCGGGAAGATAACTACGTTTTCCTTATCCTCGCCTATAGAGAGGACATCGTGGCCGAGGGCATATGGGTTTTTAAAGCCGAACAGATTGCCGAGTGTCGGCAAAACGTCATACATTCCCATGACCTTTGTTATCTTTTTAGGCTCAAAGGAAGGCTCCTTCTGCCAGATGATAAAGGGCACCTTTCTGTTGATGTTATAGTAGAAATCATCAACGGGGATATATCCCGGGTCGCCCTCCTCGCGGACTGTTTCGGTGAAGGGGTCATAGTTATAGTAGTAATCATACTCCTCCTCCTTGACCTTTGCGTCATGGTCGCCGTAGAGGATAACCACCGTATCGTCCAAAAGCCCCTGATTATCCATATCCTGCAAAAACTGTGCCAGAGCCTCATCGGCATAATGCACGCTCTTGAAATAGCTGCCGAGCTTTGTTCCCTCAAGGAAGGGTGCGGAAACCTCCTCATAAAGCCCCGTATCCGCATTGAATTTCTTATACTTGAAATCAACCTCAAAATCACTTACACGCTCGATATCGGTAAAGGGGGTATGGTTTGTGAGCATTATCATAGCGCCGTACCAGTTTTTATTATTCTGGTCAATTTCCTTTATTTTGGGAACGGCCTGCTTGAAAAAGCTCTTATCGGAAAGACCTAAGCCTATAGTTTCGTCAATAGTAAAGTCGGTAGAATAATTAAAGAACTTATCATACCCGAGCGAATTATGCAGGTTCATTCTGTTCCAGTAGGAGCCGTTATTGCCGTGCATACTGAAAACAAAATAGCCCTTTTCCTTTACAAGCTTTTGGATAGAGGTATAATCTCTGTCCCAGTAGTTTATTGCGACTGTACCCGTAGATGCAGGCATAAGTGAGGTAGAGAAGGTAAACTCACTGTCAGAGCTTGTGCCGACGCTTTCCTGAGCGTAGAAGTTTGAAAAATACATTCCCTCAGATGCAAGCTTATTAAGGGTAGGCGTTACCTCGACACCGTTCATATATGAGCCGAGCATAAAGTTCTGCATACTCTCGCAGTGGATAACGAGCATATTCTTGCCCTTAAAGATATTGCTGTAATCATTCGCCTTGCTGACAGCGTCCTTAGTATCCTTATCGGTATAAAAGCTTGTGAACTGCTCCTTGCTCTCATCATAGCCGAACATAAGGTTTATCTTTGAATAGATACTCTGTATGGTATCTGATATCTGGTAGGTATAAAGGCCGAAGGTCGCAAGGGTATATTCTCTGTTCCACTGCTTTCTTAAGCGGCTGTAGTCAGTTCCCGTAAACATCAAAGCGGCAGCGGCTGCGAAAATAAAGCCTGCTGTAAGTGTTCCGAGGAAATATTTCTTGCCCTTTTTACGCTCAGCCACCTTATCAAAATAGTCGGGCTTTTTCTTCTTTATTACTACATAAACAACTATCATAGCGATTACAGACCAGAAGAAAACAAGATCCTTCGGCTCCATGATATTCTTAGTGACCGCGTCCATAACGCCGCCGAGCTGCGAGGCTGTTGAGATAAGCGAAACAGATGCGAACGACTTATAGTTTGTATAGTAAATAGAATTTGTTATACAAAGGAAAACGAAAATGCAGTTAAATATCATATAATAGACAAACCTGCGCTTTGGCTTTATAAGAAAGCCGAACATTCCGATTATAAGCACCGCCGCGACATCGGCAAGGATAGGCTTTACGATATTATATGTAAACTTTACCGTAAAAGCCCTCAGCACAAAGGAATTGATAAGCGCTGATGCCACAAACAGCACGAACAATATATTTCCCGAGCAAAAATACTTTGCGTTTTTGGGAAAATCCTTAAAAAAAGACTTTATCTTTTCCATAGCTACTCCTTATTTTTAAATTTATTCACACATAGGCTTATTTGCTTTTTATCTACTTTTACATTTTAATCTTTTTTGGAGCATTTGTCAAGAATTAAGTGAATTTTTCATTCAGTTTTCACAAATTGGGAATTATTTTCTAATGGTTTTTATCATTGTAACGTGCGGCACACCCTCGTCATCGTGAAGGTCATCGGTCGCGGAATAGCCCAAAGCCTCATAAAAGCCCTGAACCCTGCACTGAGCCGAAACCGAGACACGTCTGCCGCCCATTTTGCGCGCATCCTCTTCAAGCGCCATAATAACGCGCTTGCCGAGCTTTTTATCTCTGTATTCCTTTTTGACGCATACGCGGCCTATGATATATTCCTCACCATTCTCGTCCTCGCTAAAGAGCCTGCCCGTAGCGACTGGCACCTTTCCGTCATAGATAAGAACGTGGGTAGCCTTATTATCTATCTCATCAAACTCATTCTCAAAGCCCTGCTCCTTGATAAAGACCTCTGTACGCAGAGCCTTTATATCCGACACGGGCTTATTATACAAATATATTCTAAGATCCATTTTAAAGCACCTTTGATAGAAAATCCTTAAGTCTTTGATTTTTCGGGTCAGCAAAGAACTGCTCGGGCTCATTCTGTTCGAGTATCGCACCGTCCGCCATAAACATCACGCGCGAGGCGACTTCTCTTGCAAAGCCCATTTCGTGGGTAACTACCACCATAGTCATTCCGTCATCGGCAAGCCTTTTCATAAGCTCCAGCACCTCGCCCACCATTTCGGGGTCAAGTGCCGAGGTCGGCTCATCAAAAAGCATTACCTCGGGGTTCATAGCGAGCGCCCTTGCGATAGCTATTCTCTGTTTCTGGCCGCCCGAGAGCCTTGCAGGGTATTCGTCCGCCTTATCGGGAAGGCCGACTGTCTTTAAAAGCTCCTCCGCTCGCTCATCTGCCTGCTCCTTTGTCATAAGGCCGAGCTTTACGGGGGCAAGTGTTATATTCTTCTTGATAGTAAGGTGCGGAAAGAGGTTAAAATGCTGGAAAACCATTCCCATTCTCTGCCTTACCCTATTTATCTCCTTATCCGTTGCCTTTGCGATGTTTACGCCGTCAAAGATGATATCGCCCGAGGTCGGGTTCTCCATTCGGTTCAAGCACCTCAAAAAAGTAGATTTACCCGAGCCCGAGGGGCCTATGATAACTACCTTTTCGCCCTTTTCTATCGTTTCGGTTATATTTTTGAGTACCCTTACCTCGCCGAAATCCTTACAGAGGTTCTTAATGTCTATCATTCTTAGCGAGCCTCCTTTCAAGCCTGCCCACAAGGTTTGAGAGTATCATTACCATTACAAGGTAGATAAGCGCCACGGTAACGAGCGGCATGAATGCGGAATAGGTCTGCGACCTTATGATATCGCCGCCCTTTGTTAAGTCCTGAACTGCGATATAGCCTGCAACGGAGGTCTCCTTTAAAAGAACGATACACTCATTTGCAAGTGCGGGGAGAACTGTTTTAAAGGCCTGCGGCATTATGATATAGAGCATAGTCTGCCTGTAGTTAAGGCCTAAGCTCCTGCCTGCCTCAAGCTGGCCGTTGTCGATACTCATGATACCCGAGCGGACTATCTCGGCAACATACGCGCCCGAGTTTATCCCGAAGGCCATTACCGCGACGAGTATCTTATCAATATTGACACTTCCGAAGATAACGAAATATGTGATAAGCAGCTGAACCACCATAGGTGTTCCTCTGATAACTGTCAGGTAAACCTTACATATAAAGTTAAGTATTTTGAGCCTGCCCGTTTTATCGTGGGTAGAGCGGACTATCGCCACAAGAAAGCCCAGCACAAAGCCTATCATTACCGCGAAAAGAGTTATTTCAAGGGTAGTGATAAGGCCGTTTGTCAAGTATTTCCACCTGTCATTTTCCAAAAAATTCTGCTTGAAGGATTCTATAAAGCCGTCCAAAAGCGAACACTCCTTATTAAAGTATATTCCCCCGCCTTAAGCGAGAGCGCGGTAAAGAATTATTTTTAGTCAGGTCGCTCCCCTCGCGCCCTCTAAAATAAGAAATAAAGAAAGAATAAATAATAAAAGAGGTATCGGCTGCGCCGATGGATCTTAAAACCCAATCGGCATTATCCGCGTAAGGCAGGAAATGTCGATACCGTAAACTTTATTTATTATTTTTTCTTTATTCTTTTAGCGGTGGCAGGGGAAAGAGTTTCAAAATTCCTGCAATTATTTCTTTCTAACGATTATCACCTGATTTGATGTTGTGTAGGAATCAGAGAAAAGAACGTTTTTCTTTCTGTCCTCTGTTACCGTCATACCTGCAACACCTACATCAGCCTTGCCCGAGGTAACTGCCGAGATGATAGAATCAAATACCATATCATCTATTTTAAGCTCATAGCCGAGCTTATCGCAAACGGCTGTCATCATATCAACATCTATTCCGACTATCTTGTCGCCGTCCTTGCTCTCGTAGGGGGGAAACTCTGCATTTGTTGCCATAACGAGCGTGCCCTTGCTCCTGTCAACACCTTCGGGCGATTTATAGGGGCTCTTGCCTGCATCATCGCCTATCCAGTTGCTCTTTATCTTATCAAGCGTTCCGTCAGCCTTAAGCTCACCGAGTGCCTTATTGATATCAGCCTGAAGTGAGGTATTATCAAGCTTTATAGCTACCGCATACTCCTCCTCGGCAAAGGGCTCATCAAGTATTTTAAGGTCATCATTTTCCTTAACAAAATACTTTGCAGGCTCGGCATCTATCAAAACTGCATCTATCTTACCCTGCTTAAGCGCCTGAACTGCGTCAGCGCCCTTGTTATACTTTTCGACCTTTGCGTCCTTGATATGCTCAGCGTAGATATCGCCAGTGGTACCGAGCTGAACGCCTATCGTTTTACCTTCAAGGTCATCAATGCTGTGAACGGTGTTTTCGGGAACGCCGCAGCCCGTGAAAACAGCCGCCGCCATAACAGCAGCTGCACATATGCTTACTATCTTTTTAAACATAATATCTTCTCCTTAAATAGTGGTTTAATACCCACATATTATAGCATAAACCGCCTTTATTTGCAAGGCAAAACCGCCCTGATAAGAAATCTTTTACAATTATTTGTGACAAAAATCAAATTTGCAGAAAATAGGCTTTTTTTCTTGTTGTTTTTACCAATACAAAAGCAGGGACTTATGAATAAGCCCCTGCATAAATGCATATTTAGTTTAAACCTTAGCAACAGAAATAACAGCCTTAACGCCGTTTATATCCCATTCCTTGCCGCCCTCGGCATCGCCTAAGGTGATAGAATCAGCAAGAACATCGGTGCTTATCTGCGCCTTGTTTGCATCTATTACCGCTGCAAGCTTTTCATCGGCAGAGATAGTGACATTTATATGATCCATTACCTCAAAGCCCGAATCCTTTCTCATTGTCTGGAGCTTGGAGATCACCTCGCGGACAAAGCCCTCGTTTATAAGCTCCTCGGTAAGATTTGTATCCATAGCGACTGTTACGCCGTTCTGGGTAAGGGTGCAGTAGCCCTCCTTCTGCTCTGTTTCAATAAGAAGGTCGTCCTTGGAGAGAGCTATCTCGCCTATTGATATTTCAAGCTTAAGCTCTCCCGTTTCATCAAGTTCAGCCATTGCCTTATGGCCGTCAAGCGCTGTAAGCAAGTTTCTTATCTCGCCTAAATTCTTGCCGTACTTAGGCCCTAAGGTCTTAAGCTGGGGCTTGAACTTATAAGCAACGAACTCGGAAACATTATCGGCAAACTTAACGCTCTTAAGGTTAAGCTCATCTCTTATTATATCAACATAGAAACTGTCAAGCTCGTGGTCGGCTGTAACATACATTACAGAGAGGGGCTGGCGGTTCTTGATATTTGCGGTATTTCTTGCGGCACGGCCGAGAACTACGATATCAAGCACCTCCTCCATATCGCTTTCAAGCTTAAGGTCAATCATCGACTCATCAACAGTCGGGTAATCGCAGAGGTGAATGCTCTCGGGCGCGTCCTTATCAACTGTTACAACGATATTCTGATAAACCTCCTCGGTGATGAACGGAACCATAGGTGCTGCGCACTTGCAAAGCGTTACCAGCGCGGTATAAAGGGTCATATAGGCATTTATCTTATCCTGTGTCATACCCTGTACCCAGTAACGCTCACGGCCGCGGCGAACATACCAGTTAGAGAGGTCGTCAACAAAGTCCTGCATAGCCTTTGCAGCCTCGGGGATACGGTAGTTAAAGAGGTTTTCATCGGCAGCCTTTACCATAGAGTTCATCTTTGAGAGCAGCCACTTATCCATAACGGAGAGCTTATCATATTCTATCTTATGCTTTGTAGGGTCAAACTGGTCTATCTCGGCATAGAGAACGTAGAATGCATAGGTATTCCAGATAGTGTTCATAAACTTTCTCTGACCCTCGATAACCACCTTATCATGGAACTTATTGGGCAGCCACGGCTGAGAGTTTGTATAGAAATACCACCTGATAGCGTCCGCGCCGAGCTTTTGCAGCGCCTCGAACGGGTCAACGGCGTTGCCCTTTGACTTACTCATCTTCTGACCGTTCTCGTCCTGAACAAGGCCTAAAACTATAACGTTCTTATAGGGCGCCTTATCAAAGAGAAGTGTTGAGATAGCAAGGAGAGAATAGAACCAGCCTCTTGTCTGGTCAACAGCCTCGGAGATAAAGTCAGCAGGGAACTGTGACTCAAAAAGCTCCTTATTCTCGAAAGGATAGTGATGCTGAGCAAAGGGCATTGAGCCTGAGTCAAACCAGCAGTCAATTACCTCGGGGACGCGTTTCATCTGCTTGCCGCACTCGGGGCACTTGATAGTTACAGCGTCGATATAAGGGCGGTGCAGCTCTATCTCATCAGGGCAGTTATCGCTCATGCTCTTAAGCTCTTCAATAGAGCCTACAGAGTGGCGGCAGCCGCACTCGCACTCCCAGATATTAAGAGGAGTTCCCCAATATCTGTTACGGGAGATGCCCCAGTCCTGAACATTTTTGAGCCAGTCACCGAAACGTCCCGAGCCGATGCTTTCGGGTATCCAGTTGATAGTGTTATTATTTGCAATGAGCCTGTCCTTGACATCTGTCATCTTTATGAACCACGACTCTCTTGCATAGTAGATAAGCGGAGAGTTACATCTCCAGCAGTGAGGATAATCATGCTCGAACTTAGGCGCGTCAAAGAGCTGACCTGCCTTATCAAGGTCAACCAAAACGAGCTTGTCGGCGTCCTTTACGAATGTGCCTGCGTAGGGGGTCTCCTTAGTCATATTACCCTTGCCGTCAACGAACTGAACGAAGGGAAGATCATATTTCTTGCCGACCCTGTTATCGTCCTCACCGAAAGCGGGCGCGATATGAACTATACCCGTACCGTCGGACATAGTTACATAGTAATCCATTACCACATAGTGGCCTTTTTTCTTCTGCCTTTTAGCCTCCTCGCCCGTATAAGCGAAAAGCGGCTCATACTCCATTCCCTCAAGGTCGGAGCCTTTATAGCTTTCAAGCACCTCATATGCAGGCTTATCCTCCTGCGCAAGCTTACCCAAAACGGTATCAAGCAGAGCCTGAGCCATGATATATGTATACCCGTCAGCCGCCTTTACCTTGCAGTATGTTTCATCGGGGTTAACGCAGAGCGCTACGTTAGAGGGCAGCGTCCAGGGGGTTGTTGTCCATGCCAGGAAATAAGCGTCCTGCCCTACTATCTTGAAACGAACTACAGCCGAGCGCTCCTTAACGAGCTTATAGCCCTGAGCGACCTCGTGAGAGGAAAGGGGCGTTCCGCATCTCGGGCAGTAAGGAACTATCTTAAAGCCCTTATAGAGCAAGCCCTTATCGTATATCTGCTTTAAAGCCCACCATTCTGACTCGATAAAATCGTTATGGTAGGTAACATAAGGGTTATCCATATCAGCCCAAAAGCCGACTGTTCCCGAGAAATCCTCCCACATACCCTTATATTTCCAAACAGATTCCTTACATTTTGTGATAAAGGGCTCAAGGCCGTATTCCTCTATCTGCTCCTTACCGTCAAGGCCTAACATTTTTTCCACTTCAAGCTCAACGGGTAGGCCGTGAGTATCCCAGCCTGCCTTACGGGGGACCATATAGCCCTTCATAGTTCTGTATCTCGGTATCATATCCTTGATAGCGCGTGTAAGAACATGGCCGATATGCGGCTTGCCGTTAGCTGTCGGCGGGCCGTCATAGAACACATAGCTCTCGCCCTTTCTTCTTGTTTCCATGCTCTTGTTGAAGATATCCTTATCCTTCCACAGCTGCTCTATCTGCTTTTCTCTCTGCACGAAGTTAAGGTTGTTTTCGACCTTTTTGTACATTTTCCTCTTTCCTTTCCTCAAAACAATAAAACCCCACGCCCGAAAACGGACGCAGGGAAAACCTTACGCTTACAAACCACCATTTCACATACCAACATATGCCTCCCCTTAACGCAGGAACAACGTCAGCGCCTACTCGTTACCTTTCGGGCTGCGGCTCGGGAGTGATATTGGGCAACTCACTACTTGCGCTGCGCTCACACTCTCCGCAGCTCGCTGTGGCTTTATTTGAGATGCTTACTTTCTCCGTCTTAGCCTTTTTGCTATAACACAATTATTATATTACATTTATCCCGTTTTGTCAATAACAAATTTATGAATTCTTTTTACAAATAATACGGTTACTCAAAAAATTATCAAAACCCGAATGAAAATCTAAATGTTTAAAGCATTTCGACTTTAACCGCCGCCGAAAATTATACAGCCTTACAAAGTTTTTCAAAAAGGCTTTTCAAGGGGAAAATTTTGTGATATAATCTCTTTCGCAAAATTCAAAGATGAGAGAGGAAGTAAAAAAGAAAATGCAAAGCTACAAATTTCTTTTACCGACAGAAACTTTAACAAAAAATGAATTACCCGAAAGGCTTATCTACTCGGGGCAGAGGGTGAAAAGCAGTGCCGCGAGAGCCGATGATTTTTACAAAGCGGAGGACGGCTTTACGCCCGATGCTACGGTGATAGATGAGCAGATAACGATAAAAGAAACGGTACACCTTATCGAAAAGTCAAAAAAGCAGACAAGCGGCGCTAAGGTGATACTTCTCACACGCTCGGGCGAGGGCGCTAAGGAGAAATTTCTGCAATCAGGGGCGGATGCGGTCTTGCCGTTAAATGCTGATGCCGACGCGGTGATACACTCACTTGAGAGCCTGCTCGGTGAGGCCGAGGAGGAAAGAACGATAAGCTACGAGGCGGAGCTTTACGAAAGGGTGAGCCGCACTCTCTGCGAGCTTGGGATAACGCCCAACTACTGCGGCTACAGATACCTGCGCGACATAATCATTTTAGTGATAAGCGAGCCCGACATTGTAAGGCGCATTTCAAAGACGATATACCCGAAGGTAGCTAAGATGCACTCAGCAAAGCCTGCCTGCATAGAGCGCGGCGCGAGAACAGCGATCTCACGCAGCTGGGCAAAGCTTATGCCCGAAACGAAGGTGAAATATTTCGGCATACACTCATCGCTTATAACCAAATGCCCGACCAATTCGGAGTTTATTTTCATCGTTGCCGAGAGGATACTAAGGGATATCAGGCTTGACAAAAAGATAAGCTGAAAGCTGTAAGATCGCCGGCGCACGGCTGCGGCTTTTATGCTCTGCATCAACAGTAAAAAGCCCGAGCATAGAGCCCGGGCTTATATTTATATTATCAGGCGGCCGCCGAAAACTTAAACGCTCCCCTAACACTTTCATCGCACGATTTCCGCAAGGCCTTGCCTGTTAGAATATTATATGCGAAGGCGCACACTGTGTTAATAGGACGCTTAGGCGACCGATTGAGGGGAATATAAACACACCCCTCAATTAAAAGAGGCAGGTGCATTTACCCAACCTGCCTCGTAATTTCAATTTTCCTGTGCCGCATTTAGCACCTGACTAAACTTTCGGGTGGACTCACTCCTATCTCTCAGATATTCATTAAGATGCATACTCTCATTTTCATAATGCACCACTCCTACTTATATATTTAGTCGAAGAAAAAACTTACATAGCCATTGGAATTATTTCCTTTCAAAGTATTTGTGTCAAAAGCCTGAATGTCAAGCCATTGGAAACAACCCTTTCTTAGTAGTATTTGGTTTTGATAAAAAGCCAAACTGCTATGCCATCGGACTCAAACCTTTCATTAAAATTTTGATCCTTTGCGCCCCGTCAAAACAGGCGCTAAACTGAATTTCTCGGCGGACTCACCCCAATCTTTCAGATATTCAAGAGAACCTTGTGGACAATCATACTCATATCCACCACTCCCTTCAAAGTTACGCTTAGAAATTCTTAAAGCCTTAAGTTTGAAGACTCAAATCAAACTCGTGAGTTAAGCTAAGTTTTACACGGTATCTTAATTCCTATAAAATTTGGATTACCTCACAAAACCCAAAGCTGTGCATTGGACTCACTCCATTCTAAAATGTTTTCTGAAACCTCGTTAAGCTGATCATATCAAACCAACTCCTTATTATAAAAGTTTCAAATATTCAGTTGTAAGACGATATAAAAATATCGCAGATACTTCGAGCACCCCGCATCATAAACTGATTGGTGGGAAAGCTATGGAAGGTATCGGCGACTTGACTAAATTCTTATCATTCATTCGGGCCAGCCGGTCTACAAACCCGGGTCTTGATGCCCCACATTAAACAAGTCCTGCGTCGCCGAGCCTTCGGATGCTCTTTGGTTCTAAACTGTCCATTGGCTCATGCTCCTTTCAGTGGATTTAAAGTATGTTAACGGGACTCTGACAGACTTTTCAAATTAAGTGTACCCACTTCTGTCAAAAGCCTTATTCCGAACCACTTTAGATAGGGAAGGGAAATATACGTTACCGGAGATTATTACTATAACCTCTTGGGCTCCTGACCCCGATCTTACTGCTGCTGCCTGACCTCTCCCGAGCGGCTAAATGCTGCTGTACTCTTTCGGTTTAGCCCCTTTCCTCTTTCCTTGAACTTAGTATAGCACACTTTTTGGCGTTTGTCAATAGTTTTTTTCAACTTTTTTAGATATTTTTTATTTAACATTACTTTTACAAATATCGCTTGACATTTGTTTTTAAATGTAGTATAATTAATGTGTTGCAGTGCTTAAAGGGTGGCTTTTGGGCGCTGCTTAGTTTTTAAAAGGAGGTCTTAATATGAACGAGGAATACAGACCCGACTTATACTCGCTGACTGATGAGGACGGCAAGGAGCAGATGTTTGAGCTGCTTGACTCTATGGAATACGAGGGAGAGACTTACTACGCGCTCACCCCCTATTACGAGGACGGGCAGGAGGCGCTTGAGGACAGCGGCGCGGTCATCATCTTAAAGAGCGAGTATACAGAAGATGAAGAGCTTATGGTAACTATCGACGACGATGAGGAATATGAAAGAGTCGGCGCGGTGTTCATGAAAAAGCTCAGCGAGCTATATGACTTTGATGATGAGGAAGACGAATAAGGCTGTCTATTCTCAAAATGTACAAATTTTAGAACTTTTATTTGTACTAAATACATATTGATATTTATCATGCTTTGTGGTATACTATTGTCAGTGAATGAAAGATAATTTCTTTCTGCCTTGTCCGATAAAGCGCGGGCATTATGATCCAACACTTTTATTAAGGGAGTCGGGTTATCTCCGGCGGCGGATTGCAGACCTCCCGACCGTGACCGTCCATTTGGGCTGATTACGGCTACGGACGAAGGGAGCGTGAAAACGTTGGGCCGACACCCACCCTGCACATATGCGGGTTTTATTTTCCCGTTGCGGCGGCAAGGCGGTTAGTTATTAATAAAGCGAAAGCTTATAAGTCCCCTGCTATTTTGGCAGGGGGCTTTTTTGTTGATACCAAACAATAGCGTAATATCTGTTTTGTGCAGGTATACAAAGCTTGACACAATATGCAACGCAGGCACATTCACAAGCGTCTGTAATTATAAAAGGAGGAACGATGCTATGAAAAAGAAACTTATCTGCCTTTTAATTGCGGCAGCGGCGGCACTTGTTTCCTGCTCAAAGGGCAATGAGAGCAGCAAACTGATAATTGATGAAAACAATATGAATGATTTTACCTATGGCAACACCTTTTTTATCCCACCGACACCGCAGGCGTATGAATACTCTTTCAGGTATGCCGACCTCGGCGCTGACAGGCAGCAGCATTATGATACACTAAAGCAGCTTGTTGACAGCTTTTTGGGTGACGGGACGTTTGGCAAGGGAAAGGTCGAGGAGCCCGATGAAAACGCTGACGGGTACAACTGGCAGATAGATGAAAGCAAAAGCGTCTGGCTTTCATCTGACGGATATTATGCAGCGCAAGACTATGAGCTTGACCCCGATGCCTACTACCCCGACATGGAGATAGACGAGGAAACGGGCAGCCTTTCGGCTGAGATAGTTTATGAAAACAAGTTTGATGATACCTCCGTCACATTTGGCAGCAGGGAATACACGTTAGCACAGCTATGTGACATAGCGCAGGAAAGGCTTTATATCTGCAATGACCTGACAGACGGCAGCGCCGAGTATACACCGTTACTTGCGTTCATTTACAAGGACGCAAACAAAAAGAGCATATATACAGATATATGTTTTTGCAGAAGGTTTGGTGATGCACATTTTCAGTATCCATTTGCATTGCCGCCGTTTTCAGAAGGAAATTGGGTAAACGGCACAATACCCTCATCAAGCTGCACCGTTTCCCTTTACGGCGAGGACAAGGTATTCTCGGTCTTAGGCGGCAGCGCTTTTACTGACATTAAGGAGGAGCGTCAGCTAAAGATACTAAACTGCAATGACGCGATAAACAAAGCAGCAGAAAGCTTAGGCAACAAAGCGCAGCACATAACGCTTAACTACGCGCAGCTTGAATACTGCCCCATTAGCGAGGACGTAACAAGCAGTATTATAACAGCCCTCCCCTACTGGGCGCTTTATTATGAGGACAGCGACGGAAAGGAAGGCGTTATCTGCGTTGAGGCGCAGACGGGCGAGGTAAAAACCGTGGAGCCGTATATATAAAGCAAGCAGATATCCAAAATTTACAGTTTGTTAACTTTTGCGTAACTATATATATATATATATTAGAATTGTTCATATATGTTATGATTGGAGGAAAACAATATGAACAAGAAAAGACTAATAAGCTTTCTTGCAGCAGCGGCAATGCTTGCACTCACCGCCTGCGGTGACAGCGAGGACAGCAGCAAGAGCAAGTCGAAGAAAGACAAGGCGGATTCAAGCTCGGTGGTGGAGAGCGAGAGCGGTTCTTCATCAACAGATGAGGGAACAACCGATGCTGTGACAAACAGCAGTTCCGAGGATATACCGGCTGACAGTGAACAAGAGGCAGATAGTCAGGCATTGGGAAAAGACCTCACACTTGACGACTTTGAGGAATTGGTAAAACAATCCAAAAGCCTTGACTACGAAAGCGGAAAGGCATACTTTGAATCCGCATTCAAGAATTTTCTTTATGAGGTTGATCTCGGAGATATCAACTCAGAGTTTTATGATGAACTTGAACAGAGCGCAAGAGCATTCGGATACTATCCCACCTCAGAGGTCTCAGATAGAGATTCTATCACGGGCAGGGCTCATTTCCATATAAATTTTCATTATACCGACTCTGAAGATACTGTTCCTACTCTTTTAGGAAGAGAGCTTACAAATGTCAGCTTAGACAAAAACACTGACGGTTCTATATCGTCTGTTTCTTTTGTTTACGGCTTTGATCAATACAGCAAAGCTAATGGCAACACAGGCAATTTATACGGAAAAACCTATAAATCCGATGCTTCAGTCGGTAATCCCGAAATGACTGATATTTTTGAGCATAAACCTGACGGAGAATACGACGGCAGCGAACTCAGAAGAAAAATAAACATAGATAACTTCAAGGAAATAGTTTCCGCACTGACTGATGCATACGGTATTCCAACTGTGGAATCTGATGATTCAGATGTGTTTTTCAAAGGCGATGCGTTTGATGAAAAGGCTCTTGAAAATCTTGATAGCATTGCAAATCTAAGCAGTATGTTAAACATCTTCTGGGATAATACACCGGTAGGAAAAGTATCTATCTCAGGCTTATTCTCCTCAGGCCTTTCTGATACCGATCTTATTATTCTTACTGCTGAAAATGCATAACAGCGATTTTTCAAACATTTATCGGGTTTTTAATGATTATGTATGAAACTTCGGCAGATAGTCAGCTTACATCAAAATAACAAGCAAAAAACCGCCCCGAGGGATATCCCCCGAGGCGGTGATTCTTATATCAGTCTATCTCGACCATTATTTTCATATCCTGCCTTGATGCGGATGCGCGCATAACAGTTCTTATCGCCTTAGCGATACGCCCCTGCTTGCCGATAACTCTGCCCATATCGGGCTCGGCAACGTGGAGGTGGAACACCACAACGCCCTCCTCATCGGGCTCGTCCTGAGTTATAACGATAGCGCTCTTGTCCTCAACAAGCTCACTGACTATAGTTCTAAGCAATTCTGTCATTTTATTTACCTCTTTCTCCTGAAAAATAAAACTTACAGCGTATCTTGCAGGATAGGTACTGTAAGTTCAGGCATATTTTTGTAATCAGCAGGCAAACGTACAAAAAAATGTACGCCGCCTATCAATTACAATTATTACTTCTCGATCCTCTTAAGGAGAGCCTTTACTGTATCTGTGGGCTGTGCGCCGTTAGCGATCCAGCTCTTAGCCTTCTCCTGATCGATGTTGATAACGGAAGGCTCCTTAGTAGCATCATAGTAGCCGATCTCCTCGATAAATCTTCCGTCTCTGGGATATCTTGAATCAGCAACAACTACGCGGTAGAAGGGTCTCTTCTTAGCACCGAGTCTTCTGAGTCTGATCTTTACTGCCATTTTATATTCACCTCCATATAATACACTAAATTATATTTATATCGCGTTAAGCGAGATAAAAGCATCATTACACCCCCGGCAGGCTGAACAATATCAAAAGCCCGAGAAAAATAAGTATTCCGCCGAGAACGTAGTAAAATTTTCTTGCACCCTCTCTTCCGAACAGGGAAACGAAGGGTCTGGCTCTGTGGTTATCAAAAAACCAGTCATAGTCCTTATAGCTGCAATAAATACAGAAAATCCCTGCCGCTATAACAAAAATTATTGTAAAAGAGCCCATAGCTTTAAGGCATTCCGTTTCCGCCCAGACCCTTCAGGAGGTTAGCGCGGTTTCTTCTTGCCTTTTTGCCGTGCAGGTTTCCGCCGATGCCGAATTGTTTCATCATCTTCTTCATCTGCTCATACTGCTTAAGCAGCTGGTTTACATCCGACACCTCAGTTCCGCTGCCTGCGGCGATGCGTCTTTTCCTCTTAGGGTCGATGATCGACGGCTTTCTTCTTTCGGCCTTGGTCATGGAATTTATCATAGCCTCAGTCTTGCGCAAAGCCTTTTCGCCTGCCTCCATCTGCTCATCATTTATCTTATTTGCTCCCGGGAGCATTCTTATTATGCTCTTTACGCTGCCCATTTTCTGGAGAGATTTCATCTGTTCGAGCAGGTCATTAAGGTCAAAGCCCTCTGATGCCATTTTATCGGCGAGCTTTTTAGCCTCCTCCTCATCTACAGTAGCGGTCGCCTTTTCGATAAGGGTGAGCATATCGCCCATACCGAGGATACGCGATGCCATTCTCTCGGGGTGGAAGGGCTCAAACTCATCAAGCTTTTCACCCATGCCGACAAACTTTATAGGCTTACCCGTAACTGACAGAACGGAAAGCGCCGCACCGCCTCTTGTATCGGAATCAAGCTTTGTCAGGATAACGCTGTCGATACCGAGTGCCTGATCAAAAGCCTCAGCAACATTTACAGCGTCCTGACCCGTCATAGCATCAACTACGAGCATTATCTCATTAGGCTCAGCGATAGCCTTAACGTCCTTAAGCTCCTGCATAAGCTCTTCATCTATATGCAGACGGCCTGCCGTATCTATGATGACCAGGTCATTGCCGTAATCCTTAGCGTGCTTTATACCCTCTTTAACAATAGTGCGAGGGTCTATCTGCCCCATTTCAAACACCGAGACATCTGCCCTTTCGCCTACTACCTTCAGCTGCTCAATAGCCGCAGGCCTGTAAACGTCCGCCGCGATAAGCAGCGGCCTTTTGCCCTGCGCCTTAAAATACTTTGCGAGCTTTGCCGAGTGAGTAGTTTTACCGCAGCCCTGCAAGCCGCACATCATTATTATACAAGGCGGCTTATTGGGGAAATTTATCTTTGAGTTAGACTCACCCATAAGGCTTATAAGCTCTTCATTAACTATCTTTATTACCTGCTGGCCGGGGGTAAGGCTCTTTAAAACCTCCTCACCGACGCTGCGCTCTGTAACCTTGCCGATAAAATCCTTAACGACCTTATAGCTTACGTTCGCCTCTAAAAGCGCAAGCCTTACCTCGCGCATTGCGGCTTTAACGTCGGCCTCGGTCAGTTTACCTCTATTTTTAAGCCCTTTAAAAACTTTGCCGAGCTTTTCGGAAAGTCCTTCAAATGCCATTTTTACGCCCCCTTTTGAAAATTAATAGTTAATAATTAATAATTGCCGACGGCTTTTTAATCATTCATTATTCACTATTCATTCTTCATTATTCCTGCTCCTCGCCAAGCTCTGCAAGGCGGGAATCTATATTTTCAAGTGTTTTTATTACCTTGTCTGCGATATTCTTGCCGAATGACACCTTTCTGCACTGATCAAGAGCCTCAAGCGCATCTTTTTTAATGCTCAAAAGTGCATCTATCTCAACTTTTCTTGCCTTAAGGATACTGAGCCTTTCCTCAAATTCATCAAGCGCCTGCTCACTCCTCTTGATACTGTCGTGAACGCCCTGCCTTGAAATGCCGAACTGCTCGCCTATCTCGGACAAGGAAAGATCCTCATCATAATAGAGCTGCATCATTTCAAGCTGCTTTTCGGTAAGAAGGCTGCCGTAAACATCAAGCAGCAAGCCATATTCAAGATTTTTTGACATAACTCACACCGCTTTCCCTTGTTTCGACAGATATGCTGTAAAGCTTAAGCACTTTACATTTATGTATTATATAACATTTTTCCCCTTTTGTCAAGTGGTTTTTCACAAAAAATATTTGTTTACAAAAAGTTTATTACTATCATTAAAAAAATATGATAGAATATAGTTATCATAAACAAAAAACGATTTCGAGGGGAAGAAAATGATTAGTTACACCTTAAAAAACGATTTGTATTCATTAGAGATGCCTGCATTGATATTAGGCACTGCAAACATTGACAGGCAGGACAATGACGACGGATATTTTGAGATACTTGACAAATACTTCGAGCTTGGCGGCACCTGCATTGACACGGCGCGCGTTTACTGCAACTGGGTAGAAGGCGGCGACGGTGCGAGCGAGCAGGTAATAGGCAGGTGGATGCAAAGCCGCGGCAACCGTGACAAGGTGATAATAGCGACAAAGGGCGGCCACCCGTACTTTACAGAGGAGGAAACCGTAAACAGGCTTGATGAGAAAAGCGTGACAGAAGATCTTATGCAGTCGCTTGAGGCATTAAAGACAGACTATGCCGACATTTATATGCTGCACAGAGATGACACGACTAAGCCCGTAGAGGAGATAATGCCTTACCTTGACAAGTTTGTAAGGTCGGGCAAGGTGCGCATTTTGGGCGCATCCAACTGGACGGTGACAAGAATAGCGCAGGCAAACAAATTTGCAGCAAAAAACGGGCTCACACCCTTTTCGGTAAGCCAGATAAACTACAGCCTTGCACATTCAAGTGCTGACATTTTAGGCGATGACACGCAGGTCAGCATGGATATGAGGGAGTATTCGTGGTATATGAAAAACAACTTCCCCGTAATGGCATTCTCGCCGCAGGCAAAGGGCTTTTTCTCAAAGCTCGCATCGGGGCAGAGTGCTACATACCAGTTAGAGAGCAGCTATGCCACCACCGCAAACCTTGCAAGGCTTGCAAAGGTAAAGCGCCTCTCCGAGCAGACGGGGCACTCGCCTGCCGTGGTAACGCTTGCATACCTTTCATCGCAGCCTTTCCCCGTATCGAGCGTATTCGCCGTATCAAAGCTATGGCAGCTTGAAGAGGACATGACCGCACAGGACATCAAATTCGATGAGAAAACTGTAGCTTTCCTTGACAATCTGTATGATATATAAAAGCGAGGGCGCGATAGGAAACTGTTGTAAAAGGCAAAACTGCACGCGCGCCCTCTAAAATTAAGAAATAAAAAAAGAATAAATAATAAATAATAAAAAAGGTATCGCTGCGCGATTGATCATAAATCACGCAACGATATTTTTTTTGCGGCAACTTTTAAAATCCGTCCGCGCAGCGGACACCTCAATTATTAATTATTAATTAGTCTTAAGTGTGCAGACAACTATCTCAAACGGGTCAAAAAATCTCAGCGTCATGCCGCTGTTGCCGCAGCCGCGTGATAGCAGCATTTCGCTTTCGCCGCTAAAATACTCGCCGCCCGTGTATTCGGGCAGTATGCCCTGCCCCGGGGCGACTGCGCCTATCCTTGTAAATGGGATACGGACAAGGCCGCCGTGAGCGTGGCCGCTGAAAAAGAGCGCCGAGGGAAAGCCCATATTTTCGGCGTCATTAGATAAGTCCTCAAAATTTTCGGGGTAGTGGTGCAGCCACAAAAGCGGGGCGCTTTTTTGTACAGTTTCAGCCTGTGTCGAAATGTCCTGAGCGCCGCCTGCACTTGTTGTGCCTGCAAGAAATATAGTATCATCACCGCGCGTAAGCGGTATCAGCTCATTGTCAAGTATAGTCACGCCTGCGTTTTCGGCGTTTTTGTTATACTCATCAAGCTGACTGTCATCGAGCCGCAGCTCGTGGTTGCCAAAGCAAAGACAGCAGGGTGCGATATCGGCGCACTTTTCAAGAAAGCTTTTTTGCACATCAAGCTTTGTAAACTGCGAATCTATTATATCCCCCACAAGGAAGATATAGTCGGGGTCTTGCTCCTTTATCTTTTCTATCAGCCTGTCCTCATAGCTGCCGCCGTGGTTGTGGTAATCCGTGACTGACACTATCTTGACCCCGTCAAAGCTCTTCGGAATATTTTCATTTTTATAATCAAAGCACTCGACCTCGATAAAGCTGTTTGACCACACAAGCTCTATGATACACAGTACTATTATAAAAGCAAGCGAAATCAGCAGTACCTTACTCCTGCGGCTGAGCGGCTTTTTTGTTTTTTCTGAATTCAAGGTAGCCCTCCAGAATTATAGTCGCGGCAACGGTATCTACAACAGCCTTGCGCTTTTTGCCCCTGACGTTTGTTTCGTTTAAAATGTTATGCGCCGAAACGGTAGTCGAGCGCTCGTCCCACATATTTACGGAGCACTCGGTAAGCTCGTTTAAGATATCGGCAAACTGCTTGCACCTCTCAGCGCGCGGCCCGAATGAGCCGTTCATATTAAGCGGCAGGCCGACAACTATCTCCCCCACCTCATACTGCTGCGCCATATGAGCCACTTTCATTGCAAGCATCTGCATATTTCTCTCCTCTATTGTGCCTATGGGAGAGGCTAAAAACTCAGTTCTGTCACACACCGCAAGACCCGTGCGCGCATCGCCGTAATCTACTGCCATTATTTTCATCTCATCATTCCTTTTTCAATAGACGATCATTGTATCACCTTATCATTATATCACGTCTTTTTATTCAAGTCAAGAAAGCGATAAAATATCAGTAAAAATTATTGACAAATAACATAAAACGTGATATAATCGAAAATGATCTTGAAACAAACAGGAGGTGAACGGAGTGTCAGCAGGTGACAGTTATGGGTCAGAATGGCGAAATGGATCTTTTCATATATCGGCTTGCGGCTGTCTGACGGACACACCGCTTTGTTTGCCTTGAAAGAATCTTTCTTCCCGTGATGACCCCCAAAAGGCTCACGGGCTTTTGCTTTTTATGACCCTTTGCATTTATGAATAAGCGGAGGGATAGTAATGGAAAACTTAACACAAACAGAAAGCACCGAAATCACAAGACCCGACTACATAGCCGAAATAATCGGGATAATAAAAAGCGACCGTTCGCCAAAGGCGGTGCTGTCGGCTTTGGAGGATTATCACGAAAACGACATAGCGCAGGCGTTCGTTTCTCTTGACACGGCGGCAAGGAAGAAATTCACACGAATCTGTCCGCCTGCCATGCTCGCGGAGATATTTGAATACATCGACGAGGACGATGCCGGCGAGATATTAAGCGAAACGGACATCAAAAAAGCCGCCGACCTTATAAGCGCGCTCGACACCGACACGGCGGTAAGCATTCTGCGCGAGATAGAAAAGGAAAAGCGCGCCCTGATAATTGAGCTTATAAACCCCGAGATACAAAAGGAAATAAAGCTCATCGCATCATTTGATGATGACGAGATAGGCAGCAAAATGACAACAAACTGCATAATGATATCCGAGGGGCTGACGATAAAGCAGGCCATGACCGAGCTTATCAGGCAGGCAAAGGACAATGACAACATCACAACGCTTTTTGTGGTGGACGATGATGATGAATACTACGGGGCGATAGACCTTAAAGACCTCATCACGGCAAGGAGCGAGGATAACCTTTCAGACCTTATCGCAACACAGTTTCCGTATGTTTATGCAACGGAGGAGATAGATGACTGCATAGAAAGGCTAAAGGATTACTCGGAAAGCTCGATACCCGTGCTTGATAACTCAAACAAGCTTTTGGGCGTTATCACGGCGCAGAGCATAATAGAGGTAGTAGATGATGAAATGGGCGAGGACTACGCCCGTCTTGCAGGTCTTACTGCGGAGGAGGATCTGAAGGAGCCGCTTAAAGACAGCATGAAAAAGCGCCTGCCGTGGCTGCTGATACTGTTAGGCTTAGGCATTGCCGTTTCAAGCGTTGTGGGGGCTTTTGAAAAGGTAGTGGCACAGCTTACGCTTATAATGGCGTTTCAGTCGCTTATTCTTGATATGGCAGGTAACGTCGGCACGCAGTCACTTGCGGTGACGATAAGGGTGCTTACTGATGAGAACCTCTCCTTCGGGCAAAAGCTGCACCTTGTCGGCAAGGAAATGAAGATAGGTTTCTTTAACGGCGTTATTTTAGGGGCTATATCCTTCGGGCTTATAGGGCTTTACATAATGCTTTTCAAGGGGCGCAGCTTTGGGTTTTCATATGCAGTTTCGGGGTGCATAGGTGTATCCCTGCTCCTTGCGATGATAATTTCAAGCGCCTCTGGAACGCTTATCCCTCTCTTTTTCAAGAAGATAAAGGTTGACCCTGCCGTTGCCTCGGGGCCTTTGATAACGACTATCAATGACCTTGTGGCGGTAGTTACATACTATGGAATGAGCTGGGTGCTGCTGATAAATGTGCTGCATCTCGCATAAAGCAAAAACAAAAGAGGTATCAAACGATACCTCTTTTACTTATTTATTGGTATTTTCGCCGTTTAAAACCAATTGCCCCAGCTGCCCGTGGTCGATATCTGCCCGTTTGCAAGGCTCATTTCCTCCAATGCGGCAGGTGCGGTCTCCCCGACGTCGGTGAATATCGTACTCCATTTCGCAGTACCGACAAAGTGCGCATCACTTTCAGTATTTACAACATACGCGCCGTCAACGTAGGAAACAAGTATCCCCTTTCGGTAGAGCTGCATCAAACGAACCGTTCCATCGGTATTATACACAATTACAAGCCCGAAATTCGTGTGATTATCCTTAAGATACTTAGCGCAGTTATTTGAAGAGGAGCTGTTTTTAAGAGGATTGACACTCGTGCCCTTATCCCATACCTCGCTAAATGAATCATCAAGAGTTCCTGCTATTATCTTATCAAGTGCCGCAGATGAATTTGCGCTTGTAGAACCGCCCGTTTTATAGGTATACCAGCTGTTATTTGTAAAAGCGCCGACTATCTCATGCTCTCTGTTCTTATAATTTCCGCCGTTTGAATCAAGGTAGATGACCTTATTAAAGCCCGTATGCGCAGTTTCGCCGTTTAGCATTATATTCTTGACCAGCGATTCCTCGACCGATGACTTGATTATCCTTGCATCCTCCAAAGCGGCAGATATACGCGCATCTTTTATAAACTTGAACAAGGCAGGTATAAAAATAGCCGCCAAAGTGCCTATAATGGCGATAACAACTATAAGCTCCACAAGTGTAAAGCCCTTTTTACTATTCTTTTTCATAATATCAACCCATTTCCCAATGATCGTTCCCTGCAGGAGCAGAAAACAACTTGTATCTTCCCTATTCTATATTTTACCACATCTCAAGCCGATAATCAACATATTTTGCAAAGCTTTGTAGGTATGCACAAAAAATTCAGCTTTATTTTTACGCAATTAACAAATTCAATAATTATAAGAAATATTTGTCAAAAGGCAAATATGCTTATTATAAATTTATCCAAAATGTAATTGACATTAGCTTATAATATATGGTATAATAGATTGAATAATTATATATTCGGAGGTTGTAAAAATATGGCAATATTCAGACTTTCACCTGCTTTTAAGGATTATCTCTGGGGCGGAACGCGCTTAAGAGATGATTTTCAAAAGGACTGTGACTTTGAAAAGATAGCCGAGAGCTGGGAGCTTTCCTGCCACAAGGACGGGGCAAGCGTTGTAGCTGACGGCGAGGACAAGGGGCTTACCCTACAGCAGTATATCGACAAGCACGGCAAGGGCATTTTGGGAACAAACTGCGAGAGGTTTGAAAACTTCCCTATCCTTATAAAGCTTATCGATGCTAAGGATAATCTTTCGGTGCAGGTACACCCGAACAACGAATACGCTCAGCGCGTCGAGGGTGAATACGGCAAGACAGAGATGTGGTATGTCGTTGACTGCGACGAGGGGGCAGAGCTTTTATACGGCTTTAAGAAAGAGATATCAAAGGACGAGTTTGCAAGGCGTATCGCAGACAACACGCTTTTAGAGGTGACACAGAACGTTCCCGTTCACAAGGGCGATGTGTTCTTTATCGAGGCAGGAACGCTGCACGCTATCGGAAAGGGTATCCTTATTGCCGAGATACAGCAGAATTCCAACACCACCTACCGAATTTACGATTACGGCAGAGTCGGCAAGGACGGAAAGCCCAGAGAGCTGCACGTTGAAAAGGCAAAGGACGTAACAAAGCTTGCCCCTGCAAAGCAGTACCCCGAAACGCCCGTTGAGCAAAAGGACGGCTTTACGCAAAAGCTTATGGCAAGCTGCGAATACTTTACCACATATGTGCTTGATATCGACAGCAAGGCCGCGCTTAACGCTGATGACAAGAGCTTTAACAGCATTCTCATCTTAGAGGGCGAGGGAAATATAGGCGGTGTACCTTTTAAAAAGGGCGACAGCGTATTTATAACAGCAGGCACGGGCAGCTATACTGTTGACGGAAAATGCAAGGCAATACTTACTACCGTCTGATAAGAGGTGAATGATATGGACAGGAAAACACCTTTATCTGTGATATGCCCTGCGTTTGCGGCATTTGCTTACCTTTGCGCGGCACTTATAGCTGACAACAGCAATATACGGCGCGTGTTCTCGGTAATGTGCGGCCTTATGTCGGGCGTATGCATAAGCGAGCTGTTTTTGTACTTAATGAAAAATGGATCGGAGGAATAAAAATAATGAAATACTACATAGGTATTGACCTCGGAGGAACGAACATCAAGGCAGGGGTCGTTGATGAGGAATTTAAGATAATCGCAAAGGCTACCTGCAAGACAAATCTCCCCCGCCCTGCTGAGGATATTTGCAGGGATATGGCCGAGGTGGCAAAGCAGGCTGTGAAAGAGGCCGGCTTAACACTTGATGATATCGAAAGCGTCGGCATCGGCACACCGGGGACTGCCAACTCGGCAGAGGGAATAATCGAATACTCAAACAACTTAGGATTTAAGGATTTCCACGTTGTTGAGCTTATGAAGACCTTTATCGACAAGCCCTGCTTTGTTGAGAATGATGCAAATGCAGCGGCTTACGGTGAATTCGTTGCAGGCGCTGCAAAGGGGGCAAACAATGCGGTATGCATAACCCTCGGCACGGGCGTCGGCGGCGGAATAATTATCGACGGCAAGATATACTCGGGCTTTAACTTTGCAGGCGCTGAGATAGGCCACACGGTGATTGACCCGAACGGCCCGATGTGTACCTGCGGAAGAAAGGGCTGCTTTGAGGTGTTCTCATCTGCTACGGGACTTATAAGAATGACAAAGGAGGCTATGGAGGAGGACAAGACCTCTGTAATGAATGAGATGAGTGAAAAAATGGGCAAGGTATCTGCAAGGACTGCCTTCAATGCTATGCGTGAGGGCGACAAGGCAGGCAAGGCCGTTGTTGACAAGTATATCAGATACTTAGCGCTCGGCATCACAAACACGATAAACATCTTCCAGCCCGATATACTCTGCATAGGCGGCGGTGTGTGCAACGAGGGTGATCCGCTGCTTTTGCCTCTGAAGGAGCTTGTTGCTAAAGAGGTATACACAAGAAACTCTGCCAAAAACAGCGAGATAGTTATAGCTAAGCTCGGAAATGATGCAGGCATAATAGGCGCTGCATTCTTAGGATTAAGTCACTAATTATTTAAAGAAAAGAAGGTTATATTTATGGACAAGAATTTTTTCTGTGAGGGTGTTGACAAGGCACCGCAGAGGTCGCTTTTCAATGCGCTCGGAATGACTAAGGAAGAAATGGAAAGGCCGATAGTCGGCATAGTTTCCTCCTACAACGAGATAGTTCCGGGACATATGAACATCGACAAGATCGTAGAGGCTGTAAAATTAGGCGTTGCAATGGCAGGCGGAACACCTATCGTTTTCCCTGCTATCGCAGTATGCGACGGTATAGCTATGGGGCATCAGGGAATGAAGTATTCACTCGTTACCCGTGACCTTATCGCTGATTCCACAGAGTGCATGGCGCTTGCTCACCACTTTGACGCACTCGTTATGATACCTAACTGCGACAAGAACGTTCCCGGACTTTTAATGGCGGCGGCAAGGGTAAATGTTCCTACAGTTTTCGTATCGGGCGGCCCGATGCTTGCAGGCCACGTTAAGGGTCACAAGACCTCACTTTCTTCGATGTTTGAGGCAGTAGGCTCCTATAATGCAGGCAAATTCACGCTTGATGATGTTACGGAATTTGAAAACAAGGCCTGCCCTACCTGCGGCTCCTGCTCGGGTATGTACACGGCTAACTCTATGAACTGCCTGACCGAAGTCCTCGGTATGGGTCTGCGCGGCAATGGCACTATACCTGCTGTTTACTCCGAAAGGCTTAAGCTTGCAAAGCACGCAGGCATGGCTGTTATGGAGCTTTTAAAGAAAAATATAAGACCGCGCGACATTATGACAGAGGAGGCCTTCAAAAACGCTATCGCTGCTGATATGGCACTCGGCTGCTCGACAAACTCGATGCTCCATTTGCCTGCTATAGCTCACGAATGCGGCATTGAGCTTGACCTCGAGCTTGTTAACGAGATAAGCGAGAGAACACCTAACCTTTGCCACTTAGCACCTGCGGGCCCGACTTATATGGAGGACTTAAACGAGGCAGGCGGCGTTTACGCTGTTCTTAAGGAGCTGCTCGATGCAGGGCTTATAAACGGCGACTGCATGACAGCTACGGGCAAGACTGTTGCTGAGAATGTTAAAAACGCAGTTAACCGCAACCCCGAGATAATAAGACCTATAGATGACCCGTTCATGGCAAACGGCGGCATAGCGGTATTAAGAGGAAACTTAGCCCCCGATACCTGCGTAGTAAAGAGATCGGCTGTAGCGCCCGAGATGCTAAAGCACGAGGGGCCTGCAAGAGTATTTGACTGCGAGGAAGATGCTATAGCTGCGATAAGAGGCGGCAAGATAGTAGAGGGCGATGTAGTTGTTATCCGCTACGAGGGCCCTAAGGGCGGCCCGGGAATGAGAGAAATGCTCAATCCTACATCTGCTATTGCAGGAATGGGGCTCGGCTCATCTGTTGCACTTATCACAGACGGGCGTTTCAGCGGCGCTACAAGAGGTGCATCTATCGGCCACGTTTCGCCCGAGGCTGCACTCGGCGGCAACATAGCGCTCGTTCACGAGGGCGATATCATAGCTATCGATATAAACGCTCACAGCATTGAGCTTAAGGTAAGCGATGAGGAACTTGCCGAAAGAAGAAAATCATGGACACCGAGAGAGCCTAAGATAACAAGCGGCTACCTTGCAAGGTATGCATCTCTTGTTACATCGGCTAACAGAGGGGCTGTCCTTGAAATAAAAAAATGATCTGAAAGGGAGTAATCAGGTATGAAGAAAGTAATTGGCGCGATTTTGGGAATAATCTTCGTTGTTGCTGTTGTATGCGGCATCGTAGTAGGTACTTATGTATTCAAGCAGCCTTCAAGAGAGGGCGATTCAAGAGCGTTCATCAACGGTCCGTGGTATACGCCTCTTGAGGACGGAAAGGGCATCGTTTTTGACTTTAACAAGGAAGGCGAGCTGACTATCCACTACTACCACAAAGAGGGCGAGTATGACAAATATGATGAGGACAAGGATCTTATCACAAAGGGCTACTTCAAGGTAGATGAGGACGGCAAGAAACTAAAATGCCTTATCCTTCCCGACTACCTCGATCAGAAGGACATAGATTTTGACTATAACCTTAAATTCTTTACAACTATCAAGTATACCGATCTTCAGTTCAAAATGGCTAAGAAGCACAGCGATGAATCTCAGGATATACCCGATGCTACAACTACACTTATCATCGGCAAGAAGACCTACAAGGTAACTCAGGATCCTGATGACGTTGACGTATACAACTCTAAGGATATTCAGTGGTAAGCCACATAGCAAGGAGAACCTATGAAGCTTATAATTAAAAATGTAAGAGCTGTTGACCCCGTTACGGGAACAGACGCGGTCACAGACATAACCGCAGAAGGCGGCATAATAACCGCTGTAGGGCAGGCAAGTGATGAAAACGGCGCAAGGATCATCGACGGCACGGGGCTGGTAGCATTTCCGGGGCTTATGGATATGCACGTTCATTTCCGTGACCCGGGGCAGACCCACAAGGAGGACATAATTACCGGGACCGACGCGGCAAAAGCAGGCGGCTTTACGGCTGTCTGCTGTATGCCGAATACAAAGCCGCCAATTGATAATGAGGAGCTTGTTTCATACATTTATGACAAGGCATCAAAGACAGGGATAGATGTTTACCCAGTTGCCTGCATAACTAAGGGAATGCAGAGCTTTGAGCTTTGTGATTTTGACAGCTTAAAGCGCGCAGGCGTCTACGCGATCTCTGACGACGGAAGGCCTGTTGAAAATGCCGAGCTTATGAGAAGGGCTCTGGAGCTTAGCCGTGAAAACGGGCTTGCCGTGCTTTCGCATTGTGAGGATATAAACATCACACGCGGAGGGATAATCAACAAGGGCAAGGTATCAAAGGATTTAGGCGTAGGCGGCCTTGACAGAGCAAGCGAGGACTACATAACAGCAAGAGAGATAGCGCTTGCTATGAGCTGTGACGCGAGAGTTCACATTTGCCACGTTTCCACAAAGGGCTCGGTAAACATCATAAGAGCCGCCAAAAAGGACGGCGTTAAAGTCACCTGCGAAACCGCACCGCACTACTTTACCTTTACGGAGGACAAGCTATACAGCAGAGATGCCGACTACAGAATGTCCCCTCCCCTGCGTACCGAGGAGGACAGAGCGGCGGTAGAGGCGGCTGTTCTTGACGGAACGATAGACTGCATAATCACCGACCACGCCCCCCACTCCAAGGAGGAAAAGGCGGACTTTGAAAAAGCCCCCAATGGCGTAGTCGGGCTTGAAACATCACTTGCGGCAACGCTTACAAAGCTTTACCACACGGGCAAATGTGACCTTATGAAGATAGCCGCGCTTATGTCAAAAAACCCGAGAGAGATAGTCGGTGTTCCCGTTATAAGCATATGCGCAGGGCAGCCCTGCGACCTTACTGTCTTTGACCCCGACTATGAATGGGAGGTAATACCCGAGGAGCTGCACTCAAAAAGCAAAAACAGCGTTTTCAAGGGCGAAAGGCTCAAAGGAAAGGTGCTTTACACCATTTCAAAGGGTAAGGTAGTATTTGAACTTTAAAACAAAGGAGTTAGAAAAATGTCATTTGACAGACTTATAGAAAAGATAGTAAGCACACAGAACCCCTCTGTAGTAGGGCTTGACCCAAAGCTCGACTACGTTCCGCAGTACATAAAGGCAAAGAAATTCTCAAAGTACGGCAAGAGCTTAAAGGGCGCTGCTAAGGCTATACTTGAATTCAACAAGGAGATAATCGACGAGATACACGATATCTGCCCTGCAATAAAGCCGCAGGCGGCATACTACGAAATGTACGGCTACGAGGGCGTTAAAACGCTTTACAAGACGATAAAGTATGCTAAGGAAAAGGGAATGTTCGTTATCACTGACGGCAAGAGAAACGACATAGGCGCTACTATGGAGGCCTATGCGGCTGCTCACTTGGGGCTTACAGATGTAGGCGGCGAGGAGATAGAGGTTTTCGGGGCTGATGCTTTGACAGTTAACGGCTATTTGGGAACAGACGGTATTTCACCGCTGCTTGAACAGTGCCAAAAGCACGACAAGGGAATTTTCGTGCTTGTCAAGACCTCAAACAAATCCTCGGGAGAACTTCAGGATCTTATGATAGGTCAGAACACGGTTTTTGAAACTATGGGCGATATGTGTGAAAAATGGGGGCTCGAATACTCGGGCAGATACGGCTACAGCGCGGTAGGTGCGGTAGTTGGAGCTACCTACCCCGAGCAGCTTGAGGCTTTAAGAAAAAGGCTGCCGCACACATTCTTCTTAGTTCCGGGCTACGGCGCGCAGGGCGGCGGTGCCGAGGGCGTTGCAAAGGCATTTGATGCAAACGGCTTAGGTGCGATAGTCAATTCCTCCAGAGGCGTTATGTGCGCTTACCAGAAGGAAGGCTGCGACGAAACAGACTTTGCAAAGGCCGCAAGGAGAGAGGTAATAAGAATGAAGGAGGATATAACCTCATTCCTGCCTAAGATATCAATTTAACAGATGATAAAAGCCCGAAGATTTTTCTTCGGGTTTTTTACTCAAAAAATCAAGAAAAACAAAACCTGCTGTGATATAATAACATCATAGAGTAACGTTACCTACTTTTGGAGACTGATAATATGAACACCATTGAAAACAGCTTTACATTATTTATAACGGCGCTTGAATTCATAGAAAACCACCTTACCGATGAGTTCTCGCAGGAGGATATCGCGGCAAGCTGCTACTGCTCGCTTTCATCATTGCAAAAAACTTGGAAATTCTGCACTCACTTAACGCTTAAGGAATACATCGCAAAGCGGCGGCTCACCCTTGCAGGGAGAGATATCCTTAAGGGGGAAATGAATGTGCTTGATATTGCGCTGAAATACGGCTATAATTCTCATGAGGTGTTCACAAGGGCTTTTACTAAGGTATGGGGCGTGCCGCCCACGAAATTCAAAAAGGAATGGAAGGGCAGCTGCGAGCTATACCCGAGGCTCAACACAGACTACATCGAAAAGGAGGATATCTTTATGACGAGAAATGTAAAAAAATATGATGTTTCACAGTTTTATGATTACCTCAAATCTCAGGCAGGGACTTATATACTGTGCTTTGACATCAAGGAGCTTATGCCGATAAACGAAAACATCGGCAGAGATGCAGGCGACAAGGTGATACTTGAAAGCTTAAGGAGAATAAACAATGCTGCCGAGGAAAATATGCTCACTCTACGAATGGGCGGAGATGAGTTTATTATGATAACCGAAACGGACGATGCTGACAAGGCGGCAGGTATAGCACAAAAGGTATTATCACAAAACGGCAGGCCGATAATGCATAACGGGAAGGAAATAGGCGTATCGCTATGGTGCGGCGCGATAATGATAGGAAAAAGCTTAAAATACACAGTTCTTTGCAGCGACTTTGAGGCGGTCATGAAAAAAGCGCGGCAGAGCGGAAAATTTGAGTTTGACCAGTAAGGAGTAACGGATATGTGGAGTGACCTTTCAGTTCAGTGGAAAACGGTTTTTGATGAGGCGTGGAGAGCATTTTGCTTTGGCTCGACCCCGATAGGCGCGGCGCTTTTTGACAAAAGCGGCAGGCTGATACTAAGTGACAGAAACCGCAGCCGCGAGGCAGATACAGTAAACCGAGAGATATCACACGCGGAGGCAAATGCATTAAGGCGGCTCGATACTGACAGATTCAATTCCCGTGATGCTGTTTTATATACTTCTATGGAGCCTTGCCCTATGTGCATGGGTATGATACTTATGGGGCACATAAAGGAGGTTCGATTTGCGGCATATGACAGCTACTGCGGAATGGTGCATCTTACAAAAACCGAGCCCTACTACATCGGCAAAAATATCAACTGCATCTATGTCGGCAGTGATGCAGAGCTTTTTCAGCTTACCATTCAGAGCTATTACGAGCTTAGGCACATTGAGCGCGGCGCATCGGGAAAGGTGCTTAGCAAGTTTTTTGTAACAAACAGCAAGGCAGTTGACATTGCAAAGCAGCTGTACAAGGACAAAACGCTTGACAGGCTCTCGCAAAATGATGTGCCCTGCGCTGAGGTGTATGATTTGATAATGAATATGCAAACATTTAGCCATAAATAAAACTATAAAGAATAGCAGAGGTATCGCTGTGCGTTTTATTGATCATCGCGCAGCGATACTTTTATTTATTCTTTCTTCTTTATTATTTAGCGGCTTGTGCTTTTGTCTGCAAAAATTTATATTTATGTAATGACAAACGCGTGTATATGTGTTATAATAGAATAAATACATAAAAAGAGGGCGAATGCTTTGTTAGGAATAAAGAAAATAAAGATAATGTACGGCTCATGCTCGGCAAGGGTGTACGGCTATATCTATGAAAACGAAAATGAAGAAAAAAGAAAAAGAAGTGCGGTGATACTTCTGCACGGGTATAACAGCTGTCAGGACGACCTTGAATATATAGCCGAGGTTTTGGCAAATGACGGGTATCTTGCACTTACGATAGATTTTCGCGGCGGCGGAAAAAAATGCATATCAATGGGCGAAACCACCGATATGAGCTTAAAGACCGAGGTAGAGGACGCAGGCGGTGCTGTGGAATTTATCTGCCGCACAAGAAAGGGGCAGTTTGACAGGCTCTTCCTATATGGGGAAAGTCAGGGCGGCCTTGTTGCATCGCTGACGGCGGCATCACTTTCACAAAAGATATCGGGGCTGTTTTTGCTCTACCCTGCATTCTGCATTCCCGAGGATATGAAAAAGGTAAACATAAACGAGGGCGAAACGCTTGAGCTTATGGGAATGGATATATCGAAAAAATACATAGATGAGCTGCCGCAGTTTGATGTATATGATATGATGAAATACTACGGCGGAAAGATAACTATAGCGCACGGGGATATCGACCCGATAGTAAACCTGCGCTACTCGCAAAGGCTTTTTGAGCAGCAAAAGGCGCTCGGGCGTGATATAACGCTTGATGTTTTCCCGGGCGAATCACACGGCTTTAAGGCCGAGGCAAGAAACAAATGGCTTGAAATAATTCTTAATAGGCTGAAAGGAGAATAGCTTTATGTATATGCAGGGCAGATACCCGATAATCGCAAAGAAAGCGATAGCTAAGGGAATGTTTGATGTTACCGTGCTTTGCCCCGAGGTGGCCGCGCAGGCGCAGGCAGGGCAGTTTGTGCAGATAGCGGCAGAGGGGTTCTTTTTAAGGCGGCCGATATCAATTTGCGATATCGACAAGGAAAAGGGCACACTAAGGCTCGTTTTTGAGGTAAGAGGTAAGGGAACCGACAAGATATCAGAGCTTAATATAGAACAGAATATTGATATGATAGCACCGCTCGGTAACGGCTTTAAGGTGCTAAGCGGCAAAAAGGCGATATGCGTCGGAGGAGGTATCGGCACACCGCCGATGCTCGGCATAGCAAAGCTTTACGGCGAGAATGCAAGAGCAATAAGCGGTTTCAGAAACGCAGGTATTGCTATTTTGCAGGACGATTTCAAAGCGGCAGGTGCCAAAGCTATACTATGCACCGATGACGGCTCGGCAGGGATAAAGGGCTTTGTTACAGATGCACTGAAGGCCGAGATAGAAAAGGAAAAGCCCGACATAATCTATGCCTGCGGCCCTATGGTGATGCTAAAGGGCGTGGCGGCTATCGCTGGGCAAAACGGGATAGAGTGTCAGGTATCATTAGAGCAGAGAATGGCGTGCGGCGTGGGTGCGTGCTTAGTCTGCGTTTGCAGGACAGTAAAGGACGGCAAGGAGATATTCTCGCACGTCTGCAAGGACGGCCCCGTGTTTGACTCAAAGGAGGTGGCTTTTGATGGCTGATTTAAGAGTTAATGTTGCAGGCGTTGAGTTTAAAAACCCCGTTATACCTGCAAGCGGCTGTTTTGGCTACGGAAGGGAATATGAGCAGTTCTATCCGCTGTCAAGGCTTGGCGGAATTTCCGTAAAGGGAACTACGCGGTATGAGAGAATGGGAAATCCGGGCCCCCGTGTTGCCGAAACACCGAGCGGAATGCTCAATTCAGTAGGGCTGCAAAACGGCGGCGTTGAGAGATTTTTAAAAGTAGAGCTGCCTAATCTGAAAACAAAGGGCACAAGGATAATCGCAAACATAGCAGGCTCAACAGTTGAAGAAAGCGGTGAGCTTGCGGCAATGCTTAACGGCAGCGGCGTTGATATGATAGAGCTTAACATATCCTGCCCGAATGTAAAGCAGGGCGGCGCGGCTTTCGGAACAGACTGCACTATCGCAGGGCAGGTAACAAAGGCGGTAAGAGATGCTACCGACATTCCGCTTATGGTAAAGCTATCGCCAAATGTAACGAGCATTACCGACATTGCAAAGAGCGTTGAGGCAAACGGCGCTGATGCGGTATCACTCATAAACACCCTCCTCGGAATGAGGATAGACATAAAAACAAGGCGGCCTATCCTCAAAAACAACGTCGGCGGTCTTTCGGGGCCTGCGGTATTCCCCGTAGCTGTGAGAATGGTATGGCAGGTAGCCAATGCCGTCAAGATACCCGTTGTCGGAATGGGCGGAATCGCCTCCGCTGAGGACGCAGTTGAGATGATGATGGCAGGTGCGAGCGCCGTTCAAGTGGGCGCTGCGATATTTGCAGACCCGTACACACCCGTGAAGATAATTGACGGGCTTGAAAAATGGTGCGATGAGAACGGCATTGAAAAGCTGTCTGATATAATAGGCACGGTAAAGCCGTGGTGATTTGAGGTAAATGATAAGAGGTCAGGTCTTGATGATCTGACCTCTTTTTTGTACTTATTATCAAAATGTGATCTGCCTGCATATAAATGTTAGTATACAAAACTAACGAAAGGACGGGTGATATCATGCCTAAAAGCTTGATAGCTATGACATCAATAACCTATGCATACAAGGCAAAGCGCCTTCTTAACAATAAAGGGATATACTGCGAAATAGTGAGAACGCCTAAAAACCTGAGTACGGGGTGCGGCTATTCACTTTCGGTCACAAAAGACCCGAAGGAGATTATCCTTATCCTTGAGGAAAACGGTATTCCTCACAAGACGTTTATGAGAGGGTGAGGTAATGATAAATTTTGACAACTCAGCTACGACATTTCCAAAGCCGCAGTCGGTAAAAAACGCTGTTGCTCTTGCAGTCGAGCGCTTTGGCGGCAACCCGGGGCGCAGCGGCCACGAGATATCAAAAGCGGCGGCAGAGCAGGTTTTTAATGTACGGGAAAAGGCGGCAAGGCTCTTTCACGCAGAGGTTGAAAACGTCGCATTTACAGCAAACTGCACCTACGCGCTCAACATGGCGATAAAGGGGATATTGCAGTACGGCGGCCATACTGTGATATCCTCACTTGAACATAATTCGGCCTCGCGCCCCGTTTACAACCTCTACAAAAACAGAGGGGTAAAATACAGCATCGCAAAGGTAGAGCCCGATGATGAGCAGACAGTAAGGAATTTTGAGGAGCTTATAAATGCTGACACAAAATGCATTATCTGCACGGCGGCATCAAACGTCACGGGGCAGATAACCCCCTACAGGGAGCTTGCACGGCTTGCGCAAAAAAAGGGGATAGCTTTTATCTGCGACTGCGCGCAGGCAAGCGGTGTGCTTGATATAACGCTTGATGACGGAATGGACTTTATCTGCACCTCGGGTCACAAGGGGCTTTACGGGCCGACGGGTACGGGGCTTTTGATAACTAACGGAAAATTCCCCTTATCAACGATAATCGAGGGCGGCACGGGAACAACATCTGCCGAGCTTACTCAAAGCGACACCATGCCCGAGCGCCTTGAAAGCGGAACGGTAAACACTGTAGGCATTATGGGGCTCGGCAAGGGGATAGATTTTGTGAACACAAAAACGCAGGCGCGTATCTTCGCTCACGAAACGGCGCTTTGCGAGCAGATGCTTAATGCTCTGAGAAAACACAGAAACATAACCGTCTACCGCGATGATAATGCTCACTATGCGCCGATAGTTGCCTTTAACATCGGTGAATATTCCTCGGAGGAGGTGACAGAGTACCTCAACCGCCGCGGCTTTGCACTAAGGGGCGGCCTGCAGTGCTCGGCACTTGCTCACCACAGCTTAGGAACGCTGCTGACGGGCGTAGTACGGTTTTCCCCCTCGGCATTCAATGACAGGCGGCAGGTAGCAATGCTGATACACGAGATAGAAAAAATAGCCGCAGGAAACGTTATATAAATTTTGCCCTCTCGTAAAATGAGAGGGTAAGCTTTTGCCTGCTTAAGGCAACACCGCACAACCACCGGCTCGCGCCTTTGCACGCCATCTGCTTGCCAAATTTCCGTCATATCACCTAAATTTTCCTTGACTTACGTTAGTAAGCCTGCGGAAACTTTAGGCGATCTGACGAAAATTTGGACTGCGCATCTGACGTACAATGGTTGTGCGGTATTGCCTTAAAATTTTCAGAAAATTTGTGATTTCCTCTTGTACTTTTTAAAAAATTATGTTACAATAGTAATATGTGAAGTTATAGCCATAAGAAGTAAAAGGAATGTTAGAATATGTTAGGTTTAAGTGAGATAATCCAGTCAATATGGAATGTCCTGCTGTCTATCAGGATAACGGATATTATAGATATGGCGCTGCTCTCTTACCTTATTTACCACGGCATTAGGCTTGTAAGGGAAACGAGGGCGCAGCAGCTGATCAAGGGAATAATCGTGCTTGTTGCAGCTTACCTTGTTGCGGTTTTTGCAAACTTGCAGACTATGCGCTTTATACTTAAAAACTGCTTTCAATGGGGAATTCTTGCAATAATCATTCTTTTCCAGCCCGAGCTGAGAAGAATTATAGAGAAAATAGGAAGAACAAGGCTTACAGAGATAGGCTCATTCTTTACACCGAATGAGGACGATATGCTCGCAGAGAAATGGACTGAGGCGATAGATGCTATTTGCGATGCCTCGGCAGAGCTTTCCTCGACAAAGACGGGCGCGCTGATAATAATAGAGCAGAAAACGCGCTTAGGTGAACAGATAGCTACGGGAACTGTTTTAAACTGCACCCCCTCGGCGGCGGTGTTCGGAAATATTTTCTTCCCGAATACTCCCCTGCATGACGGCGCTGTTATAATGCGTGACGGAATGATCCTTGCGGCAGGCTGCTTTTTGCCAAAGCCGCAGAAGGAGGAGCTTATAGCAAAGCAGTTAGGCTCGCGCCACAGGGCGGCTATCGGTATGAGCGAGAATTCCGACGCGCTCGTAATAGTTGTTTCCGAGGAAACGGGAACTATCTCGCTTGCGGAAAACGGCGAGCTTACAAGGGGCTTTTCAAAGGACAGCCTTAAAAAGCTGCTCAGACAAAAGCTTATTCCCGAGCAGGATAAAAACACCTCCGGCAAGGAGAAAACTACGTTTGCGGGGAGGGTGATTTCAAAATGGAAATAATAAAAGGCAAAGGCCTCGCCGCTAAGCTCGGGACCGATCTCGGGCAGAGGATACTGGCGGTGGTTCTGGCGATAATCATCTGGATGATCCTTTCCATAACGCAGTACCCTACCATTAACAAAACTATATCCAACGTGCCCGTTGACATAACGCTGACGGGAACAATAGCAGAAGAAAAGGGGCTTTCGGCGCTCAATTTCAAGGATATGACGGTAGATGTAATCATAGAAGGAATGAACTATGAGATTGGCAGCTACTCCGCATCTGACCTGACGGCGACTGTTGATGTTACGCCTGTTACCAAAAAGGGCACCTACAAGCTTGATATTGATGTAAAGAGCGCACATTCGGCGGATAGGATATCTATTCTTTCCATTTCGCCCGAAACGGTCGAGGTTCAGTTTGATGCGATAAATACAAAGGAATTTGACCTAAGCCCGAGCGCACCTAACGTTTCGGCGGACGAGGGCTATTCGCTCGGAGCTGTAGCCTGCTCACCTGCCAAGATAAAGATAACGGGCGCTGACAATGACCTGAACAACATCGCCAAGGCTTTCGCAGTGGTCGATAAATCTATGAGCCTATCCGAGGACACGGCGATAACCACAAGCAAGATAGTGCTTTATGATAAGAATGACAATGTGCTTGACAACAGCCTTTATCAGTTTGAAAACGAGGAATACACGCTATCTATCCCGATATACAAGAAAAAGACTGGCAATCTGACGGTGGATTTTACGGGCGTTCCGAACACATTTGACCTCTCAACGCTCAAATACACTATCAGTGAGAACCCGATAGCGATACTCACCTCCGACCTTGATGATGATTCACAGGAGGATATCACGGTAGGAACTATACCGCTTTCGGAGATAGACCTTGTTAAGAAATACACCTTTGAGATCCCGTTCAGCGCAGGCGAAAGCTCGGCTGACAGCATTTCAACAGTCGATGTGGTATTTGACAGCGAGGGCTTTTCCTCAAAGAGCTTTGAGATACCGAAATCACAGTTTACCGCGATAAACAGACCAACGGGGAAAACTGTGACATTTGATACGCAAAAGCTTACAGAGGTATCTATCCACGGCCCTGAAGAGGCGATAGACAAGCTAACATCATCTGACCTCTTTGCGCAGATAGACCTCTCAGACTTAGGAACATCTACAGGCTCGATGATAAAAACGGCGACGATCTACTCAACGCGCTATGACAACATCTGGGCGGTAGGCACATATGAGATACAAATTACAATAGCCGGATAAAACTACAGCCCTGTGAAAACGGGGCTGTTTGTTTAGCAAAGAAAGGAAAGCTATGCCGATAATCATAAACAACATCAAAACACCGCTTGGCACCTCAAAAGAAGAAATAATAAGCCGAGCGATAAAAACCGCGCGGATAAGGCAGGAAAGCATAAAAAGCACAGATATCCACAAAACATCTATTGATGCGCGTGATAACAGCAATATTTGCCTTGTAAGCTCGGTCTACATAGCTCTTTCAAGTGAAAGGGCGGAGATGGAGCTTACGCGCAAGAACAAGAATATATCTTTCGCTGTTACCGGGAGGATTGAGCCCGAATTTGGAACTGTACGCAAAAGCGGACGCATTGTGATAGCAGGCTTTGGCCCTGCCGGAATGTTTGCAGGGCTCATCTTAGCAAGATACGGCTACAAGCCGCTTATTATCGAGCGTGGGGCTAAAATGGAAAAGCGGATAGAAAAGGTATCAGCCTACGCAAAGGGCGGCAAGCTCGATACAGCGACAAATATACAGTTCGGTGAGGGCGGCGCAGGGACGTTTTCCGACGGAAAGCTTACCTGCCGCACAAAGGACGAGCTTTGCGCGCTTGTGACAAAAGAGCTTGTTTCATTCGGCGCGCCCGAGGAAATTCTTCACAAGGCAAAGCCGCACATAGGGACAGACAAGCTCAGAGAGGTAGTAAAAAACATTCGCCTTGAAATTGAGCGCTTAGGCGGCGAGGTAAGGTTTGAAACGGCGCTTAGTGACCTTACCCCGACATCTGACGGAATAACAGCGCGCCTTTCCGACAAAAGCGAGGTGGAATGCTCGGCGCTTATCTTAGCGATAGGGCATTCAGCGCGCGACACCTTTGAAATGCTTGCAGGCAAGAGCGTTTTCTTAGAGCCAAAGCCGTTTTCTGTCGGGGTAAGGATAGAGCATTTGCAGGCTGATGTTGACCGCTCACTTTACGGCAAAAGCGCAGGCGACCCCATGCTGCCAAAGGGCGAATACCAGCTATCCTACAGAAACAGCGAGGGCAGAGGGGTATACACATTCTGTATGTGCCCCGGGGGATATGTTGTGCCCTCGGCATCGGAAGAAAACAGCACTGTCACCAACGGAATGAGCGAATTTGCGCGTGACGGGAGGAATGCTAATGCTGCCGTTGCGGTTTCGGTATCTTCGCAGGATTACGGCAGCGGAATACTTGACGGCATGAACTTTCAGCGCGAGATAGAAAGGCGCGCCTATTCCCTTACGGGCGACAAAGCGCCTGCCTGCTCGGTAAAGGGGCTGTTTGAAGGCAAGGCTATTTTAAGCGAAAAAATCGAGCCCACCTACTCCCGAGGGATAGAGGGGGCTGATCTGACAAAGCTTTTCCCGTCATTCATAACCGATATGCTCAAAACGGGGCTTACAAGCTTTTCAAAGAAAATGGCCTGCTTTGGTGACGGCGATGCACTGCTCACCGCCCCCGAAACGCGAACCTCATCGCCCGTAAGGATAACAAGGGGCGATAACAGACAGTCGATATCGCTCCCCTGCCTTTACCCCTGCGGCGAGGGTGCAGGCTACGCAGGAGGGATCATGAGCGCCGCAGTTGACGGCATAAAAACAGCGCTTGCCGTGATGAAGGAGCAAGCGCCCGAATAAAAAACAGCCCGAGATGAAAAACCTCGGGCTTTATTGTTCACATCATTTCAAGAATTATCACTACAGCACCAAAGACAAGTATCGCTGCCCCCTGCACTGCTGCAAATATCATAAGTTTTTTCTGACTGTCACGCTTTTTAAGCTCCTTTTCCTTTTCGATATCGTCAAGAGTTTCGCCGTTTAGAAAGGCAAGATATTCACGGTAGGTCTGAATGTCTCTATCCTGCTTTATACTCTCGAGCTCTCGAAATGTCATAAAAATGCATACCGACAAAATGCCCGCCAGCAGGCAGCCGAGCACCTTGCCCACCTCGCCGCCGTACTCTACAAGCAGCGTGCAGCTAAACATCAGCGCAAGCATAAGTGTGACTCCCCGCAGCTCATTACTTTTGAGCCTGCTCACATCATCTTTTTTTACAGTGTCCTTCATAGCTTCAACATCTCCTTTGATAAGCTCGTCAAGAGAAACACCAAATATCTCGCCAAACAAAGCAAGGCTGTGAATATCGGGATAGCTTTTTCCCGTTTCCCAGTTGGAAATAGTCTGCCTGCTGACAAATGCCTTCTCAGCCAGCGTTTCCTGCGACCAGCCCTTTTCCGCTCTTAAACGCTTTATGGTTTTACAAAGCTCCATAGTGCTTCTCCCCTTCCGCCGATTTTCCTCTCGGCCAAACTTATAATAGCACATCTTTGTCAGAATTTCAACCAAAAACCCTTTACATAGTGCACTTTTTAATGTCAAAGCCTTTTGACAAGCCGCTTGTAAGCTAAAAAAAGCCAAAGCACTCATTCAATGCTTTGGCTTTTAACCTTTATCAGATCATCGAATCTTCCCAGCAATCGGGAGCATCAAGGCCTAACATCTTAGCAACTGTAGGTGCTACGTTTGCAAGGCCGTACTTTGTGGAATCTGCGTCCTTGATAACATATTTATCCTTGCTTACGATATAGAAAGGAACACGGTTGAGTGAGTGTGCAGTTCTTACCTGTATCTCGCCCTTCTTGTTCTTCTCGAGCATCTCGTCAGCGTTGCCGTGGTCGGCGGTGATCAAAACTGTGCAGTCATACTCGTCTGCGACCTTTAAAAGTCTTGCAAGTGAAAGGTCAACAGCCTCAACACCGATGATAGTCGCGTCCATAGAACCCGTGTGGCCTACCATATCGCCGTTAGGATAGTTGCAGCGGATAAAGTCATATTTTTCACTCTTGATAGCCTCGATAAGATCATCAGTTATCTCTGCGGACTTCATCCAAGGTCTCTGGTCAAAGGAAACCTTATCGGAGGGTATCTCCTTCCATGTTTCAAGCTCGTCATCAAATCTCTCGGAGCGGTTGCCGTTCCAGAAATATGTAACGTGGCCGTATTTCTGTGTTTCGGAAACAGCGTAGGAGTAAAGGCCATTCTTTACGAGCAGCTCGGAAAGGGTATTCTTTATCTCGGGCGGGTTCACAAGGTACTTTTTCGGTATCTTCAAATCGCCGTCATATTCAAGCATTCCTGCGTACATAACGTCGGGGATAACGCCTCTGTCAAAGTGCTTAAACTCCTCGCCGTCATCAAATGCCATAGATATCTCGATAGCTCTGTCACCGCGGAAATTAAAGAGGATAACGCTGTCGCCGTCATTCATAGCGCCTACGGGCTTGCCGTCCTCAGCAATAACGAACTCGGGGAGATCCTGGTCAATTGCGCCCGTTTCGTTCCTGAGCGTATCAACAGCCTCCTGTGCGTTTGCAAACTGTCTGCCTTCGCCGTGAACGTGAGTATTCCAGCCTCTTTCTACCATGCCCCAGTCAGCCTGATATCTGTCCATAGTTATCTTCATTCTGCCGCCGCCCGATGCTATCTTTGCATCAAAGCTGTCATCGTTAAGTGCTGCTATGCAGTCCTCCAGCTCCTTGATATAGATAGGTGCGCTTGTTGCGGGAACATCACGTCCGTCAAGGAGGATATGGCATCTTACAATCTTAACGCCCTGCTCCTTAGCCTTAGCGAGCATCTTTTCAAGGTGGTGAATGTTAGAGTGAACATTACCGTCAGAAAGAAGGCCTAAGAAATGGAGAACTGTTCCCTTGCTCTTAACGTTCTCGATAAGAGCTGTCCATGTGTCGGAAGTAAACATCTTGCCGCTTTCAATGCTCTCGTTTACGAGCTTTGCGCCCTGAGAGTATATCTGTCCGCAGCCCAAAGCGTTATGGCCTACCTCCGAGTTACCCATATCATCATCTGTAGGAAGGCCGACAGCGCTGCCGTGAGCCTTAAGTGTCGTATAGGGGCACTCTGCCTTAAGTCTGTCAAGTGTAGGGGTATTAGCCTCTGTAACAGCGTCACCAAGACCTGTTACGGAAATTCCCACACCGTCCATTACTACTAAAATTACCGGTTTTTTCTTTGCCATAAAAAACCAACCTTTCTATTTATAAAAAACTTTAAATAACTACCAATAGATAACGCAAAGCCCCGTTTTCTCATTTAACAGATACGTCGGGCAATGCGAACCCTTTTCGCCGATAAGATACACCTCGCCGCCTGCGATCTCAAGCCCCTCGCTCTCGCAGAAGGTCTTAAGCTTTTTATACTCAAAGCTTTCAGAGTCGCAGATAACACCGTCCTTATCAAGGGCGGTATCTCTTAGCTCCTCCACCCCGTCATCATCGGTAAAGAAAACTATATTGATATGCCCGTTAGCGTCCTGCCCTGCCATAGGCGGAACAAAGCTCATTTTAAGCTTATCTGTTTTATCAGGCAGGCTGTCGGGCATAAAGTCAAACATTTCCCCGTCCGAGAAGTTTGCAAAGCTGTAGAGCGCCTTTCTTGAGGGGTAGGTAAACCTCGTTTCACTCCCTCACCCGAAGGCTGTAAACATCACAAACAGCAATAGCAAAAGAGCAATGCACCTTATTATCATGCAGGCGCGCTTTCTTGACTCACTCGGCTGCTCATCGGCATAGGTCTTGGGGTCTTTATAGATAAGGCGCTGCGCTATCATAAACACAAGCCCTATCACAGCGCCTGCAAAGGTTATCTTATTATAAGCCCCGAAGGACACAAACGGCATAGCTATCAGCCCCGCCCCGATAAATATATCAGCACGCCGCCAAAGACTTCTCGGCACACATCTGTTATCCATCATCTGAGCATAGCTTTCTATCACTATCCTCTGCGGCGCTTTTTCTTTAGCCATAGCGCTGCGCCCCCTTAGCTAAAAGGAATATATCAGCCGTTAACAGCTGCCTGAACTATTGTGTTAAAGTCAGGTGCTTTAAGAGATGCGCCGCCGATAAGGCCGCCGTCGATGTCAGGCTTAGCTAAAAGCTCTGCTGCGTTGCCTGCGTTCATAGAGCCGCCGTACTGGATAGTAACTGCATCTGCTGTTGCCTGATCGAAAAGCTTAGCAAGCTGCGCTCTTATAAATGCACATACCTCCTGTGCCTGGTCGGGTGTAGCTGTAAGGCCTGTACCGATAGCCCATACAGGCTCGTAAGCGATAACTACGTTCTTTACCTGCTCAGCCGTAAGTGACCAGAGGTCAAGCTTTATCTGACGGGCAATAACTTCTTCTGTAATGTTGCACTCACGCTCCCACTTAAGCTCACCTACGCAAACGATAGGCTTAAGGCCTGCATTAAGTGCCGCGATAGTTCTCTTGTTTACTGTCTCGTCAGTCTCACCGAAATACTGTCTTCTCTCGCTGTGGCCGATAACAACGTACTCAACACCTACCTCAACGAGCATATCAGCAGATATCTCGCCTGTAAAAGCGCCGCTCTTTTCAAAGTGAACGTTCTCGGCGCCCACCTTAACGTTAGAGCCTGCTGTAGCAGCAACAGCTGTTTCAAGGTTTGTAAAAGGCACACAAGCTATTACCTCAACGTTACCCTCTGCGTTAGCGACCAAAGGCTTTATAGCCTCTAAAAGTTCCTTAGCCTCGGGCCTTGTCTTGTTCATTTTCCAGTTGCCTGCGATAATTGCTTTTCTTAAAGACTTGTTCATTGTTAAAAACTCCTTTTTTATTAAATTTGGAATTAAATTCTACCCTTTAATTATACTACACTAACAGCGCTTTGTCAATGATTTAACGATTTTTTTACATAGAAAAACCGCCCTTTGCATAAGGGCGGCTTGTACTTTTTTACCTATAGATCAGTCTTTAGTCTCGACCTTCTTTATGTCCTCCGACTGATCCTTTGTAAGATCAAGTGTCGGGAACATCTCTGTCTCAGGCAGCTGCATATTGTAGCCCTGTGTCGGGTCGATACTCAGCTTTGCAGAGTTGATATCAACATCAAGGACGTGGCCGCCCTTTGTCTTGTCGCTTGAGATAAAGTGCAGATGCCAGCCGGCAGCGTTCAGGTCCTTCATATACTCAGGGCAGTAGAGCGCAACGACTGTGCCCTCGATATTCTCCCACTCAAACTCCCTCTGGTCAGTCTCCAGCACCTCGGCAAGCGGCTTGTAGGGCTTTTCCTGCTTAAGCTCGCTGCGTGCGTGTACCTTGTTGAAGGTGCCCTCTATCTTTACCATGTAAAAGCTGTTCTTGCCGAGCTTTTCTACTCTTTCATCGAGCAGAGCCTTGATATCAGCTATGGTGGCTATACCGCTTACATCCTCCTGCTCGTCTGCATCAAAGAAAGTAACGTTTGCAAAGGGGATAGTCTCGTCATCGGCAACGACCTCGACCGAGCCGTCTGAAAGCCCTCTGTATACCACACCGTCTGACATGATAAGCTCACCGTTTAAGCCGTCAAATGTGCCTATGCCTGTGTCGCCGTTGGCTTTCAGGTCAGCAACGCTCACGCTGCCGTTGTAGTCGCCAAGGGTAAGCCCCTGCAGCAGCGATACCTGATAGATAGTCTCCCTGTCGGCCTGCGTGTCAGCTGCCGGCTCGGGCTCGGGTTCAGGGTCAGATCCTGCCGCAGCAGTAGCGGTGTTGTCGCTCTCAGCCGCAGATGCTGTGGTCTGCACGCTGCTGTTATCATTTTTACTGTCTGATGAGCTGCTCTCGCCGCATGATGTCAGCAGCACAGCCGCAAGCAGAGCAAGTAATACTTTGGTTTTCATGGAATAAATCCCCTTTCATGGTTTATCTGCGTATATTATAACACAGTTTATTAAAATATGCAAGGGGTCAATTAATGATTTTTTCACCATATTGGTAAAACGTTCTTACTAAACGGTAAAGCTCCCGGTATAAGCATTGTCCTGACATTCACACAGCCATTGCCGCAGCAAATATGCCCCCGAGACCACGCAGACCACAAAGGAAAGCGGCACTCATATATTATTTACTTTGAATTTTCAAGGTATTCTACACCTGTGTATACAAGCTTATTATTTTCAATAACAAAGCCCACTACCTCGCCCCAATCGCCTTCGCCCTCGACAACGTACTTTATCACATTTTCGTCCTCGGGTGAATTAACATAAACAGCCGTAAACCAACAGTAATTCAAAATATCTTTTGCATTGTTAAGCTTAGGCAGCTCAAAGCTGTCATCAGCCTTATCCTGCTCGGCGCTGTTTATAAGAGAAACGCATATCTGTATAATAAGCGAGTCGGGAAGGCTGTTAAGGTTTTCGATACATTTTTCGGCATAACCGGCAAATTTACTGTTTTCAAGGTATACTTCCAGCATATTGCCGCCCATATCATCAAGAAAGATCTTGCTTTCAAATCTACCTGCCCAGCTTTCATTCTGTGTGTTATACCATTCTATCATTTTTATTCCGCCTTTCTTTACCGGTTTTCAAGCGGTATGTATACCTTTTCTCTGATAACAGACTTATACGCAGGCCTTATGATACGCTTGCCCGTCACCATTTCCTCAAAGCGGTGAGCCGCCCAGCCTGCCATTCTCGATACGGCAAATAGAGGTGTGAACAAGTCCTCGGGAATACCGAGCATACGGTAAACAAGGCCTGAATACATATCAACATTTGCACACATCACCTTTGATGAGCCCTTTACCTCGGCAAACAGCTCGGGAGAAAGCTCCTCGATAAGCTTTAGGAGATTGAATTCCTTTTCAAACTCGGTACCCTTTGCGAGCTTTTCGGCGTTTGCCTTAAGTATAACAGCCCTCGGGTCGGAAAGGGTGTAAACTGCGTGACCCATACCATAGATAAGCCCCGAGCCGTCGTGCAGCTCTTTTCTTAAAATCTTTCTTAAGCAGTCAGCGACCTCGCCTTCGTCCTCCCAGTTCTTGACATAGCTCTTGATCACCTCGTGCATACTTATGACCTTTGCGTTAGCGCCGCCGTGACGGGGGCCTTTAAGCGAGCCGATAGCCGCAGAGTAAGCCGAATACGGGTCAGTTCCCGATGATGTGAGGACGCGGCAGGTGAATGTTGAGTTATTTCCGCCGCCATGCTCTGCATGGAGCATAAGCATGATATCCAAAAGCTTTGCCTCGGCATCGGTAAACTTTCTGTCAGGCCTTAAAGCCGAAAGAATCATCTCGGCGGTAGAATGCTCGGGGATAAGCGGGTGCATTATCATACTCTCGTTATTATAAGCGCGCTTTTTCACCTGATACGCCGATACCATGATATTCGGCAGCTTTGAGATTATAGATATAGCCGTAGCCATTTCCACCTCGGGCGAACGGTTCTCGGGGTCATCATCATATGAATAGAGCGACAGCACCGATCTGCCGAGCTTGTTCATAATATTCGGCGAGGGGGATTTAAGTATCATATCCTCAAAGAAATTATCGGGCAGCTCTCTGTTTTCAGCGATTATCGCAGAGAAAGCCTCAAGCTCGTCCTTTGAGGGAAGGTCGCACATTAACAGCAGATAAACTATCTCCTCATAGCCAAAGCGGTTTTCAGCCACCACGTTATTTACAAGGTCATTGATATTATACCCTCTGTAGATTAGCTGACCCTGAATAGGCGCTTTTTCGCCCTCGTTTATAACATATCCGTGAACGTTACATATATTTGTAAGCCCTGCGAGAACACCCGTTCCGTCAGCGTTTCGCAGTCCTCTTTTTACAACGTACTTTTCAAAGAACTTAGGGTCAATAGTGTTATTATTTACAAACTGCTTGCAAAGCAGATTTCTTGCCTTCTCATTTATCATTGCCCTTTCCTCCTTTTCGATTAATGTGAATATCAATTATACCATATTTCTTATCTTTTGTCAAATCAGATGTAAGGCTCTTACCTCTTATATCTTATCTCTTTCCACTAATAAGCAAACTGCCGTGGCACTCATTCCCAAGCCCTCGCCCGTAAAGCCGAGCTTTTCCTCGGTAGTCGCCTTTACAGACACCTGTGATATTTCAATGCCGAGCGCGTTTGCGATATTTTCGCGCATAGTATAGATAAACGGCGCAAGCTTAGGCCTTTGCGCGCAAATGGTAGAGTCGATATTGCCGACTGCATAGCCCTCTTTTGAAATAATAGCGCCGACGTGTTTTAAAAGCTCGATGCTGTCTGCGCCCTTAAATGCCGGGTCGGTATCGGGGAAATGCTTACCGATATCTCCGAGTGCCAAAGCGCCGAGCATAGAATCCATTACGGCGTGAACAAGAACATCTGCGTCGCTGTGGCCGTCAAGCCCCTTTTCATAGGGAATTTCCACACCGCCCAAAATGAGCTTTCTGCCCTCTGTAAGTCTGTGAACATCATATCCGTGACCTATTCGCATATCTATATCTCCTTATAATTTCCGAGGAAACGGAAGAAACTAAGCTCGCTTTCAAGCTCTGCCATAAGCCTTACAACGTCCTTTGACTTTATGCTCCCCTCAAAATCAAGGTAGAACACCACATCAAAATCGGAATTTGCAATAGGCTTGCTCTCTATCATCGTAAGATTAAGGCCTGCTACGGAAAACTTAGTAAGCATTCTGTAAAGTGCCGAGCGCTGATGCGGAAGTGTAAGGCTCACAGAGATGATATCCGCATCATCGGGGCAGAGGGTGTCCTTTGAAATAAGAATAAAGCGCGTGTAGTTATCATTTGCATTTGCTATATTCTCGGCAAGTATAACAAGCCCCTTATCCTTAGCGCATTTGCGCGAGCATACCGCCGCTATCGGCTCATCGCTCTCTCTCACCTTATCGGCGGCAAGGGCGGTGTTGTAATGCTCGTGGCACTTAAGCCCCTTGCTCCTCAAAAACTCCGAGCATTGCGAGAGCGCCTGCTCATGGGAGTAGACTATGCTTATTTCGTTAATATCAAGCGCCGTTTTTGCGGCAAGGCAATGGTCTATCCTCACCTTTGTGGTAGCGCATATCTTAAGCTCATACTTTTTCATAAGCTCGTAGGTGCGCGAAACGCTGCCTGCGGTCGAATTCTGTATCGGCAGTATGCCAAATGCCGTTTCACCGCCAAGCACGCTTTTTATTACGTCCTCAAAATCAGCATAAAATACAGCCTCGCCGTTTGGCAAAATAATGTTTGCCGCCTCCTCGGAATAAGAGCCTGCCGTTCCCGGCACTGCGACCTTTGCGCTGACACTCAGGTCAAGCGGCTTATAGTCAATGCTCTTATTTGCCGAAAAAAAGCGCTGATACTGCTTGCTTTTTGATATATCCATAAGCGTTGTAAACAGCACCTCGGCAGAGTTTTCAAGCCCCTCGGGGGCATCGTTTCTCACGCGCTCTATTATTTCCTTTTCGCGCCCCGATTGGAACACCTGCATATTATTCTTTATTTTATATTCCGCAACATCTAAGCACAGAGCCATTCTTTTTGCAAAAAGCTCCTCTATCTGCTTGTCTGTTTCATTTATCTTTTCTCTTATTTCTGATAATTCCATAGTAAAACTCTTTTCTGTGATCATACTCTAAGACCGAATACCAGCATTGCTATATTAAAGAACACAAAGGTGGTAGCGGTATCAACTATAGTTGTGATAAGCGGTGCTGCCATGATAGCAGGGTCAAGCTTGACCTTCTTTGCAAGCATAGGCAGCATACAGCCGATAAGCTTTGACATTATAACTGTACAAATTATTGCCCCGCTGACGCATATCGCCATTTTGAGCGGATCGGACGAGCTTTCGACAAAGTAGGTATAGGTAACATATATCCTAATACCGTTAACAAGTGCGAGGATAGAGCTTACTATGAGCGCTATGCGAAACTCCTTAAAGACCACCTTGAAGAAATCGCGCAGGTGTATCTCCCCTACCGACATTCCGCGGATCACCATAGTAGAGGTCTGCGAGCCGCAGTTTCCGCCAGTGCCCGTAAGCATAGGTATAAACGAAACAAGCAGCGGAACAGCCGCGAATGCCGCCTCATACTTTGTGATGATAGTTCCCGTAAGCGTTGCCGAAAGCATAAGGATAAGCAGCCACATTATCCTGTTCTTTGCGTGAGTGAAAACGCTCGTTTTGAAGTATTCGTCCTCAGCAGGCGCAACGGCTGCCATTTTTGAGAAGTCCTCGGTGGTTTCGTCCTCGATAACATCCATTACATCGTCAAAGGTGATGATGCCGACAAGTCTGTTTTCCTTATCAACAACAGGCAGTGCCAAAAAGTCATATTTTGAGAACTGCTTTGCAACTACCTCTCTGTCCTCTAAGGTATCGACGTAGATAACGTTTGTATCCATTATCTCCTCTATCCTCTTGTCATCATCAGAGGTTATAAGGTCAAGCACCGAAAGAACGCCTATTAGCTTTCTTGATTCGGTAACGTAGAGCGTGTAAACTGTTTCCTTTACAACGCCTACCTCTTTTATCTTTCTAAGCCCCTCGCTCACCGTCATATCCTTTGAAAGGTAGACATACTCGGTAGTCATGATAGAACCTGCCGAGTCTTTGGGGTATTTGAGTATCTGATTTATCTGCCGCCTTGTTTCGCTGTCGGTAGTCTTTAAAATACGCGATACAACGTTTGCAGGCATTTCCTCGATGATGTCAACGGTATCATCAATAAACAGATCATCAAATACCGCCTCAAGCTCTTTATCGGAAAATGCGTTTATAAGCGTCATCTGCATATCGCTTTCCATATACGAGAAAACGTCAGCCGCAACGTCCTTTGGCAAAAGCCTGAAAAGCAGCGGCAGCTCGGTCTTGTCATTCTCGGTATTCTCATAGTAATACCTCAGGATATCCGCGATATCCGCCTCATTCATATTGACAAAAAGCTCTTTTATCTTTTTTACGTCTTTGGAGTTTAACAGCTCCAAGATCTCTTCGTTCATTTACAATCAGCCCTTTCGTGAAAAATTTTCACGAGCAGGTCTATCCCATACACGGACAACGATGCCCGAGTGAAATATACCTATCCCGCGATCGACCCACGTCGTCCATGTCTTCAACTCCTTCATTATGGATTATTCTATGCTTTAAAGCCCATATTTGCCTTAAGTGCATACAATATTATTATACAAAATAACGGGCGATTTGTCAAGATATTTACCCATAAAATCCACAAAAGAGGTCAGAGATCGAGAATTTGCACCTTCGGCGCATTTTTGAATTCGGCCGCTTTGCAGCCCCCTTTTCTTACCCCTAACCTCTAACACCTGACAGCTAAACATATTGCCTTATTGATTAATCTAAAAAAATATGATATAATACAAAAAGCAATGATAAGAGGTAATCAAATGAAACTTTTGACAAAAGAAAAGAAAGCGGCAGTAAGGCAGGTCATGTACCTTAGCATTCCTGCGATACTTGCCGAGATAAGCTCTATAATAATGCAGTATATAGACGCTGCAATGGTAGGGCATATAGGCGCTCACGCGACCGCCGCGATAGGGCTTGTAAGCACCACCACATGGCTGATAGGAGGCCTTTGTATTTCCTCCGCGACGGGCTTTTCCGTGCAGATAGCCCAGCTTTGCGGCGCAAAAAGGTATGAGGACGCATCGGGCGTTTTCAAGCAGGCGCTGAAATGCTGCATGGTTTTCGGGCTGCTGCTCATGGGGGCAGCTTTGGCCGTATCGCGACCCCTGCCATCGCTGCTGCGCGGAGATAGGGCGCTTTACGATGATGCATCGGCATATTTTTTCATTTTCGCGCTCGCACTGCCCTTTGAGCAGCTCAGATACGTCTGCGGCAGCGCTTTGCAATGCTCGGGCAATATGAAAACGCCGAGCATTTTAAACACGCTGCTTTGCGTGCTTGATGTGCTGTTTAATACGCTGTTTATCTTCGGGCTTGATATGGGCGTCAAGGGCGCAGCGCTCGGAACAGCCGCGTCCGAGGTGTGCATTTCCCTGCTGATGTTTTTCTTTGCGGCATTTAAGAGCGATACGCTCTCATTTCGCATAGGCGGCAGCGGCAGGCTCACGGGCAGCTGCCTTAAAACAGCGCTCAGAATAGCCATTCCCTCGGCATTTGAGCATACTATAATGTGTGCGGCTTATGTTGCGACGACCTACATAGCCGCCCCCCTCGGAACAGTTTCTCTTGCCGCAAATTCGCTTGCGGTGACAGCGGAGAGCCTTTGCTATATGCCCGGCTACGGCATAGGCTCGGCGGCGACCACCCTTGTAGGGCAGAGCATAGGCGCAGGCGACAAGGCAAAGGCAAAAAGCTACGCAAACATCTGCGTGATAATGGGAATGCTTATAATGGCGGTCTCGGGGATAATAATGTTTTTCATATCGCCGTTTGTTTTTACTCTTTTGACATCAAGCGCGGAGGTAGCCGCCCTCGGAACGCTCGTTTTGCGCATTGAGGTCTTTGCAGAGCCATTATACGGCGCATCTATAGTATGTGCAGGGGCTTTGCGCGGTGCAGGCGATACGCTGCTGCCGAGCATAATGAGCCTTATAAGTATGTGGGGCGTGCGCATTACCTCATCTGTCTTTCTTGTAAGAATAATGGGGCTTAAAGGAATGTGGATAGCCATGTGCGGCGAGCTGTGTTTCAGAGGGATAATTTTCCTTATCCGCCTTATGCGCGGAAAATGGCTCGATATAAAGCTGAAGATATAGAAAAAGCATTGCTCCCCTTTTCAGGGAAAGCAATGCTTTTGATTTTTATCCGTTTTTTTGTACAAAAATTCATAGAGGACTTGATATATCGCGCGCCTTTTCGGGGGCTTTCCGGTCTATCCCGAAACCCTTCGGGTTCGCACCCCCCACATTTAAAATCCATGCGCCTATGGCGCACATCAATTATTAATTATTAATTATTTTCCCGACCCTTGCCTTTGTTACCCTGATAAGGTCATCAGGGCGCAGGAATATCTGCGAGCCTAAGCGTCCGCCGCTGATTATGACCTCATCAAACTGCCTGACACTTTCATCTATCACAGTCAAAAACAGCTTTTTCATGCCAATAGGTGAAACGCCGCCCCTTATGTAGCCCGTAGCGGCATTTATGTCCTTGACGTGCAAAAGCTCGACACTTTTCTTGCCTGCTGCCCTTGCCGCCGCTTTAAGGTCAAGCTCCTTTTCAACGGGGATAACGAAAACGCATATCTCGTTGTCCCTGCCCTTTCCTGCAAGTGTTTTGAAGGACTGCTCACGGCTTTGTCCGAGCATATCGGCAATATGCACCCCGTCGATAAAATCCTCGCACTCGTAGGTGTTTACCCGATAGTTTATCTTTTCTCTGTCTAAAATGCGCATAGCATTGGTTTTAACGTCCTTGTCCTTATTCTTTGCCATTTTCTCTCTCCTTTGCCTCTTTTCTTATCTCGCTTTCCTTTTTTGAGAATATACAGCCGCAGTAATCCTGCCGATAAAGGTCATATTCATAAGATAGCTCTACCGAGCGCTTATAGCCGTTTTTCTTTTTGAAATCCGACGGCAAAAACGGAATATCGTATTTTTCGGATATCTCCTTTGAGATATCGTAAAGTGCCTGAGCGTTTTTGTAGGGCGAGATAGAAAGCGTTGTTGTAAAATAATCAAAGCCGTTTTCCTTAGCGTATTTTGCCGCGCGTTCAAGCCTTAAACGAAAGCAGGCACGGCACCTCTCGCTCCCCTCGCCAAGGCTTTCCAATCCCTTGACGGCATTATAAAACTCACGCTCGTCATATTCTGTCAAGAGAAAATGCACGGGATTTTCAAGCGGCATCTCGCCTATCAGCCGCTCAAGCTCACTCGCACGCTTGTCATACTCCTCGGGCGGATAGATGTTCGGGTTATAAAACATATCCGTTATCTCAAAATACCTTGACAGATATTCAAGGCAGTAGCTTGAACACGGCGCGCAGCAGCTATGCAGCAAAAGCGTCTTGCGCTCGCCCGATTTTTCTATGCCTTTTAGTATCTCATCGGTCATTGCCTGAATGTTTATCTTCTGCATTTTCTCACCCTCTTATCCTGAAAAGTCCTCTTTTTCTATGACCATATTGCACCTTGACCATTTTTCATTTTTATAACAAAATGCGTCCCTTTCGGTATGCCGCACCTTAAAGCCGACGCTTTCATAGCATCTCCTTGCCCTCTCATTTTGCAAAAACACCATAAGCCGAACGCTTTTTGCCTGTCTTTCACCAAAAGCAAGGCGCAGCGCATAAGTGAGCATTTCTCTGCCCAGACCCCTGCCGCGCCTGTTATTAGAAACTATAACAAATTTGAGCATACCCTCACGCGTGTCTGGGGTTTGTGAATAACAGAAAAAGCCTACTGTTTCGCCATCATCATCAACTGCACAAAACGGCTCATCGCCGCAGTTTTCCTTTATTTCACCTAATAGCCTCTCAAAACCCTCCCTTTCAAGCGGAAAGGAAGTACGGCAGGCGCACCATAAAGCGTGGGTGTATTCATTATCCACCCAGCTTTTTATTATGTCAAAGTCGTTATTCTCATCATATTTTCTTATCTTCATATCCTCACCCTCTGTATTATATCACACATCTTTCTTTTTTTCAAGTAATGAATATTTTAGGGCGCTTTGCTGATAATAATAAAAACTTACGAAAAGGGCGATGAGCAATGCTTAAATTTTTTGATACGCCGCCGAGTATTCTATCCTACGCGGCAATAGGCGGTTCCTCAGAGGGCGAGGGGCCGCTCGGCAATCACTTTGACGACATTAACGAGGACGAATACTTCGGCAAAACGACCTACGAGCAAGCGGAAAGCGAGCTGCAAAGGCAGACTGCCGCACTTGCCTGCGAAAAGGCAAAGCTTGATTCATCTGACATTGACCTTATTATCGGCGGCGACCTTTTAAACCAGTGTGTCGCTACATCTTTCGGGCACAGAGACAGTGCTACGAGCATTCTGGGCATTTACTCCGCCTGCTCGACCTTTACCGAGGGGCTGCTTTTGGCAGGAATGTTTTGCTCATTCGGTGTAACGCAGAAAACGCTCGCCGTTACCTCATCACATTTTTACTCGGCCGAGCGTCAGTACAGAATGCCGATAGAATACGGCGGCCAGCGCGCGCCTACTACGCAGAGGACTGCCACCGCCGCAGGCGCAGTCATCGTCACACCAAAGGAAAAAGCCCCCTATATCCGCGGCTTTAAGATAGGGCGGATAGTTGATATGGGGGTTACCGATGCGGCAAATATGGGTGCGGCTATGGCGCCTGCGGCTTATGACACGCTCTCATCGTTTTTTAACGAAAGCGGTATGAGCCCCGAAAGCTTTGACCACATCGTCACGGGCGACCTCGGGCAGATAGGCTCGCAGCTTTTATACAAGCTCTTTGAGCGTGACGGGGTGGATATATCCTCACGCCACCTTGACTGCGGCTGTATGCTTTATGACCCTGAGCGGCAGGACGTTCACTCGGGCGGCAGCGGCTGCGGCTGTGCGGCATCGGTAAGCTGCGCCTATCTTCTGCCAAAGCTTGAGCGCGGCGAGATAAAAAATATTCTGCTTGCGGCAACGGGTGCGCTTATGTCACCCACCCTCACCCAGCAGGGCGAGAGCATTCCCTCGATATCCCACGCAGTATGGCTCTCACACGATGCATAAAGGAGGAAAAGAATGGAATACATCTACGCATTTTTAGTAGGCGGAGCGTTCTGCCTTATCGGGCAGGTGCTTATTGATTTTACAAAGCTCACCCCTGCAAGGATACTTGTAGCATACGTTGTGGCAGGTGTTGCACTCGGCGCGCTCGGGCTATACGAGCCGCTTATCGACTTTGCGGGCGCAGGGGCAAGCGTTCCCCTTACGGGGTTTGGCTATAACCTCTCGCAGGGTGTTAAAAAAGCCATTTCCGATGACGGGCTTTTAGGTATATTCACGGGCGGATTTACGGCTGCCGCCGCAGGAATGAGCGCCGCACTCATCTTCGGGGCTTTTGCATCTGTATTGCATTTTCTGCTAAAAAGGGCAAAGGCATAAGAAAGAGAGATAATAGCATTATTACAGCGATACACTAATATAGTGTATCGCTGTTTTTATAAGCGGTTGAAAGAATGAAAAAAACGTGATATAATCAGAAAAAAGCTGTAAGATTTGAAAGTAAATGTTGTGTATATAAGTGAAAGGCAAGCCGAAAGAGAGGTGTATAAAAAATGGAGGATAAGGATATCATTAAACTTTACTTTGAAAGAAACGAGCAGGCTATCTGTGAGACCTCGGCAAAATACGGAAACTACTGCAAAAGCATATCGTTAAACATAGTCGGAAACTATGAAGATGCCGAGGAGTGCGTAAATGACACATATTTAGGCGCATGGAAGAGCATACCGCCGCACAGGCCTGCTGTTCTGTCAGCATTTTTAGGGAAGATAGTCAGAAATCTCTCATTTAACAAATACAAGGCCATTCACGCACAAAAGCGCATAGGCGATGAGCTTTCGGCAGTTCTTGACGAGCTTTGCGAAATAGTTTCCGATAAGGAGAATGCCGAGAACGAGGTGATAATGAAAGAAATGGTCAGCGATATAAACCAATTCCTTGACAGCCTTTCCGAGGAAAAGAGATATATCTTTATAAGGCGCTGCTTTTATGCCGACAGCGTAAAGCAAATTGCAAAAAACTGCAAAAGAAATGAAAACTACATATCTGTAGAGCTAAGCCGAACAAGGCACAAGCTAAAAGAGCATCTGACAAAGAGGGGGTACGAATTATGAAAAAGGAGAAGTTTTTTGAAGTTTTAGGTGAAATAGACGATGAAAAGATAAAGGCCGCCGAAAATGCGCCGAATAATCTATCTTCTAATAAAAAGCGGCTTGCGATAGGGCTTTGCGCAGCTGCCTGCATAGGGCTTGTTATCGGTGCAGGGATATGGCTTGGCAAATCGCAGGATATCACGGCCGACAGCACCGGCGAACAGAGTGAGAGCAATGACGATTCCGAAGATGTGCTTGCATTGGAATGTGCAGATGTTGATATTTATTATGTTGACGGAAATGAGATAAAAAGTGTCACGGAATACCTGCCGCTTTCAGCAGAAGAAATATTTGACAGATGGAAGGCACATAACAATATCGGCACCGAGGTAAGGCTTATAGATGTCAGACTTGATGACAACGGAACAGACAGCGCCGACTCCTTTGTCGCATACCACACCGCCGGAGATCATTTTACACTTAACATCACCATATCAAAAAGCATAGAGAATTATTATGACACATTGCCGGAGGAGGATCTGTTAGAGTCCTTAAAGCTTACAATGACGGGCTATTCGGATATAGAGATCGACGAGTATAATCTTGTTCTCGAATAAATGACAAAGTCTGCATGGCAGTCAGGATCATGTGAAAAATATAAGATTTTCGTCTGATAAATCAAAGCGTTTTCTTATCATTTTCTATAAAAGTATTGATTTTTATCATAATTTGAATTATAATATTACCATAATAAACCAACCAACCTTAGACATCGCTACGGCGAGAGGAGAAAAATGAAAAATGTAAGCTCTTATGAAAACGCAAGGAAAAGGGCGGAGGCTCTTGTAAGCAAAATGACAGTCGAGGAGGCGGCATCGCAGCTTAGGTATGATTCACCTGCTGTCGAGCGGCTCGGCATCCCTGCCTATAACTGGTGGAACGAGGCACTTCACGGCCTTGCAAGAAACGGTATATCAACTGTTTTTCCGCAGGCTATCGCTCTTGCGGCAACATTTGATGTAAACGAGGTCTTTGAGGTAGCAGACATCACCTCTACCGAAACAAGAGCAAAGTACAACGCCTTTTCAAAGCTTGATGACAGAGATATCTACAAAGGCCTTACAATGTGGGCACCTAACATCAACATCTTCCGCGACCCACGCTGGGGCAGAGGGCAGGAGACCTACGGGGAAGACCCGTTTTTGACAGCCACGCTCGGAAAAGCCTATGTAAAGGGCTTGCAGGGCGAGGGCGATATTATGAAAACTGCCGCGTGCGCTAAGCATTTTGCCGTTCACTCGGGACCCGAGGGGGTAAGGCATGAATTTGATGCAAGAATATCGGACTTTGACCTTGAGGATACATATCTCTACGCATTTGAGGAGCTTATAAAGGACGCTGATGTTGAGGGCGTTATGGGTGCTTATAACCGCGTAAACGGTGAGCCTGCCTGCGCGTCAGAATTTCTTATGGGCAAGCTGCATGACTGGGGCTTTGCAGGCTATTTTGTTTCCGACTGCTGGGCTATAAATGATTTTCATACTCACCACATGGTAACATCAAACGCTGTTGAAAGCGCAGCTATGGCGCTTAATGCAGGGTGCGATGTTAACTGCGGCTGCTGCTACGTCAACCTTTTGGCGGCTTTGGAGCAGGGGCTTGTTACCGAGGAAAAGATAAGAGAGGCGGCAGTTCACCTCTTTACTACAAGGATAAAGCTCGGTATGCTCGATGACAGCACGCCGTTTGACGATATCCCCTACAGCGTTGTAGCGTGCGATGAGCATAAGCAAAAGGCTTACGATGCCGCGGCAAAGGCTATGGTAATGCTTGAAAACAACGGCATTCTGCCGCTTGATAAGGAAAAAATAAAAACTATCGCCGTTATAGGCCCTACAGCTAACAGCGTAGCCGTGCTTGACGGAAACTACAACGGCACCTCCGACAGCTACCACACCTTCTTGGGCGGCATTCAGGAGAGCTTTGACGGGCGCGTGCTTTATTCAGAGGGCTGCCACTTATTCAAGGACAAGGTATCTGTGCTGGCTCAGAATGATGACAGGCTGAGCGAGGCTTACACGGTAGCGTCGCTGTCCGATGCGGTAGTGCTTTGCTTAGGGCTTGATGCATCAATTGAAGGCGAGGAGGGCGACACGGGCAATGAGTTCGCCTCGGGTGACAAGCCCTCACTAAAGCTGCCCGAAAGCCAGATAAGGCTTATAGAGTGCGTTAAAAAAGCAGGCAAGCCGATAATCGCAGTAGTTGCCGCAGGAAGTGCGATAAATACCGAAAACAAGTTTGATGCGCTTATCCACGCATGGTACAGCGGCTCGGAGGGCGGCAGGGCGCTTGCGGATATAATCTTCGGAAAGGTCTCCCCGTCGGGAAAGCTGCCCGTTACGTTCTATGAGGATTCGGATAAGCTGCCCGAGTTTACAGATTACTCTATGGCAGGAAGAACATACAGATATATAAAGGATAATGAGAACGTCCTCTACCCGTTCGGTTTCGGACTTACATATTCGGGTGTTGAGGTAACTGCGCTTGAATATAATGACGGCAGGGCTAAGGTCAGCTTTAAAAACACGGGCAAGGCCGATACGCAGGACGTTATAGAGCTATACATCAAAGCAGATGACGAAAGATGTAATGAGAACTACCACCTCTGCGGCTTTGCAAGGGTTGACACAAGTGCAGGTAAAGAGGGCAAGGCAGAGATAAGCATTCCCGAAAAGGCATTTACCTTTGTCACCCCCGAGGGCATAAGGGTAAAGGGGGATAGATTTACAATTTATGCATCTACCCACCAGCCCGACAGCCTTAGCTGTAAGCTAAATGGTACAGAATTTGTATCTGTAAGCGTTCAAATTTGAGCAAAGTTATAAATTTTCGGCTTTTCGCTTGAATTATGAAAAATAATATATTATAATAGTATTTGTGGTCATTCCCTCACATATTTTGTGGGGGAATGAGTGTTTTTAAGAATATCTGTCAATGATTGGAATGATAAAATGGATAAAACGATTCAAAACCCACTGGGCAGTGAGCCTGTAGGAAAGCTTATGCTGAAATTCTCAATACCGAGCATTATCGCTATGCTCGTAGGTGCTTTGTATAACATAGTCGATCAGCTCTTTATCGGGCAAAAGGTAGGTATGCTCGGAAATGCCGCTACAAACGTAGCATTTCCGCTATCGACTTCGTGCATAGCCCTCGCTCTGCTGTTCGGCATAGGCGGCGCGTCTGCATTTAACCTTACCCTCGGTCAGGGCAAAAAGGATAAAGCCCCGTTCTTTATGGGCAATGCCGTGACAATGCTCGTTATTAGCGGCGTTGTGCTGATGGTGGTAACGCTGCTGTTTTTAAAGCCGCTGCTCAGGCTTTTTGGCTCGCCCGATGAGGTAATGCCGTTTGCGCTCGACTACGTCGGAATAACCGCATTCGGCTTTCCGTTTTTGGTACTGACAACGGGTGGTTCACACCTTGTAAGAGCAGACGGCAGCCCTATGATGACTATGCTTTGCTCGATAACGGGTGCTGTGATAAACACTATTCTTGATGCCGTATTCGTTTTCGGGTTCGGCATGGGAATGAAGGGGGCGGCTATTGCTACTGTCATAGGTCAGGTAATATCGGCGCTTATGATAGTGTGGTACCTCGCATTCAGGCCAAAGACAGTCAGGCTTGAAAGAAAGCACCTTATCCCCTCGGCAAAATGCTGCCAAAAGATATTTGCTATCGGCATGGCATCATTTTTCAACCAGATAGCTATGATGATAGTTCAGATAGTTCTTAACAACTCACTTCGCACCTACGGCGCACAGAGCGTTTACGGCGAGAGCATCCCCCTATCCTGCGCAGGGATAGTTATGAAGATAAGCCAGCTTGTTTTCTCGATCGTTATCGGTCTTTCTCAAGGCACACAGCCGATAGAGAGCTTTAACTACGGCGCGCAAAAATATGACAGGGTGAAAAATGCATATTTCCTTGCAAGCACTATCGCGGTCGGTTTCTCGTTTGTGTGCTTTATCTGCTTTCAGCTTTTCCCGAAACAGATACTCTCTGTATTCGGCGACGGAACAGACGAATATTTTGAGTTCGGCACGCGCTTTTTAAAAAGGTTTCTCTTCTTTTCGTGGATAGTTGCGCTCCAGCCGGTCACATCTACATTCTTCACATCAATAGGCAAGGCGATAAAGGGCGTATTCCTCTCACTCACAAGACAGATCATTTTCTTTTTGCCTGCACTTCTTATCCTCCCTCGCATATGGGGAATTGACGGGATAGTTTACGCAGGGCCTATAGGCGACCTTATTTCTTCTATAATCGCGATAGTTATGTGCTTTTTTGAGTTTAAAAATATGAGAGAGCTTGAAAACCAAATGACTAAAGAATAAATCTTCCCCCGTGATAATAAAATTATCTCGGGGGTGTTTTTTTGAAAGGACAAAGCTTTTACAAGGGCTCGGCTATTTTGATATTTATGGTGGCTGTAACAAAGGTCATGGGGCTTGCATACAAGCTGATGCTCACAAACCTTCTGGGCGGAACGGGTATGGCATATTATCAGAGCGTGTATGCAGTATTTACGCCCGTTTATGCTATTGCTATAGGGGGTATCCCCTCGACGCTTGCGATAATGATATCAGAGAATTTTGCCCTTGAAAGATACAAAAACGCGCGCAAGATAAGGCGGACGGCGCTAATATTCTATTCTCTTTTGGGGCTTTTGTCAAGCGGCGCAATTGTACTATTTTCGGGACTGATATCAAGGCTCATACTCGGCTCGTCAAATATGGCGCCGGGACTCATAGCAGTCTCCCCTACTGTGTTTTTATGCTGTATAATTTCGGTCTACAGGGGGTATTTTGAGGGGCTTTGCGATATGGTGCCTACAGCCGTTTCCGAGATAATCGAAACGCTTTTCAAGCTTATTTTAGGGCTTTTATTCGCCTTTATTGCCTACAAAAAAGCAAGCACACTTTATGACACCCCTAAAACCTTATCAATTACTGCCGCGGCATCTATCCTCGGGGTATCGCTCTCATCCTTGTTTGCGTGTATATATCTTTGCATTCGGCTTAAAATAAAGGGTGACGGGATAAGTGAAAACAAGCTTAAAAAGGACATCTGCACCGACAGCGCGCGCCACATAATCAGCGAGCTTAATCATTACGCATTCCCGATAGCGCTTACCGCCGCTATCAGCACGCTGATAAATACGGTAGACCTGCTTACCGTTCCGATGATGCTTAAAGTATTGCTATCACGCGGTGCGCTTGATATAAGTATGCTAAACGGCTCGGGCATCGCAAAGGGCGATATCGCTGATTTTATATACGGCTCGTTTACCTCGCTTGCGCTTACCGTCACGGGGATAATCCCCGGGTTTACGGCGATGCTCGGCAAGCCTGCACTCCCCGGTGTAGCAAAGGCGCGCGCAACGGGTGACACCGCCGCCCTTAAAAAGGGAACTGACGATGTTTTCTTTCTGTCATCGGTCATAGCATTCCCGGCCTCCTTCGGGCTGACTGTCTTTTCAAACGAGGTGTTAAGACTTTTATACCCGTCAAGGGTCTATGAAACGGCAGTATCCTCACAGCCCTTTATGATCCTCTCGGCAGGGCTTGTGTTCGGGTGTATGCTGCCGCCCGTGTTTGCGCTTTTGCAGGCTGTCGGCAGGCCTAAAAGCTGCGTCAGGATCATGGTCATCTCATGCATCACAAAGCTTATAGGCAACCTGACACTTATGTTTATCCCTCATTTCGGTGTTTCGGGGGCGGCACTTGCCCTTGTGATTGCGGATATGGCGGCATTTTTCATAGCGGTAAAGGTATATTTTGATACCTGCGCTGTTTTGCCGGGCATTAAAAAATGCTTTATAAGCCCTGCTTTTTCGGCACTTCTGTGCGCCGGCGGCGCAAGGCTTTGCTATGATAAGCTTTATAGCGGCATTTTAAGCGGAAATTTCAGGCTTTGCCTGATCATCTCAATTGCCGCAGGTGGCATTATATACATTTTTTCACTCTATTTATTGAACATATTGCCGAAAAGACAGAAAAAACAAAAAAAATTTAAAAAAATCGCAAAAAGGACTTGAAAAATAATCGGATTTGAGTTAAAATAATATGTACACGGATAAATTTTGAAAGAATGAAGGCACTATGCAGGACAGGATCAACGCAATACTTGAAAAGGACAGCTACAATGTCTATGATATGACAGAGATAGTAAGGATACTCAGGTCTGAAAACGGCTGCCCGTGGGATAAGGTGCAGACGCACAGCTCTATCAAGAAGGATATGATAGAGGAGGCCTACGAGGTCGCTGAGGCTATCGACTTTGACTCCCCCGAGATGATGAGGGAGGAGCTTGGCGATGTTATGCTGCAAGTAGTTTTCCACACGGTAATAGAGGAAG
>JAGBNQ010000049.1 GCA_017634275.1 Ruminococcus sp. | reverse complement strand
GTCCTCACGCTTGATGTATATTTTAGCGCCGCCCAGGTCCTTAGTCATTTTGTCGGCGTAGTAGAGCATAGAGGGGCGGTTTGCGTAATCTCTGTAGAGAGCCCTCAGCTCCTCATTAAATTCGGGGTCATTCTTATATTTATTATAGGCATCTTCAAGTTCGTGAACTGCCGTCATAACAGTTTCGGGAACATACTGTCCGCCGAATTCTCCGAAACGTCCTATCTTTTCCATTAGTTTTCCTCCCTTATGAGTGTGATTATCCTGCCTATCTTGTCCTTGTCCTTAAAGCCGTCAGTTTCCACCGAGCTTGATATGTCAGCCCCGAAAGGCCTGAGCATTTCTATAAGGCTTTTTACATTTTGCTCGCTCACACCGCCTGCTATGAAAAAAGGCTTGGTGATGCGTGCTTTTTTTATCACCTCGGTGTCAGCCTGCTTGCCCGTTCCGCCGACCTTGCCCTCAACAAAGCTGTCGATAACAAGCTTGTCGGCCGAAAGCTTATCGGCAAGCTCTATATCCTCCGCCGTTTTTGCCCTTACGGCCTTCCATATCTCGCCGCCAAAGAATTCTCTTAGCTTTGAGATATATTCATCTCCTTCATTTCCGTGGAGCTGGATAACGTCAAGCTTGTCGGCATAGTGTTTTTTTATCTCACTTAACTTTTCGTCAACAAAAACGCCGACTGCCTTGATGCTGCTGTCAAGCTCTTTTTTCAGCTCACAAAAGGTCTGAGCATTTATGCTCCTTTTAAAGCCTGCACTCAGTATAAAGCCTGCATATTCGGGGCGGTAAAGGTTTAAAAACTCTATATCCTGCGGCCTTCTTATTCCGCATATCTTTGTTTTAACCATATCACACGCCCTCGCGCAGCTCGTTTAGCTTATCCCTTATGCTTTGCGCCCTCATCAGCGTTTCACCGATAAGTACCGCATCAGCGCCGTTTGCGCGCGCTTTTTTCATATCCTCATTATTTCTTATCCCACTTTCCGATACCAAGACCGTTTCTTTCGGGATAAGCGATGAAAGCCGCCTTGTCGTGTCAAGGTCAACAGTAAAGTCCTTAAGGTTTCGGTTGTTTATGCCGATAAGGTCAGCATCGGTCTTAAGTGCCTTTTCAAGCTCATATTCATCGTGTACCTCTGTCAGCACCTCAAGCCCTACCGAGTGGGCTGTCTGCGTAAAGTGCTTAAGAGTTGCCTCATCAAGTATCGCAACAATAAGCAGCACGGCGCTCGCCCCCAAAAGCCTTGCGTGATATATCTGAAATTCATCTATTACAAAATCCTTGCGCAGCACGGGGATATGGACGTTTTCCGCTATCCTTTTAAGGTAATCGTTGCTGCCGCGGAAGTAATGCTCCTCCGTCAGGCAGGAGATAGCGTTTGCCCATGAGCGTTCGTATTCAAGGGCAATGTCAAGCGGCCTGAAATCCTCCTTGATAAGCCCCTTTGAGGGGGAGGCTTTCTTTACCTCGGCTATTACCGACAGGTTATCGCGCTTAAGTGCTGTCTTTAACGAATAAGTTCTCAGCTTGCACTCATGCGCCTGCGCAGCTGCCGCCGACCTGCCTATAAGCGACATTTCCCTTTCGAGCTGCTCGCCCCTTTTTCTTGCTATATCTGATAATATCATAGCTCAGCCCTCATTTGAAAGCTCTGCGAACTTGTCAAGTCTTGCCAAAGCCTCGCCGCTGTCAATGCTCTGCCTTGCAAGGGCAATGCCCTCTTCGATGCTGTCAGCCTTGTGCGCTACATATAAAGCGCAGCCTGCGTTTAGCAGAACTATATCGCGCTTGGCACCCTTTATGCTGCCGTCAAGAACACCTCTTGTAATTGCGGCATTGTCCTTGGCACCGCCGCCGTTTACATCGCTTTTTTTGTATCTTCTAAGGCCAAAGTCCTCGGGGCAGATCTCATATTTTATCAGCTTGCCGTCACGAACCTCGCAAACGGTAGTAGGTGCTGAGATAGATATCTCATCAAACCCGTCCTGCCCGTGTACGAGCATAGCGCTCTTGACACCTATGTTCATAAGAACCTTTGCCATATTTTCAAGCAGCTCATCACTGTAAGCGCCAAGCAGCATATATTCAGCCTTTGCAGGGTTTGCAAGAGGGCCTAAGATGTTGAAGATAGTCCTTACACCTATCTGCTTTCTTGTAAGGCCTACAAAGCGCATTGCAGAGTGATATTTCTGTGCAAAGAGGAAGGTGTAGCCTGCCTCGTTTATAAGGCTCTTAGCCTTGTCGGGGGTAAGGGAGATATTGCAGCCGAGCGCCTCCAGCACATCAGCAGCGCCGCTGTTTGAGGAAACACCTCTGTTGCCGTGCTTTGCAACGGCCTGCCCTGCGCCTGCGATTACAAAGCCCGAGGTGGTGGAAATGTTAAAGCTGAACGATAGGTCGCCGCCCGTTCCAACGATCTCAAGCACGGGGGTATCGGGTATGACCTCGGTCATATTCTTTCTCATGCCCTTTACAAAGCCCGTTATCTCGTCAACATTTTCTCCCCTTAATCTCATAGCTGTGAGGAGTGCCGAGATCTGCGCATTTGTGGCTCTGTCATTCATTATTATGTCAACAGCCTCAAAGCTTTCCTGCTCTGTCAGATGCTCGCCCTTGTCAACTACCTTTCTGATGTATTTTATAAGCTCTGTTCTCTCGCCGTCGGGGATAGATGGCAGGCTTGCCTTTGTGGTCTTGATATCGCACACATTTGAAAGGAAGTTGTCGATTATCTTCATGCCCACATCAGTGAGAATGCTCTCGGGGTGGAACTGAACGCCGTAGGTCTTGTGGGTCTTGTGCCTTACAGCCATTATTTGTGCCGAGTCATCTGTAGCGATAACTCTCAGACAGCTCGGAAGTGTAAGGCTGTCAGCAACGAGTGAGTGATATCTTGCCGCCTTGATGTTTGAAGAAAGCCCCGAGAAAAGTGGGTTTGCGGTGTTTATGTTGATATCCGTCTGCTTGCCGTGGAGCTGTTCGTTTGCGTGGATTATTTTGCCGCCGAAAGCCTCTGCGATAGCCTGATGACCTAAGCATACCCCGAGAATGGGTATCTCGCCGCTGAATCTCTTTATAAGCTCTTCGCAGATGCCTGCATCAGCAGGCCTGCCGGGGCCGGGGGATAATATTATTCCCTCAGGGGCAAGAGCGGCTATTTCATCAAGTGTTATCTCATCGTTTCTTTTTACCTCGATATTCGGGTAAAGAACGCCTATAGCCTGATAAAGGTTGTAGGTAAAGCTGTCATAGTTGTCTATCATTAGTATCATAGTCAGTCAGTCCTTTCGGAAGTTTCGTTTAGTCTGTGGTGTAGTCTTGCTTTTATTATCTTCCTGACCTTTTGCCGGCTTAAGGTGCAAAAAGATCCTATTTTACAAATTTATCAAGGAAGGAAACGTCGGTAAAGTAATCAATACCTATAGCCGCCCTTACCTCTGCTACTGTCTTGTTTGAAAGCTCAACTGCTCTCTCTGTGCCTTTTTTGAGAATGTCAAGGAGGTACTGCTTATCGCCCTCATACTGCGCTCTTCTCTCTCTTATAGGCTTAAGTGTTTCCTGCATTACGCTGTTTAAGAGCTTTTTGCACTTCATATCGCCAAGTCCGCCGCGGCGGTAATGCTCCTTCATTTCTTCAAGCGTCTTGTAGTCGGGTGCGTATTCCTGTATCATCTCATCAGTGCAGAATGCATCAAGGTAGATGAACACGGGGTTGCCCTCTGTGTGCCCTGGGTCTGAAACGTTTATATGGGTAGGGTCTGTAAACATACTCATTACCTTTTCCTTAAGCGTCTTTTCATCGTCCTTAAGGTAGATGCAATTGCCGAGTGATTTTGACATCTTAGCATTTCCGTCAATTCCGACAAGTCTGTTGCAGCTTGAATTATCCGGCAGAACAGCCTCGGGCTCAACGAGTATATCGCACTTGTATATCCTGTTAAATGCTGAAACTATCTCTCTTGCCTGCTCTAACATCGGCAGCTGATCCTCACCTACGGGAACATACTTTGCCTTGAAAGCCGTGATATCCGCCGCCTGCGAGATAGGGTAGGTCATAAACCCTACGGGGATAGAGCGCTCAAAGCCTCTCATCTTTATCTCGTTTTTTATTGTGGGGTTTCTCTCCAGTCTTGACATTGTTACTAAGTTTGAGTAGTACATAGGAAGTTCGTATAAAGCAGGAATGTGTGACTGAACGAAAATATTGCATTTTTCGGGGTCAAGACCTGCTGCGAGGTAGTCAAGTGTTATGCCTAAAATGCTCTCCCTTATCTTTTCGGGGTTCTCGGCGTTGTCTGTAAGCGCCTGAAGGTCTGCTATCATTATAAAGGGGAGGTATTTGCCGGTATTCTGCATTTCCACCCTTTTTCTGAGCGAGCCTACATAATGCCCTAAGTGAAGTGAGCCTGTAGGTCTGTCTCCCGTTAAAATGATGTCCTTTTCGTTTGCCATTTTGATTTCCTCCATGTATTAAAGTTTATTTGCCTCTTTTATCGCATTTATTACCGCCATTGATTTTTGAACGGATTCCTCATATTCCTTTTCGGGGTCGGAATCGGCAACGATGCCTCCGCCTGCCTGAACGTAAGCCTTGCCGTTTTTGAAAAGCACCGTTCTTATTGCAATGCAGGTATCGATAGACCCGTCAAATGCAAGGTAGCCCACCGTTCCGCCATAGAGGCCGCGCTTTGTTGTTTCAAGCTCGTCGATTATCTCCATAGCCCTTACCTTGGGCGCACCCGAGAGCGTTCCCGCAGGCAGAAGTGCCATAAGTGCATCAATGGGTCTTTTATCCTCTGCAAGCTCACCCTGAACAGTCGATACAAGGTGCATTACCTTTGAGTAGCGCTCAACAGTCATAAATTCCTTTACATTAACGCTGCCAAAGCGGCTAACCTTTCCCACATCGTTTCTTCCGAGGTCAACGAGCATCGTATGCTCTGCTCTTTCCTTCGGGTCATTCAAAAGCTCTGTTTCGTTTGCCTTGTCCTCGGCATTTGTAAGGCCGCGCTTTATCGTTCCTGCGATAGGCTTGTTGACTATCACCCCGTCATTTACCGAAACGAGCATTTCGGGCGATGCGCCTGCTATCGCATAATCATCGTGGTCAAAGTAGTAAAGGTAAGGCGAGGGGTTGGTAGTTCTAAGCATTCTGTAAACATCAAAGCTCTCGGGCGGATTTTCCACCTCAAAGCGCTGCGAGGGAACGACCTGGAAAATATCGCCCTCCTTGATATACTCCTTAGCCCTTTTAACATTTTCAAGGTATTGCTCCTTTGTGATGTTTGAGCTTATCTTAAGCTCACCTCGCTGTGCTTTTTTCTCCTTGACGGCAGGGGTGTAGTTTCTTAATATATCCGCTATCTCCTCAGCCCTCTTTTCGCACGCTGCAAACTGCGCATCAATATCCCCCTCGGCGCTGATATTTAAAATTATTACCGCCTTGTTGGATAAGTGGTCATAAGCTACAAGCTCATCAAAGATGTGAAGGTTTATATCCGCCATATTAAGGTCATCCTTCGGGGGAGAGGTGAGCGTTTTCTCAAAATACCTTATGCAGTCATACGCAAAGTAGCCTATCAGACCGCCCGTAAGCTTGGGGTAGCCGTTTATCTTAGGCGAGCGATGCTCATCAATAATGCTTTGTAAAAAATCCCTTGGGTCATCTATCTCGCCCTCATACTTTGTGCCGTCCGAGCATTTTATCATAGCGTTTTTGCCGTTTATGATTATTTCTTCCTTCGGGTCAATGCCGACGTATGAGTAGCGCCCCCACTGATCCTTATTGTCAACGCTTTCAAGTATAAAGCAGTTTTTGTATTTTTCGTGCAGGCAGTTAAACAGCCTTATCGGGGTGAACTGGTCAACGAGCAGCTCATAGAATACAGGAACTGTTTTGTAGCTTTTGCTTAGTTTTTTTACTGTTTCGATCTCAGGAAATAACATAGGAATTGACCCCTTTCATTAATTTTGGCAATAAAAAAGCCCTAACGCCTAAAGCTTTTGCTTTGGGACGATAGAACCGTGGTGCCACCCAAATTCCGGCACTTATTACAGTGCCGCTCAACCGAATACTTGCTGACAGCAACTGCTGACAACGCCATACCCTCTCACACTAACGCAGGAACACGCGGCGAGTGATACTCGTTTTAAAACTTTCACACCGCTCCTCACAAATCCATTCACACTTGCCCCTATGTATCGGCATCACACCGCCGCCGACTCTCTGAAACACTCATGCAAGGCTACTTACTTTTGCTCACAGGATTTAAAAAATATTGATTTTCTATATTATATTCCATTTTCCCCGTTTTGTCAATAGATAATTATATTAATTTTTTATGAACGAAGAAGAATTTTCCAAAATATCCCGATTTTCGTATTGATTTTTTGGAAAAATAAGTGTATAATGAAATAAATGAATTATTGAGATCATTGGGGTGTTAAAATGAAGATTTCTCCAAACAAACGGTATAATACAGTTGCGTTTTATGCGGCTATTGTAATTGCCATTAACGTAGTGCTTGTAGCGGCTTTGCTAAAGGCTGATACCATTATGGATTTCCTTGACAGATGCATTTCTGTTATGAGCCCGATAACCTGGGGCGTTGTGATAGCCTTTCTGATGAACCCTATAATGGTAAGGGTAGAAAAGCTTGTAAATAGATTTATATTCAAAAAAGCCCCCAAGCCCAAAGCCTCGCGCGCGATAGCGGTGGTATCTGCCTGCCTTATCTTTGCAGGGATCATAGTCGGGCTTGTTGCGGTAGTTGTTCCTGAGCTGTTAAAGAGTGTGAGCGAGATAATAGATAATTTCTCAAGCTACGCCGACACCGCGCAGGAATGGGTAATGAAACTGTTTAAAAACAACAAGCAGGTAGAAAAGGCGCTTTCTGATACGATAAACCGCTTTACTAAGGACTTCAGCACAACGCTCAACGAGCTGCGCCCGTATATAAACGACGTCCTCTCGGGTGCTTGGGATTTTATAAACGTTATAAAGAACTTCGTGCTGGGCTTTATCGTTTCTATCTATCTTTTGTTTAGTAAGGAAACGCTCTTTGCTCAGGCTAAGAAGATACTCATCTCTATCTGCAAGAGAAGTACCTACACAAGGCTTATCCGCCTTTTCAGAAAGACAAACAGCATTTTCTCGGGCTTTATCGGCGGCAAGATAATCGACTCGTTCATTATCGGCGTTCTTTGCTATATAGGCCTTCGCATAATGAATATGGACTATTCGCTGATGATAAGCGTTATAGTCGGCGTTACGAATATTATCCCGTTTTTCGGGCCTTTTATCGGCGCTATCCCCTCGGGGCTGTTTATATTGCTCGTTCAGCCGAATAAGTTTATAGCACTTCTCATCTTCATCTTTGCTTTACAGCAGTTTGACGGAAATGTTTTAGGCCCGAAGATACTTGGAAACTCCACGGGTCTTCCGGGGTTCTGGGTGCTTGTTGCGCTCTTTGTCGGCGGAGGACTTTTCGGATTTGCGGGAATGGTTCTCGCAGTTCCCGTGTTCGCTCTCTTCTATGCGCTTGTAAGAGAGGGTGTTGAGAACACATTAAGAAAGAAAAACCTCCCCGTTGATACGAGCAACTACTACGGCGATGATGTAGAGAACCTCTATGGCCGCCCCAAAAAAGCTATCCCCTTTACGCAGGAGGAGCTTGAAAGCATAGTTATTCCCTCAATTGACGAGGCAAACGAGGCAAAAGAGGGCTAAAGAGGATAATAATAACGGTATCTCTGCGCGAATGATATGATCTATCGCGCGGTGATACCGTTTTTGTTTTACACTTTTTGCTTTTGTGCATACAGTAAGATAAATTGGGATTTGTGAAGTTGCAGGGGGGCAATGCGAAGGGGGCACGGGGGCTTTGCGTTGCTCACGAAGTAAGCAAACGCCCCCAAACCCCTTCGGAATGCCCACTCCCAACACTTTTATAATAAAGAATCTCTGTTTTATAAGGGTACTTCACCGAATAAAAAAGCCGGCTCTTTGTGAACCGGCTTTGTGTTATTATCAGGTTATGCTGTTGTAAGTAAGCTTATTGTATGTGTCGGAGTAGGTGACTTCCATTTCGTCCATGAGCTTTTTGTAGAGGTCTTGTATCTTGTCCTTGTCATATTCCTCGGTGAGCATATTTATGTGGCTGTCAACATAGTCAAGGTCAACGGGCAGGCGCTTGATGATAAAGTAGCCGTAGCTTTCGTTTTCAACAAGCTCCTTTGTTATCTCGTTCTCCTTAAGTGAAAAAGCCGCGTCCTTGAATTCCTGAACGAACTGCGACTGTGGGCGGATATAGTAGCCGTCCTTGTAATCCTCGTTCTCCATGCCTGCGTCCCAGCCGTATTCCTTGATAAGCTCCTTGAAATCCTCGCCGTCAAGGGCTTTTTTCAGTACGTCCTCGGCTATCTTCTTAGCCGCGTCCTTGCACTCCTGCTTTTTCTCATCGGTAAGCTGTGCATAGGCTTGCTGCTTGATGTTCATTTTCTGCGCAAGCTCCATAGAATCAAAGGTCTTTGCTGTTTCATCATCAAGCGGTGCCTGCGAGCAGTAGGGTATAAGAATGTGTATAGCCCTTGCATACTGGTCTTTATCCTGTACTACCTTTTTGAAATCCTCAGCCTTTGTTGCATACTTTCCGCCGTTTGTGAGTACAGTGCTGTAAACCTTCTTATAAAGCGCACTCATTTCTTCCATTTTGTTCAGTACGTCAATAGTGAGGTAGTATTTCTTCATTCCCTCGATAAAAGCCTCCTCTGACTCATACTGCCCCTTGATGGTGGCTATATCGTTCTCGATGGTTTTCTTATCCTCATCGTCAAGGGTTATCTTTTCCTCATCGGCTATTTTGAGTGTAACATACTCCTGCTTTATCTGGTTTACCGTGTTTGCAAGGATATCCTTAAATATATCCTCAGTTACCGCATCGGGGGAAACGCCGTATACGTTTAAAACATAAGCATAGTAATATCTGAATGTGTCAAAATCAATATCTCTGCCGTCAACGGTGAGCATTACAAGATCCTTTGTATCCACCTTTTCGCCGTCGATAGTGAGTGAGGCCTCGGGGATGACTTCTTCCTGCGTGGAGGAGTCATCGGCCGCGGAGGATGCATCACCATTAGCCGAGCTGTCTGCCGAAGAGCTGCTGTCTGCAACAGACGAATCGGCTGCCGAGGTCGCAGAAGACTCGGAGGACGAGGAATCACCGCACCCTGCAAAGCACATTGCCGCGATTATAAAAGAAAGCGTTATTGCCGAAATTTTCTTTAGCATAATAAAAAAATCCTTTCGTTTTAGAATTAGACAATAGTAAGTATAGCTCATATATGTGTTTATTTTATGGTGCAAAGCATAAATTTTTTATGAATAAGTAAATAATACTCCCTTTATCGCTGCAAAGGGAGTATTATCGGTTATTCTTTTTTATCCTTATCGTTATCGTCCTTGCCCTTGTGAGTTATCCTGTAAACAAGCACCGCGGTTATCCCTGCAAGTGCGCCTAAAATATATGACGGCATATCCATTCCTCCTTAATCCTTGTATTTGTTGTAAAACTTAAGCGATAAAACATAGCTTGCCGCAAAAATTACGGTACATACAACGAAAGCTGTAATAAGCACCACCGTCGATATCTCGCTTAGCGGCCCTATAAAGCTATCCTCATCATCATTCATCATCAGCCCACAGCCGATACCGATCGTTAAGCATACAGCCGCAGGTATCATTCTTATAAAGGTGCTGCTTTTGAACCTATAGAAAATGACTATGAGCAGCCCTGCAACGGCTATTGTTATAAGGCTTATAAAGCATATTTTTATTAAAAAGTCACTGTCTGCTATGCTTACCTCGTCGGGCTTTGGCAGGGCGAATCTCCCGTCAGCGCCTTTGCAGATAAGCACACCGGCTATATGCCCTAAAACCGAGCATACAAATATCATCAGTGTGGTAAAAAGAGTTAGCAGATACTTGCTGCTCACTACCTGCTCAGGGCTTACGGGCAGCATTCTTTCAAAGGTATCAAAGCCCCTCTGATTATCTCTTTCTATAGAGCTTGCAGGTATCACAGCGCCCATGATAGTTATTATGCCGAGTGTCGAATTGCTTTTTGAGAAAACTGCAAGCACGCTTAACAGCCCCATAAACACGAAAATATAAATAGAGACTCCGCGCATCTCTCTTATGTTTTTTCTTAAGCTGCCGTTCATTTAAACCGCCTCCCTTTCATTTCTTGCCATAAAGAGGATTATCTCCTCAAGGGTGGTATGCTCCTTTGTAAAGCCCTCGGGGATATTGCTGCTCTCCATTAACACCTCGCAGGAATACTTGCCCTTTCTTGCGCCTATGTATGAGTCTTTCGGCAGCTCATCAAGCTGCTGCCCGGAAAGCTTTACTACAGAGTAGCGTTCAAGCAGCATATCCTTTTCATCACAAAGCATGAGCCTGCCCTTATGCAAAAAGGCTATATAATCGCATATCTTTTCAAGGTCGCTCGTTATGTGCGAGGATATCAGAACCGAGCGCTCCTCATCGCGCGTAAATTCCATAAGGATATCAAGCAGCTCGTCCCTTACCATAGGGTCAAGCCCCGAGGTCGGCTCATCAAGGATAAGCAGCTTTGCATCGTGAGAGAGCGCCGCAGCGATAGAGAGTTTCATTTTCATGCCCTTTGAAAGCTTGTAAAAGCGCACATCAGGGTCAACCTCAAACCTTTCAAGCAGGCTTAAAAATCTTTCACTGCTCCACCTTGAATAGTATCCGCTCATAAGCCTGTCAATATCCCTGCCTTTTAAGTTATCGGCAAAGCATGGCATATCAAGCACTACCCCGATATCGTCCTTTGTGGAAATAAAGCCCTCGCTCTTGTTGTCAGCCCCTAAAACGCTTATCTCGCCGCTGTCGGTGTTAGATGCGTTCATAATTAGTCTTATAAGCGTGGATTTTCCTGCCCCATTCTCACCTATAAGCCCCATTATGCACCCCGATGGCAGAGATAGTGATAAATCGCTTATCTTGAATTTGCCAAAGCTTTTGCTTATGTTTTTTATCTCAATTGCGTTATCTGCCATTTTCATCACCCTCCTCATAAACGAGCTTTATCATCTCGATAAGCTCCTTCTGCGTCAGCTTGACCGAGCCTGCGAGCGAGGCTATCCTTTCAATAAGCTCCTCTATCTCCCTTAGCCTGCTTTCTCTTATAAGCTCGGAATTAGTGTCTGCCACATAGCAGCCCTTAGCGGCTACCGTGTAAACATACCCCTCGCTTTCAAGCTCATCATACGCGCGCTTGGTTGTTATAACGCTTATCCTTAGATCCTTAGCCAGAGCCCTTATCGAGGGCAGAGGGTCATTCGCCTTAAGCTCACCCGATGCGATAAGCCCCTTTATCTGCGAGCATATCTGCTCATATATCGGCATATCGCTGCTGTTGCTTATCAGAATATTCATAGCGGCCTCCTTTACTCTGTTTATACTGTTAATATTCACTATACACAGTATAACTCGTTTTTCCTCTTTTGTCAAGAGTTTTTTGCGAAAAAAGCGATTTTTTATAAAAAGATATAAAAGTTCATAAAACGTTTATAAATATATGATAAAATAGTATTATAATAATATAGATATAGTTTTCGTTTGAGAAAGGTGATGATAGGCATGACGTATTTTGAGGTGCTGCAATCCTTGGGCATGAACGCCGATTCGCCCGAATGGTCAAGGGCTAAGACTCAGCTCTTTGTCAATCTCGGGATAGATCTGGAGAAAACCGACTGCATGGGCGGTCAGGCGGTAAAGTTCACTCAAAAAAGCATAAGAGGAACTGTAAAGATAGGCGAGCGTGAGGGTGTTTGCTTTGAGATATCGAGCGGCCTGCTCATAGTATGTCCTGCCACCGACGATATGCCGCTCACCATTCTTGTTGACAGAAAGCTTATAAGAGTAGTTGAGGCAGAGTCAAAGCTGTTAAAATCATGCGTGAATGTAAAGACCAATGATGACCTTTATGAATTCAAGGTGCCGAAAAAGCAGCTCGGTACGCTTGAAAAGATGATAAATAAAGTAAGAAACAAATAAAACAAATACTGCGGCAGGGGAGTTTTCCTCTGCCGCAGTTGATTTTTTTTAAGATATGTGCTATAATAATCAGGTCAGAAAATAAACTTATGGAGTTGATAAAAATGAAAAAGAAGATAACGGTTATCAAGGGCGACGGAATAGGCCCCGAGATAGTTACTCAGGCGCAGGTAGTGCTTGATAAGGTGTGCGAAAAGTTCGGCCACGAATTTGAGTATACCGATATACTTATGGGCGGCTGCTCTATTGATGCTTGCGGCGTTCCGCTTACAGATGAGGCTGTTGAAACGGCTAAGGCGGCTGACGCTGTGCTGCTCGGCGCTATCGGCGGCAACACATCTACCTCCCCCTGGTATAAGCTTGAGCCATCATTAAGACCCGAGGCAGGCCTTTTGAAGATAAGAAAGGAGCTTGGCCTTTTTGCTAACCTCCGCCCTGCTCTTTTATATCCCGAGCTTAAGGATGCCTGTCCTCTGCGTGAGGAGGTCGCCGATAAGGGCTTTGATATGATGATAATGCGTGAGCTTACGGGCGGCCTTTATTTCGGCAAGCGCGAAACTAAAGAGGTAGACGGCCTTATGACTGCCGTTGACACCCTTACCTACAATGAATACGAGATAAGGCGCATAGCGATAAAAGGCTTTGACATAGCTATGAAAAGGCGCAAAAAGGTGACAAGCGTTGATAAGGCAAATGTTCTTGATTCCTCGCGTCTTTGGAGAAAGATAGTTAACGAGGTCGCTAAGGACTACCCCGAGGTAGAGCTTGAGCATATGCTCGTTGACAACTGCGCTATGCAGCTTGTTCGTGACCCTGCACAGTTTGATGTTGTGCTTACAGAGAATATGTTTGGTGATATCCTCTCGGATGAGGCGGCTATGGTAAGCGGCTCGCTCGGTATGCTTGCATCGGCATCGCTTAACGAAACTAAGTTCGGTATGTATGAGCCGAGCCACGGCTCTGCCCCCGACATTGCAGGCAAGGATATCGCAAACCCGATAGCTACGATAATTTCGGCGGCAATGATGCTAAGATACTCCTTTGATATGGACAAGGAGGCTGACGCTATCGAGAATGCTGTTAAGCAGGTGCTTGCAGAGGGCTACCGCACGGGCGATATTATGAGCGACGGCATGAAAAAGGTAGGCTGCAAGGAAATGGGCAGGCTTGTCGCTGACAGAATTTAAGATGATAACAAAAATCCCCTTGAATATCAAGGGGATCTTTTTTTATAAGTTATACAAGTGTTTTCAGATAAGCCTTGTGTTCATCCGTCACACGGAAGGATTCTATGGCTTTTCTTATTGCCTTTTTGTGGGTGAACGGGTCAAGCGCCTTGCGCTCTATGTAGCCTATCGCAGTGTCATACTGCTTTGCGAGCGCAGTTGCAAAATACCACGCTATCATCATATTGACATAGTATTCATCGCTCTTTATCTCCGAAACAAGGCGCATATATTCCTCATCAAAAAGCTCATCGAGGAAATACCTCATAAACGTGCCTATCCCGTAGCGGATAGTGTATTTGTGGCTTGATGATATCCATTTTTTTGCATACGGCAAAAGCTTGTCGGCATTTTTCTTGAAACTGTGGGGGATAAGCTGGTCGCAGGTCGCCCAGTTATCAACATACGGCAAAAAACGCTCTGTCTCATTTATGCAGCGCTCAAAATTCTTTTCTAAGCATATTATAAAAGCGTGCAGCTGGTTCTCATCAAAGTATTTGTGCGGCAGCGTGTTTAAAAACTGCGTTGCATCGTCTGCAATAAGCTCCTTTGCAAAGCTCTTCAGCTCGGGCGTGCGCACACCTATAAATGTTTCCTTTGAAACTCCGGGCATAAGGCCGCCCTGAAACTGCGCATAGGTCTTATCCTGCATAAGAAACAGTCTGTCTGTTATCTCGGCATTGGTCATGTTAGTTCTCCATTCTGTTTGTCATATTCTTTATGGAAAATATTATAACACAAGCTGTCGAAAAATGCAATAGTTGTTTTAGGCAACACCGCACAAAGACCGCCTGAAAGCTTTGCGGCACATCTACTTGCAGATTTTCCGTCATATCACCCAAATTTACCTTGAAATACGTTAGTATTCCTGCGGTAAATTTGGGCAATCTGACGAAAAATCTGACTGCGTATCTGTACCACAATCTTTGTGCGGTGT
>JAGBNQ010000048.1 GCA_017634275.1 Ruminococcus sp. | reverse complement strand
GGGCGTGAGGCTTGCTTTGACCTAACTTAGCTCTGAGCGTAAATCAAGCTAAAAGTTTGAATAACGAGCGTTGAGCTAAGGCTTTGTTCATCGCTCCGAGGGGCTTTTTCGGGGGGGCTTTGCGGTCGCCCCCCGTATCCCCTTCGCACGCCCCCTTAACACCTCGCCAAACTCCGGTTTGCATATTATCAAGCAAGGAGGAATACCATTGCAGGGCTATAACTGTATCGCTGTGATACATAATAATAAGACCGACTGGCTTATGTGCAGACGGCTAAAAGACCCCTATAAAGGCAAGCTTAACCTTGTCGGCGGAAAAATCGAGCATGGTGAAGACCACCTTGCCGCCGCTTATCGCGAGCTTTGCGAGGAAACTGGGCTAACACGCGAGGATATCACCCTTACGCGCTTTCTTACCTTTGACTATCCGCTTGATGATTGCTATGTTGAGGTGTACGCAGGCGCGCTTGATAAGGAAATAACTGTCTTTGGCGATGAGAATAAGCTGCTCTGGGTGAGTATGAGCGAGGACTTTTTTGATATGTCGCGCTTTGCAGGAGAGGGGAATATAGGGCATATGCTCGAAATAATGAAGATGCATTATCAGGTCAATGCTTAGCAGGGTCTTGACAAGCTCTTTATAATGTGGTAAAATATTATTAACAAAATATTTAACTTGAATTATAAAGGAGGACATGCTATGGAAGATATACTCGAACTGCTTGACAAGGCTAAGGAAAAGCTTACAAACCTTAGTATGGAAGACGTTTTTCCGCTTATGAGAAAGTACAATATCGACGATGTGAAGGAGCTTTGCATTTCCGTCGGGATCTACCTCGGGGCGATAATCTTTTTCGTTATCGTGATCTTTGCCCTCGGCTGGATACCCGTGCTTGGGGTAATTATGAAGATCATTTCCTTTATCGTGATTATTTACGGGACAGTCGGAATTTTCGCAAGCCTGCTGACGTATATGAAATATAATTAGAAAAATGCCGCAGCACATAAGTACGGTACGTATAAAGAAGTTTTACGCCATAGTATTTCTTATCTTAAGTCAGAAGTACTATGGCGTTTTTTCTATTGACAGTACAGAGATGATGTGCTATAATTGTTACTGACAAAAATCGGGATTTAGAGGAGGACATAATGGATAAATTTGATTTATTTTGGAAAACTATGGAGCTTTGTGATTGGGATAACGAAGGCGATGACGAACTTGTTTTAACACCTGTTATTAACTTTCTTGCCTCAAAAGAAGATAGTGACATTTTTATGTTTGAAGATTTAATGTCAGAATTACTATATAATCTTGATACAAAAAAACTTGCTGAACAGTGCAAAAAAATTGACGGTTGTATGAGCGATGATAGTTTTCTATATTCAAGATGTGTTGCTTTAATAAATGGAGTCGATTATTACAAAAAAGCCAAAATGGGCAGATGTAAAGAAATGTGGAAAATGGAATTTGAATCATTACTCTATGTACCTGAATCTGCATGGGCAAAAAAGCATAACAAACCTGAAAGTGAGTATCCTCATGTTTCATCTTTTAGCTACGAAACAGGTTCAAATACTGATGGGTGGAAATAATACAAATTCTGATTTAGCTTATCAACATAAATATGCACAATGCCCCTGAGTGCTTTGTAACACTCAGGGGCAAAACTTCTATATAGGTATCTGTCTTATGTGCTGCGGTTTTTCTTTTAAAAAACAAGACCGAAAGCATTTTCTGCTCACGGTCTTGTAATATTGCTTTTTATGGGGGTAGGGGCTTATGCCTCTTCCTTCATTTTTGCAAAGCACTCGCTGCAATAAACGGGTCTGTCCTCCTTAGGCTGGAAAGGAACCTTTGCCTCACCGCCGCAGGCTGCACATACTGCTGTATAAAGCTGTCTTCCGCCTCTTGCTGCGCCCTTTCTTGCGTCACGGCAATCCTTGCATCTGAGCGGCTCGTTAACAAAGCCCTTTGATGCATGGAACTCCTGCTCACCTGCTGTAAAAACGAACTCGTTTCCACAATCTTTGCATACCAATGTCTTGTCTTCGTACATGATACTTTTACCTCGCTTTTTTTGCTTTAAATATTACCAAGCTCTGCCCGTAGCTTTTTCCTCGCACGCTGCATAGCATTGTTCACTTGTTTTACGGTCATTCCAAGCTCGGAGCCTATCGCCTCATAGCTGAGCCCTACCGAGAACAGCCTGAACACCCTCCACTCCTTATCAGAAAGCACCGTTGCCGCTTTTTTGTTTATCTCATCAACACGCTCCTTTTGTTCGACTATGTTGTATGGGATAAGCTCGCTTTTGTCGGCACACATATTCTCGGTTTCCTCATCAAGCGGCTCTGCCTTATCGTGATCAAGCTTTTTTATGGCATTTATCATTCTGTTTTTAATGCACCTGTTTGCGTATGTTGCAAAGCCTGCCCCCTTGTCGGCATCATAAGTCTTTGCAGCCGCAACGCAGCCCATTAGCCCCTCTTGAAAAAGGTCTTCATAATACTCGGGGGATATCGCCCACGCTTTGGCAGACGCTACAAAGGTGTAGCGTGAGAGCAGCTCGCTCATAGCCTCCTTATCCGTCCTCGAAAGAACGGCAAGTTCTTCATCACTAAGTTCTCTCGCCATAAAATCACCCAAGCCATAACCGTATAAAACGCCGCCGCGAAAAAACACGACAGCCGTTTAATTTATTTATATGTGTATAATTATAATAGCATTTTTATCAATCCGTGTCAAGCATTTTTTAAAAAACGACAATAAAAAATTAATATTTGTAGGTTATCACAGAATTAATATTGTTTTATTGTTAGTTTTACCTATTTATAAAGCCCGTATATGTCATAAATTATACAATTATAAGACATAAATATTTATCTGCATAAAAAGTCAATATTTTACTATCTTTGTTACGAAAATAACGACTTTTTCGTAGACTGCAATAATTATTGTCACCCTATTCATAATTTATAGGTTGACAATAATAAAAAGGGGTGATATAATATCAAGGATAACAAAAAAGGGGCTGAGTAAAATAAAAACCAAAGATATGATGATGACGGCGATGTTTGTCGCACTTATAACAGCAGGGGCATATATCCGCATACCAATTCCCGTATGCCCGTTCACGCTGCAATTTCTGTTCACTACCCTGAGCGGTGTTCTCCTCGGCGCAAAGCTCGGGGCGGCGGCCTGCGGGGTATATGTGATGCTCGGCCTTGTCGGCCTGCCCGTTTTCACAAGCGGCGGCGGTATCGGCTATGTTTCAGAGCCTACCTTCGGCTATCTTTTAGGCTTTATCGCAGGGGCTTATCTTACGGGGTATATCGTTCACAAGGGTGAGATTACCTTGCCGCGGCTGCTTGCTGGCGCATTTTCGGGGCTTATGGCAGTCTATGCATTCGGAATGGCGTATTACTACGCTGTCAGCCGTTTCTGGCTCGGCACACCTATCGGGGTATGGCCGCTGTTTTTGTATTGCTTTATTTTGGCAGTTCCCGGGGATATAGCGCTTTGCATAGTTTCAGCAATGCTCGGAAAAAGGCTCGTGCCTTTGACTAAAATGAGGAGGGCTGTATAATGGATATAAATAAGCTTACCGATGAGATAATAGGCGGCAGGCGGCTCGATGAAAATGATGACCTGAGCTTTCTTTTGAGCGCGCCGCTTGATGAGCTGACAAAGGCTGCCGATAAGCTCAGGCGGCATTTCAGCGGCAATAAAGCGAACCTTTGCAGCATAATTAACGGCAAAAGCGGAAAATGCTCGGAAAACTGCAAATTCTGCGCGCAGTCGGCTCGCCACCATACGGGGGTCGAGGAATACGCATTTCTTGATAATGATAAGATATTGGCAGAATGCAGGCACAACGAGCAGCGCGGCGTTCACCGCTTTGCGATAGTCACCGCCGGCAGAGCGCTCACGGGCAAGGATTTTGACAAGGCTTGTGATGCTTTCACTGTGCTTAAGAAAAAAACGAAAATGGGGCTTTGCGCGTCAATGGGGCTTTTGAGCAAAGAGCAGCTTGAAAGGCTGAAAGGCTGCGGCGTTACAAGGTATCACTGCAATATCGAAACATCGAAAAGAAATTTTCCCAATATATGCACTACCCACACATTTGATGAAAAGCTATCATGCCTTGCGCGCGCTAAGGCGGTAGGCCTTGAGATATGCTCGGGCGGCATTGTCGGTATGGGTGAAACGTGGGAGGACAGGACGGATATGGCGCTTACTCTTTCAAAACTCGGTGTATCAAGCATTCCCATAAATGCACTTATACCTATAAAGGGAACGCCATTTGAAGACCTACCCCGTCTGACAGAAAATGATATACTCAGGATAGTCGCGCTTTTTAGAATAATAGTGCCCGATGCCGATATCCGCCTTGCGGCAGGCAGGCTTTTATTAAAAAACAGCGGCGAGGCAGCTTTTCTTTCGGGGGCAAATTCCGCGATAACGGGCGATATGCTCACCACCTCGGGCAACGGGATAGGTGAGGATATAGCAATGCTTGAATCATTTGGCTTTGATGTGAGGGGATAAAAATGAGCAAGGGTCTGTTTATAACCGGAACAGGGACAGATGTCGGCAAGACGTATATTTCGGGGCTGATACTTAAAAAGCTAAGAGAAAACGGGCTTAGCTGCGGCTATTTCAAGGCGGCAATGAGCGGCAATGTGCGAGATGATAATGGTAAGCTTATCCCCGGTGATGCAGCGTTTGTAAAGCAGATATCGGGGATCTCTCAGGCGCTTGAAGACACCTGCCCGTATGTGTATGAAAGAGCAGTTTCTCCGCATTTAGCGGCAAGGTTAGAGGGAAACCCCGTCGATATGAAAACAGTAAAAGAATATTACGCCAAAGCCGCGCAAAGCGCAGACTATCTTCTGACAGAGGGCAGCGGCGGCATAATCTGCCCGATAAGGAAAGATGAGCAGACTATACTGCTTGAAGATATCATAAAGGAGCTTTCTCTGCCGTGCGTGATTGTGGCAGATGCAGGGCTCGGAACTATCAATTCGGTAGTGCTTACATATGAATATATGAAAGCCCACAGCATTCCCGTCAAGGGCATTATCCTCAACAATTTCCATGACGGCGATGTTATGGAGGAGGATAACAAGGTGATGTGCGAGCTTTTAACGGGGCTTAAGGTGATAGCCTGCGTAGGGGAAAATGAAACTGACCTAAAAACCGATGCGCAGACGCTCGCCGCACTTTTTGAATAACAGGAGGGGCAAATAAATGATATGGTATCCATACGCACAAATGAAAACACTTGATGCGCCCATAAAAATAAAAAACGCTAAGGGCGTTCACCTTTACACCGAGGACGGGCGCGACCTTATAGATTCCGTTTCCTCGTGGTGGAGCGTTATTCACGGCTACAACCACCCCGAGATAAACAAGGCGATAACCGACCAGCTCGGCAATTTTTCGCACATAATGCTCGGCGGCCTTACACATGAGCCCGTGCAGAGGCTTTCCGATAAGCTTGCAAGCTGGCTGCCGGGCGACCTTGACTACTGCTTTTTCTCCGATTCGGGGAGCGTTGCGGTGGAGGTCGCACTTAAAATGGCGCTGCAATTCAACACAAACCGCGGCTCCTCGCGTGACACTATTTTAGCACTTGAACACGCCTATCACGGCGATACCTTCAAGGCTATGGAGGTGGGTGATGATGAGGATTATCACTTCGCCTTCGGCGCATCAAATGAAAAGAAAAGGGGAGTTATCCATATTCCTACAGAGATAGCGGCGCTTGAAAAGGCTTTTGATGAATTTGGTGATAAGCTCACCTGTTTTATAGTCGAGCCGCTTTTGCAGGGCGCAGGCGGAATGAGAATGTATGACGTATCATTTCTTAAGCGCGCAAGAGAGCTTTGTGATAAATATGATGCCCTGCTTATTTTTGACGAGGTGGCAACGGGCTTTGGCAGAACGGGCAACCGTTTTGTGGCTGACCTTGTGCTGCCCGATATCATTGTTCTCGGCAAAGCGCTTACGGGCGGCTATATCGGCCACGCGGTCACTGTTGCAAACAAGCGCGTTTACGAGGGCTTTTTGAGCGATGACCCCACCCACGCATTCATGCACGGCCCTACGTTTATGGGCAATGCCCTTGCCTGCTGCGCAGCACTTAAGTCGATAGAGCTTTTTGAGCGTGAGAATTATATGGAAAAGATAAAAAATATCGAGCGCATAGCAAGGCGAGAAATGCAGGGCTTTAGTGATGAGCGCATAAGTGAGATACGCATTATGGGTGGCTGTGTGTGCATTGAGGTAAAAGATGACGCCGTACTTGACGGCTTTAAGAGATTCAGCTTTGAGCGCGGCGTTTTTTGCAGAACGTTTTTAAAATATATGTACACCATGCCGCCGTATATCATAACAGAAACCGAGCTTGTAAAGATACTTGACACGATGAAGGCATGGTTTGAAAGATAATAAAAAAGGTATTGCTGCTCGATTTATTTATAATCTTATCGCGCAGCGATACCTTAACTATTATTTATTCTTTCTTATTTTAGCGGCGGCGAATATGATTATATATTTAAGGCAACACCGCACAAAGATTGCGGTACAGATGCGCAGTCAGATTTTCCGTCAGATTGCCTAAATTTTCCGCAGGAATACTAACGTATTTCAAGGTAAATTTGGGTGATATGACGGAAAATCTGCAAGTAGATGTGCCGCAAAGCCCTCAGGCGGTCTTTGTGCGGTGTTGCCTTAACTCCTTACTGCCGCCGCGCTTTAGGTGATACCTCTTTTGCAATTATTTGTTTATTACTTTTAATGCATTCGGGTCATTGACCATTTCCTTATTGTCCTTTTTGACGGGTGCATAAAGCCTAAATCCTTTTTTTGTAATATCATACAAATATTTGTGTTAAAGTTCGTTTAAAATCACAAGCGCTGTTTTGGCTGTTTGTTGCACATTTGTTGCAGACAGTGTGCTATAATGTGAACATGGATTTGAGAGGAAAGCTTTTTCCTTATTAATTAAAAAGGAGCTAATAAAAATGTACTACAGACTTAAAGATGATATCGCTCTTCGCAGCTGGAAATTTGTGCCAAGGGCTTACTACGTTAAATATACCCCCTATGCAAACGGCCTTTCAAGAGAAGAATTTGATATAATGATAAAGTGTGACGGCGAGCAGGACTTAGAGCCGTCAGAGGAAATAAACAAGCTCATAGAGCGCGGCCTTATAGAGGAGTGCGAAAAGGGCAATAAGCCAAACGACTGGTCAGCCCACAAGAGCTATGAGCATAGATACTTCCCGAAGATGAACTATATGATAACGGGCAAGTGCAACTATAACTGCCTGCATTGCTTTAACGCGGCGGATAACGCGCCTATCATGACCGAGTGGTCATATGAGGACGCGATAGACCTGCTTGATCAGGCGCGTGACTGCGGTGTCAATGCATTCACGATAACGGGCGGTGAGCCTATGCTCCACCCGAGGTTTATGGATATAATCGAGGCTATCTACGAGCGCGGAATGTATGTTGAAGAGCTTAACACAAACGGCTATTTCATCACGCAGCAAAAGCTTGACAGAATGAAGGAGATAGGCTGCTATCCGCTTATCAAGATATCCTTTGACGGGATAGGCTGCCATGACTGGATGAGGGACAGAAAAGGCGCTGAGGAGAAAACGCTTGCTGCAATGGAGCTTTGCGTCAAAAACGGTTTCCGTGTAATGTCGCAGACGCAGGTCCACAGAAAGAACCTCCACACCCTTATCGACACCGCTAAAAAGCTTAATGATATAGGCGTTTCAACGCTGCGGCTGATAAGGACTACAGAGGTGGCAAGGTGGGTGGAGAATGCCCCCGACAGCTGCCTGCCCATAGAGGAATACTTTGCCGAAATGCTCAAATTTATGCAGGAATATAAAAAGCTTGATATAAATATGACAGTTATCATATGGCAGTTCTTAAGGGCATTCCCTGCAAGCAAGAGCTACAGTATGGAGGCTGTTTTGTGCCAAAGCGGCGAGATGAAGGTGACTGACCCCGTCTGCAAGGGCAACAGGGGAATGATAGGCGTTACATCAAGCGGAGATATCGTGCCCTGCCTGCAAATGTCGGGCTATTTTGAGGAGCATGGCATTCATCTCGGAAACCTCCACAAGACACCCCTTAAGGAGCTTTTGAACGAGGGTGATTATGTAAAGACTGTCTGCACAAATCTGCACAAGTTTGCAAAGGCAAATAAAAAGTGCGCAGAGTGCAAGGTGTTCAAATACTGCAACGGCGGCTGCCCGGCACTCGGGCTGCTGTTTACGGGCGACAGAAACGGCTCAGACCTCTCTAAGTGTATTTTCTACGAAAACGGCTGGTATCAAAAGACAAAAGAGGCAATGGGCGACTGGACAAATACTTCAGCTATAGATTTATTTGAGGAATAAAAAGGTATGCCGCAAGGGTCTGCGTAAAAGCACCCTTGCGGCATATCCTTTGTGCCCCTCTTGAAAAATGACAAAAAATGTGATAAAATGTACTTTGAATCATTATTACCGAGGGGAGAATATGGCAAAAAATAATGAGCGGCTCATCGAATACCTAAAAGCGGTATGTGAGCTTGAAAATAAAAAATACGAAATATCCGCCGTCATAGATATAGCCGAGGGGAGGAGCGAGCCCGAAAAGCCGCGCGGCTTTGATATGCTTAACGTTATTGATAGCTTTCACGGCATTTATTCGGCCGATGAGGAGCATTCATCTGCTGCCTATATAGTGGGCTATTTTATTGTATGCTTTATTATAACCTTTGCAGCAGATAGTATCCTGCACCTTGAACTGTCACATATAGGAATGGTCATAGCGGCACTTTTGCTGTATGCGGCATTTGGTGTGCTGTTGTTTTTAGCCTATCTTTTAGCGGAGGTCATAAATACTCACCGCGCAAGGAAAAATTATAAAGCTATGCTTATAAATGCCGCCGCAGCAAGGGCAGAGCTTGATGTGCCTTTGCTAAAAGCGCAGCGCGACAGCATCGCAAACACGCTGGAGATGTACTATAACCTTAACATTATCGACAAGAATTACCGCGGAAGAATAAATGTTAACGCTATGCACGGCTATTTTCTGACTAAAAGGGTAGATAAGCTTAGCGGCAAAAGCGGCGCTTACAGCTTTCTTGATTTTGAAAAGCGGCAGGGGCGTTTGAATGACGCCCCCGAGACCTTTGGCCTCAGAAAAAAGCTTACAGCGCAGTATATTACCGAGGCCGCCGAGTTTAATAAGCGCTATCTCGATATGCACGAAAGCTTTAGAGGGCTTTAAGGCAACACCGCACAAAGACCGCCTGAGAGCTTTGCGGCACATCTACTTGCAGATTTTCCGTCATATCACCCAAATTCACCTTGAAATACGCTAGTATTCCTTCGGTAAATTTGGGCAATCTGACGAAAAATCTGCGTGCTTAGCAAAGCTAAGCAACCGTATACTGTACCACAATCTTTGTGCGGTGTTGCCTTAAAACAAAGTGCGCTGAAAAAAGAGGGGTAAAAAATGACAGAGATATCTTTCCTTGCTGCACTATCAGCATTAACGATAATATGGATAATTGTTAGGGGCATAGTGTGCCTGAAAAATAAGCGCATTGATGTAAAGCGCGAGCTTGTGCTGCTTTTGATGTATATAAACCTTGCGGTTATAATGCGTTTTACATTTTTCCCTATGGCGCTGCAAAACGGCAGCATAGCACCGCTTGTGTTTTATAAGGACGAGGTATTTCCCTTCTGGATTAACCTTATCCCGTTTGTGAACCTTTTTGATTATGAGGAACTGCGCTATCTGCTTGTAAATGTCATCGGCAATACGCTTATGTTTGTCCCGAGCGGCGTTATCTTCCCGTGTCTTTTCAAAAGGCTTGACACGTTTTTAAAGGTGGTTTTGGCAGGCGCAGGTGTATCGCTTTGCATAGAGATATTGCAGCTGCCTTTCAGCGTAAGGGCATCGGATATCGATGACCTGATACTCAATACATCGGGCGTTATCATAGGCTATGGTGTGTATGCCCTTGCCAAAAAGCTCAAAACAAAAAAACGGCGAAATGCTCTTCCGCCGATAATGCTGTAAACATAATATAAACGCTCGGGGCAAGCCTTTTCAGTCCTGCACATAATCATTCCCATTGTCCTTATTTTCACATCTTCCGCAGCTGCTGCACCCATTGCAGCTTATCCTCATAGCACAGCTTTCGCACCTTTCGCGAAAAGTCGGCTTGTACAGCTCATTTTCATCTATCGGCACGCCCCAGCTGTCGCGCAGGTCAAAAACCATAGGCCTGCCCTTAAAGCTTAGGTTTGATTTAAAGGCCTGCTCGCTTTGCAGGCGTGAGCTTTCTATTTTGTAGAGCCGCCCGTCCTTAATAAAGCGCCTGCCCGTTCCGCAGAAAACAAAGGTCACATCAAATTCTCTGCATTCATCGCTTAAGGCCTTGACCCATTCATACCTGCAAGGGCGCGAGCCTTCATAGTTCTCGCCGTCGCACAGCACCTGCTCTATCTGCCCCGTTTTGAGGTATTCCCTTAATGATACACCGCCTATAAACGGCGCACACATAACGCCCTTGTGCTTAAAGGGCAGGCTTAGCAGTATCGGCACTCTTTCATCGGCGCGCTTTTGGTTTTCGGCGGTGACGTTCATAAAAACATTCTCCCACCCCTCGCCCCAGTCGTAGGGGAGGCATTTTTCCACCCTCTCGGGGCGTTTGGTGAGCAGAAAGAATTTAACATCACTTCTCTGCCTTATGATATCCCACGCGTCCTCGCGCCATTTGTCGGCCTCCTCCAGAAAGAAATCGGAGGTCATGCATACCCTTATCATCTCGCCGCTTTGTATTTTGTAGCGGCCTTGTCTGTCCTTTTGCAGGGGGTAGTTAAAGCCTGCCTTTGTGCGGAAGATACTGCTGCCGTCCATATCTCTCATCTTGTCAAGGAAGAACATATAGCAGTTGTCACAGCCCTCGCTTTTTCTGACACAGCCGTGCCAGGGGTTCCATATATCGTGCATAGCTCTTTACCTTTTCTTTTTGTTGTCTGTCAGCTCATAGCTCATGGCGATGAGCGCCTTTATCTGCTCTTTATCCACGCTCCCGTCAAGCAGAATGCTCACCCAGGCGCCCTTTTTCATGTGGTATGCAGGCAGTATCCCCTCGTTAAGCTCCAATGACCCTGCCATCAGCGGGCTTACCTTTACATTGAGTATATCGGTCACACCCTCTTTGCTGATGTTGAGCTTGTTATACGGTATATCCATTATAACGGCAAACCACTTTTTATTTCCCATGTGCCGAAATACCGCGTAATTCGGGTATTTAGCCCAAAGATACTCGGGGCTTGATGCATACTGCGAGGTAATATATTCGCTTATTTCATTTCTTAATGATTCTCCCATAAAAGCCGTCCTTTCCTGACATATATCTCTTAATATAAGTATAATTTAGTTGATAATAAATGTCAAGAGGGTGCTGCTTTGGATAATGCACAGCCGCTTTTTGCTATTTATCCGTGTTTTTTAGTGTGAAGTAAACGGTATACTGCTCATCTGTTACATCATAAAGTGGGATAAGCTCAAAGTTTCTTGCCTGCCCCTTTGTCACATAGCAGTTTTGTTTCCAAACATATGTCGAGTAGGTATGCTCGGTGCGAGGGGATATAGCGCTTTCGATATCACCGCTGTATTCTATGCCGCAGTCGCAGTCGGTCAGCCCTGCAAGCACTATAGGCCCGTCAACGAGCGCGCAGAGCGCAGGCTCATCATCAAGCGGCTCGGCCTTTACCTTTGAGCCGAAAATAATGTTTATAACAGTCTTTTGCGCCCATTCGCGCTCTATCACTATAAAGCCTTGCTGCTTTTCATAGCCTTCTGCCTTGCCGTCGATCATAACTCTCGGCTCACCCACACACCAGCAGGGAATGCGCAGCTTAAGCGCAAAGCGGCTGCCGCTTTCGCATTCCACCTCAAACCTTATCGACCAGCGCGATTTTTCGCCGCCCGAATGCTCGTCAAAGAACACCTGATTGTTGTAGCTCAGCATATCCGTCGCCTGGGATATTTTTATCTCTTTGCCGCCTAAGTCAAGCTCCGCCTCGGAGGGGATATACTGCGCGACTGTCACGCAGTCCTCATCGGTGTAGTAAATAAGGCTCGGGTAAAGCGTCGGGCTTTGTACCATAGTTCCGTGACAGCACCAAAAATCATTTCGCTTGCTGCCCCACTTTTTCTTAGCGCCTGCCCTTAGCGGCAGGAAATATGTCGGCATACCCGTGTGCTTGTTCTGCTGCGCTAAAAAGCCGTTGTATACAGCCCTTTCAATGTAGTCGGCAAAGGCTGTGTCACCCGTTGTGCGGAAAAGGTGGTCGGCAGTCCTCACCATATTGTAAACCGTGCAGAATTCCTGGTCGGTGTCGCTTATGTACTGTGACATTTTGTGCATGGGTATCCAGAATTCCCCTGCATTTGCGCCCGTTGTCGCAAACATTCCGCGCTTAGTTACCGCGTCCTCCCAAAAGCGCCTTGTCAGCGTTTCGTAATGCTCGTCACCAAATACCTCATAAAGCCTTGCCGAGCCGTGGGAAATGGGAATGCTCGCATTTGCGTGGTTGTCGGAAAGCACATCGCTGCCGTTTTCAAGCTCTGTGAACATATAGTTGTGCTTGTAGGCATCTATGAGTGTCAGATATTTCTCGTTTTTTGTGATATCGTAAAGCTCTGCCCATTCTTCGAGCATTCCGCCCTGCTCGCCCTTGTAGGCGATGTCGGGGTCAAGCTTTGAGGCGCGCTCTATCCAGCCTATGTACCAGTCTGCAAGGTTGTCAACTATTTCAAGTGCCTGCTCATTACCCGTAAAGCGGTAGGCATCTACAAGCCCCATTACCGTCTTGTGCATTGTGTACTGTGGGCTCCATATATACTCGCTCCCCGAAAGCCTGTCCATATATTTTTCGGGGATAGAGCCTGCCCATTGTCCGCCGTTTAGTTTCTGGCACCTTGCAAGCTCTGATATTATCCTGTCAAGCTTTGTCTTAAGCTCTGTGTCATTGTCAGATGCAACAAATGCCGCTGCCGCCGAGAGCCAATGCCCCAGGAAATGCCCCCTGAGCTGGCAGGTAGGCGACTCCCACCCCCAGTGCAGCTTAGCGCTGTTAGGGTCAGGCACTACCTGAAGACCGGGCATTATTATCCCTGCCTCAAGGTAGAAATTCTGTAAAAGGCACTGTGAGTCAAGCTCATAAAGGTAATCTCTGTCAGTATTCATACGCTCACGGAATATTCCGCCCGTGATGTGAACTTTATTTTTGGGTATTGAGTTAAGCATATTTTTCCTCCTTGAAAGTATTATACAACAGTCTTTTTACTCTTGTGCTTAAGTAAGATAAATTGGAGCTTGGCGAAGGGGTTCGGGGGGCACTTGCTTACTTCGTGAGCAGGCAAAGCCCCCGAAAAAGGGCGCGCGACTTGCTTTGACCTTTAACTTAGCTTTGAGCGTAAGCAAATATAAAAAGCTTATATAACGAGCATTAAGCTAAGACTTTGTTCATCGCTCCGAGGGAGCAAGCCGCCCCTCGGGCGGCTTGGTGGGGGGCTTTGCGGTCGCCCCCCGTACCCCCTTCGCTGCGCTCGCTCCAAACAGAGCGCCAAACTCCGGCTTATCTTCGGAACACTTTTGTAAAAAGTGATTTTTATTATTATACAATAAAAAAACGTGCAAATCAATAGCAAAATAATCTTTTTTGGGTACTTGTGCAGGACTTAAAAATGTGTTATAATAGTTGCAAGGAAAAAACTGACTGAAAGGAAGTGTAAAAATGAAACAATTTACCTATACCATAACCGATCCGCTCGGGATACACGGAAGACCTGCAGGGGATCTTGTAAAGCTTGCCAAAAGCTTTGCCGGAACTAAGATCACTATTTCAAAGGACGGTAAAAGTACAGACCTTACAAGGCTTATCATGCTTATGGGGCTTGGCGTAAAGGGCGGAGATACCATTACGATCACCGCGCAGGGTAATGATGAGCAGGCTGCTGTTGAAAAGATTGAGAGCTTTTTAAAGGAAAATATGTAAGATGCTGCCGCAGACTTTTTGCCTGCGGCTTTTTTACTTTATAAATACCGCTAAAATCCTTGACACTTACTCTAAAAGGTTGTATAATAAAATGGTAAATAACTGTATGTCCATTACGGTAGACGGAGGTGTCTGATGGAGAAGTTGAATATAAAGGCTGCGACCGATCGCCTTGATGATGTCATAGCTTTCGTGGTAAGGCAGCTCGAAGAGGCTGACTGCCCTATGAAGGCACAAATGCAGATAGAGCTTGCAGTCGAGGAAATATTTGTAAACATTGCGCACTATGCCTATAAGCCTAAGGAGGGTATGGCTGATATAACTGTCGATATCAGGGACGGTGCGGCGTATATAACCTTTGAGGACGGCGGTGTTCCCTACGATCCGCTCGCAAAGGCTGACCCCGATATTACCCTTTCGGCGGACGACAGGGCTGTAGGCGGTCTTGGAATATTTATGGTAAAAAAGAGTATGGACGATATGAAATATGAATACCGTGACAGCAAGAATATTCTTACTCTTGTGAAAAAGCTGAGGTGAGCCGATGAAAAAGCTTTTTGGCATAACTATCGGCGGATTGCAGCATAAGATACTTAATCTTGTGCTTATACTTATCCTTGTTCAGGTCGCATTTTTTGCGGGAGTGACTTTGTATAACTCCTATCATCTTAGCAAGGTGGTGGGGCAGGCGCGTACCGAGCAGCAGGAGGCTATCGAAAAGGTCTCGGGCGATACCATGAAAGACGTGGTAGACGGCTCGATGGCAAAGACAAACGCCTTGCAGGCAGATACGGCAAACCAGAAATTCGCCGAGGTCGAGGATAATATCAAGGTGCTGAGGGCACTTGCGCAAAGCCTTTTTGAGCAGCGCGATACGCTGGAGCCTGCACCATTCGCTCCGCCCGACCCTGAAAAGGACGGTATACTCAGCGCTCATGTGCTGTTTGAAGAGGGCGTAGACTATACGCAGTCAGAGCTTTTGCCGATAGCCGCGCATATGTCTGAAACGCTTATGGCTATGTGGTCACACAATGATGTTATAGGCGGCTGCTATATAGGCCTTTCCGACGGAACGCATATCGGCGTCGGTACAAGCAAAAAGGATAAGTTTGACGAAAACGGCGTGCAAAAGCCGTTTGCGGTGCGTCAGAGGCCGTGGTATGTCGGCGCGGTGGAAAAGGGCGATATTTTCTTTACGGGTATCGAGCGTGACGCATTTAACGATACTGTCGGCATAACCTGCTCTGCCCCCGTTATTGTTGACGGCGAGGTATTAGGCGTTGTCGGCATAGATTTCGTACTCGGAGATGTTGAGGAAAGCGTTCAGAACTCCGACAGCGGCAGCGGTTTTTTCTGTATAGTGAACGATAAGGGGCAGGTAGTGTTCGCCCCTGATAATAACGGCGTGTTTGAGGTGGAAACTGCCGATAAGGCGGTAGACCTCAGAGAAAGTGACAACGATGTCCTTTCAACCCTTGTTACTGAGGCTCTCGGCGCGCAGACCCCCATTAAGACTGTAGAGATTGACGGCAAGGAATACTATATGACGGGCTCGCCTATGAAAACTGTCGGCTGGGCTGTTATTTCGGTGGTTCAGAAGTCCGCGATAGATGAGCCTACCAAGCTTATGCTTGAAGAGTATGACCGCATAAATGAGAACTCGACCGCAAAGTATAGAGAAGGCACCGATTATTCGAGAATGATAACCTTTGGAATGATAGCATTTGTGCTTATCATCGGCACGGTGGGCGCTATGGCGGTCGCTAATAAGATAGTCCGCCCCGTAGAGCAGATGACAGACCGTATGACCTCGATAAGCGGAACGGATCAGGCATTTGAAATGGAGGACGCTTACCGAACGGGCGATGAGGTGGAGGTGCTTGCGCAGAGCCTTGCAGACCTGTCTGCCAAGACAAGGCAGTATATAAAGGATATTACCGAGATAACCAAGGAAAAGGAACGTATAGGAACAGAGCTGGAGCTTGCAACGAAGATTCAGGCAGATATGCTCCCGAATATCTTTCCGCCGTTCCCCGAGAGGACGGAGTTTGATATCTTCGCAACAATGGACCCTGCCAAGGAGGTCGGCGGAGATTTCTACGATTTCTTCCTTATTGATGATGACCACTTAGGCCTTGTTATGGCTGACGTTTCGGGTAAGGGCGTTCCTGCGGCACTGTTTATGATGATGTCAAAGATCCTTATAAACAACTTTGCTATGCAGGGCAATTCCCCTGCTAAGACGCTTGAGCTTACAAATAACGTTATCTGCCAGAATAACGAGGAGGAAATGTTCGTGACCGTTTGGCTGGGCGTGCTTGAAATATCAACGGGAAAAATAACCGCCTCAAACGCAGGGCACGAATACCCGATAATCAAAAAGGCAAACGGGCAGTATGAGCTTTTGAAGGATAAGCATAGCTTTGTTATAGGAAGTATCGACGGCACAAAGTACAGCGAATATGAGATACAGCTTGAAAAGGGCGGCTCGCTGTTCCTCTATACAGACGGTGTTCCCGAGGCTACCAATATTGAGGAGGAGCTTTTCGGAACAGACAGACTGCTTGAGGCGATGAACAGCAATAAAGACAGCAGACCTAAGGAAACGCTTTCGGGTATCAAGAAGGCGGTCGAAAGGTTCGTCGGCGATGCAGACCCGTTTGATGATATGACTATGCTTGAAATAAAACTGTTTTAGCAGCATTGGAAAGGAGCTTTTGTTAAATGACAATAAATAAGATACAAAATGCAGATAAGCTGACTATAGAGGTAGGTGGCAGACTTGATACGGTAACAGCCCCTGAGCTTGAAAGTGAAGTGAAAAGCTCGCTTGACGGCGTTGCCGAGCTTACCTTTGATTTTAAGGATCTGGAATATATTTCTTCGGCAGGGCTGAGAGTTCTGCTGACAGCTCAGAAAAAGATAAATGATAATGGCGGCAAAATGATAGTCACGGGCGCAAGTGAGGATATACTTGATATCTTTGAGATAACGGGCTTTTCTGCGATACTTAATGTCGAATAGGATAAAAAAGAATAAATAATTAAGGTATCGGCTTTTCCTGCTTTTAGCAGTTAATGCCGATACCTTTTTTTATTATCTATTCCTTAATTTCAGACGGCGCACGGAGGGTGTTCCGATAGGTAATGACCTTGCCGCACCCTCGCATGACCCGTCGGGGCTGTAATAATTCTTACGCTTTATTATTTGACCTTAACGCTCTTTGTGTCAAAGCCGCCCCAGTATGTTACACCGTCAACCTTGCGGTAAGCCTTTACTGCGAAGTAGTAGGTCTGGCCGCTCTTAAGGCCTGTCTTTGTAAAGCTTGTGTTTTTGGTTGTGGTAAGTGCCTGCCACTTGCCGTTCTTGCTTGTCTTGTAGTAAACTCTGTAGCCCTTAGCGCCTGTTACCTTTGACCACTTGACTGTAGCCTTCTTGCTGCCTGCTGTTACCTTGAAATCAACGTTCTCGGGCTTTGTGGAAACATTCACTGTCGGGAATTTAGCACTTGTTACCTCTTTATTTGCGCCTGCGATACCGAATGCCTTGATAGCATACTTGTATGTAGTGCCCGCCTTGAGTGACCAGTTGAAGAATTCGGTAGTATTCTCGCCGTTCAAAACAGCTATGCGCTTGTAGGTCTTAGCCTTGCTGTTATAGACATATACGATGTAGCCCTCAGCGCCTGTCACCCTGTTCCAGCGAAGGTGTGTAGCGCTTGTTGAGTAAGCCGAGCCGCTGAATCCTGTAACGTTTGCAGGTATTACATCTATTTTCTTTGTTATCTCACCTGTGTAGCTCCCGATGCCCTTGACGGTAAAGCTCGTAGAGCCTACCTGCTCGCTGGGGTTTACGCTAACTGTGTAGTCAAGATCCTCCTGAAGCACGCTCGAGCCGTTTTTGATGGTGAAACTCGGCTTTATAGCCCTGCCTGTGCATACATATTTTGTCTTGTTAAGAGTGAAATCCATCTCACTCAGATCAATAAGGCCGTTATCTTCATCATTGGTGTTGTCATCATCTATTATCCAGCATCTGAAGCCGTGCTGCTTTGCGTATTTTTCAGCTGCACTTCCCTTGTAGCAGGAGATAACGAAAGATGTATTCTTTACGCTGCTGCCGTTTACAAAGCAGTAGCCGAGCTGGCTCTCATTCAGGTCAGCAAGGGTTATCTTCATGTTTTTGGGGAACTCTACCCTCTTAAGGTTAGGAAGGTTAAAGAGCGAGTAATAGCCGAGCGACTCTATATCCTCCGGCATATTTATATACATAAGGTTTTTGTGGTTTGCTATAATGGGCATACCATACGGGTTGAGAAGATCGGTAAGGTTGTTTGCAAGTGTAAGCTCGATCATTCCGTAGGGCACAATAAAGGGAGAGGAATCCACCCTTGTGTCACCATCTCTTGTTATGTAAACAACACCGTCCTTAGCATAGTAGAAATCTCTGTAGGAGGTGAAAACCTCATAATCAGGTCCTATCTTAAGGCCCTCGGCAGGAGATTTTGTGTTAAAATAGGTAACAAGATCGGAGCTTAGCGATATATGGTTAGTGCCGTTTACCACAGAGGGGATAGTTACTATCTTGTCAGCATCCTCCGTATAGCCTGTAAGCATCACGCTGCCGTCATCATAGCTTGTATAGCCAAAGCCGTAATAGCTGCCGTACTGCTCGGCACTTGCGGTTATAGCGCTCTCCTCAAAAAACACACCCTGCGGAAGTGCAGCAGCACCGCCGAATACGAGTGTCAGGGCAAGAATGCCCGAAACGATCTTCTTCATTTTAAATTCCTCCTTAATATTACACGGCCGATATCCGCAATGAGCGGAACCTTCCATAGTTTAACTATAGCATATTATTACATACTTTTCATTGTGTCTTTATTGCCTTTAAATGAACAAACGGTAATAGTCCTAAATGATCTGTCATTTAAGGCTAAGCGCTGATATTTATGGGTTTATCGCTCCCTGCATTTGAATTACAGGGCCGTTATTATTTATCTCATTTCTGTTGAGATTGTCAGCGTTGTTTTCGATATTTCTGACTATCTGACGTGTCTGCTTTACCTTATTGACGATAGGTGTCGGGTCTGCAAGGAACTCATTGATCTTGTCAGCGCGGAGGCCTTCTGTTGCATTCTTTACCTCGGGGGAATTTGCAAGCTCTTTGATAGCCTGTGCATACTCCTCCTTGGACTTGGCAACATTCTGGGGAAGGTTCTGGGTGTTTCTGATAGCCTCGTTATACAAAACAGCAGCAACATTCTTGCAAACTGCCTCCTTGATCTGATCCAGTTTTAATCTCTTATCCTGAATCATGTTTTCAAGCGCTATTCTTGCATTTACCTCGCCCTCGGCGGCTATTTCTCTGATAGGCTCGTTCTCATTCTTGTTGAGCATAGCCTGCTCCGCCTCAAACTTTCTTATCCTCTTTTCGCTTTCGATCTGTCTGTTGTAATTCTCGCGCTCTATCTCCATATCATGTGTTGCGACCTTAGTGTTGAAATCAAATACCATACCATCAACCGTGCGGTCAAGGCTGTTAAGAGCCTCATTTGAGCTTACCATAGCGTTTATTCTCAGCTGTGTCTTAAGATCGGATGTAGCGCCTGCCTGTATCTGCCCCTTGTCAAGCTTGCGCTTGATGTATTTTCTGGTGTTCAGCTGCGCAGTCCTTATGTGCTTTTGTATTGATTCAAGGCTCTTTCTCTCTTCTTCAAAGCTTTTGAATTTTATATCCATGTGCTGCTTATACAAGTCTCTTGCCTTTATAAGCTCCTTCTCGGCATCACTGAATGCACTGCTGCCGCCCTTTACGCCTTCCTTCGCCGCTGAAACGGCCTTGATAGCGTTCTCTATTTTTTGCAGGGGAGTAGGCTCAAACTTGACGTGCTGCTTGAATTCCTCGTAGCCCCTCTTTTTCCTTGCGCTTTCAATTCTCGGCAGCTTGCTTTCAAATACCGCCCTCTGCTCCATTACAGACTTATCCTGCGAAAGACCGAATCTGTTTGCCTGAACTATCGGCTGAGCAATGGCAGTAAAGGTTTGCAGCCTTTTTGACATATCAACTCTGTTTTTAAGCGCCTGCTGCCTTGTGAATACCGAGTCATTCTTCTTCTGATAAGCGGCAGCGTTTTCATTAAGCTCTGTCAGCGCCGAATCTATTTCCTTGGGGTCATACATCGGCTTGGTAGGGTTATCGGGGTCAACAGCAGGGTTTATATGATCCCGGTCAAGCTTGCTCACCTTTTCAAGTGATTCACGCATAGCCTCATATTCCTTGGAATTAGCCTTGCCGTCAGTGCGTTCCATCGCATCAAGCTCTTTAAGCATAGCCCTTGCGTTTTTCGCCATTATCTTGATATTGTTTATATATTTGTCGCAGGCGTCCATTTTGTTGTTTAGCTTTTCTCTTTCCTCCTCAAGCTTTACGGCGGTGTCTGCGTTTTTTAACCTTTCAATATCCTCGGGCAGCTTATTAAACAGCGGCTCGCCTTCCTTGTATTCTCTGTTTATCTCAAAGCCGTGCTTATCCTCTATCTCTATCTTTTTGGCATTCTGCCCCGTGTATTCCTCTCTTTTTGCAGCAAAGTCCTTATACTTGTTTTCATACAATTTGTTCTCTACTTCTTTGCTCTGCTTGCTAAGCTCGTCATTCCAAAGCACAGCCTCCTGCTGCACCTTCTTTTTTGCGCCCTCATGCTCGGGGTCATCTATCTCTACCTCTTTTTGGAATTTATAGCCTGCCGACATAGTCTCGATCTTTTTCTGCAATGAATCTAACCTGCCAAGCGTTGCATACATATCGGGGTATGTTACCACGAAAATGTTTACGGCAAGCCCCGGGATCTTCTGCACGTCCTCATCCTCGGTGAGGCTTTCAGTACCCGGGTATTCGCCTTTCTTTATCTTTTCGGTGATTTTATCTATTTTGTCTCCTGCCTCTATCTTAAGCGAAAGGCTCTGCTCAGCGAGTGCAGAGTTTATGCCTTTTAATACCTTTACACGCTCGGGTGACATATCCTTGTCGTTGCCAAATTTCTCCTTAAGGTTTTCATCAATAGCGTCAAGGACATAGTCCGACCCCTCGGGGTCGGCACTTTTCATCTTGTCAAGGATAAGGCTTACATATTTGTCATAATCCTCCTGCTTTGCCCCCTGCTTGGGTATTACATTAAGCTCTTTTTTTATGTTGCTTATAGTTTCTTCTCTTGTAGGCATTATTCTTTCCTCCTTAAAGGGTCAAAATGTATGGTTTCATTAGTAATACCCTTAAGTCACCGCGAATGGGTGCAGATGTTTTTTTATCAAAGGCTTTTTTCTATTACTACCTTTGTTGAGTCAGACCTCAGCCATACCTTTACATCGTCTGAAAGCTTAGCGATTATCGACTTTTCAAGTTCATCGTGCATATCATCTGTCACGGTATTCACGGGCTTTTGGTTCACGCTCTCGCGGTAGCAGTCAAGTGACCAGTAGCCCACATAGTAATCATCTATCATTCTTGATTCGCTGTGAGGCATACCCATGTAGTACCAGTCATCAAGGTCGCTTGTATCGGCATCAAAGGAAACTATCGGCCTCTGACCGCTCGTTCTTATAAGCTCTCTTATCTTGCCGAGAATGCCCTTTGCGTCCTCGTTCTTTCCGCTTGTCGAAACAGATAGCAGTCTGTCCTCCTGATACTCCGAAACGGAGGATTCAGCCGTTACGCATATGCGGCATACGGTTTTGCCGTTCTCCTTGTCGCTTTCAAGCCACAGATTTCCGATAAAGCCGTCCATTATCCCGTGAACCATGCATACAGCCTCCTCCGTCAGCAGGCGTATGTGCATAGCCTGCTTGCCGCTGATGCCGTTGTAGGCTATAAAACGGTCTGCCGTTTCAAGAGCCTCCTCTCTGCCTTTAAGGTCACTGTGGATAGTTATGATGTCGGTTTTCATATTTTTCCTCTCCTTGTCATTTTATATTAAATACATAGTAAAAGCCCGTGATCTCGAATATCTCAAGTATCTCATCACGACACCCCGTCACTGTCAGCTTGCGCTCCTTGCCGATAGCCTTTTGTATATTTAGCAGCGAGCGAAGTCCCGCAGAGGATATATAGTCAAGCTCGCTGAAATCTATGATGAATTCATCTGTTGCGCCGATATCGGCAAGAGTTTCCCTTTCAAGCCTCGGCGCTGTAATAGTATCTATCCTGCCGTTTACACTTATTATCAGGCGTTTGCCGTCTGCCTTTTTTGTGATAGTCATTTCTCCGCCTCCCTTTGCTGTTTACCTGATATATTATTATAACATATTTAATAGTATATGTCATTTACCATTTTGGTAAAAAGTGAGAAAATGTACCAAAATGGTAAATGACCTTTGCCAAAAAATGTGATATAATTATTGTATATGAAGAAAATAAAAAAGTGGGAAGTATAAATGGAAAAAATTAAAGGGTTTTTAGCGGAAAAGCTTGATAGATTTGAGCTTACACCAAAGCTTTTGGCGCTCTTTTGTGCGGCGGCAGGGGTGTTTACTGCGCTTATGGCACTTCTTGCCCCGAGTAAAAGCTCGTTTTATAGGCTTGCAGTCTCGCCCGAGCTTTGGATAATTTTTGTGCTTGTGATAGTGTATAAGTGCAAAAAGCCCGTAGATGCGGCGTTTATGACGGGCGGCATGATGCTTGCCGTGCATTTTGTATCAACGCTGATTCAGGTGCCTTTTGTGCCGAATGCGCTCACGGGGTTCCTTAAAATGGTGCTTGTTACTGCTTTCTGCGTGCCGTATGCCTACTATGCCAAAAAGGCGCTTGACGAGGGCGGCCGCTTTAAGGATTGGGCTGAGATCCTTACAGCGGCACTATATATCATTTTTGCGCTTGTTAATATCAAGGTGTTTGTGTATTATCTGCCGTGGAGGTTTTTGGCGGCTGTTATATGTATAGCTGTCGCGGCGCTGTTTATTATCGACGCTGTTCATGACCACACCACGATAGTGGCAGGGGCGTGCGCCTGCGGCGCGGTGCTGCTTATAGGCGCGGTGGTGGTTTTTGCGCATAGATATAATTATAAGTGCGTTTTGCTGCTTGATGCAAGAAAATTCCCCATTACCGAGAAATGGAGCGCTAAGGTGGAGGATGAGCATATAAGCGATGCCGAGATAGAAAGTGCGGCAGATGACAGCGCCGTGCTTGAAATGACGATATATGAAAAAGGGGAGAATAAAGTCACCTTGACCGACGAGGACGGAAATGAGCATACTTTTACCGTTTCCTATGACGAGGAAGAGGGTATTGTGATAGACGAATAGTTTTTTGCACCCGCACGGTGCTTTGCAGGGTATTTATTATAAAGGCTGCGGTTTGCAGCCCGAGTAATATGGAGGTAATACTATGCCAAGTAAAAAGAAGACCTATTCAAAAGCACAGCTTAATGATTCAGCACTTTTAAAACAGCTCTGTGAGCTTACCCCAAAGAATGACCCTGCAAGAAAGAGCCTTTTCGGGCTTTATAAAAGATCAAGAAAGATATTTGATAAAAATATGACGCCGCGCACCAAAATAAAAACAAGCAGCGGTGAGGTAAATGTTTTCCTTAAGGAAAAGCTTGCAGTCCTTGAAACGCTTGAAAAGAGCTACGGCGGCGTTTCGGGCAGAGAGAACCTGAACGCTCTGACAAAGCTTTTAAAGTCAAGGACGGAAAGTGTGCTTTCGGGCGAGGAGCTTGGCAAGGCACCGGGCGAGCTTTTGCATTCGGCTAAGGAGGAGCTTTTTGACATGAGCGGCACTACCCCCGACCCTGATGATTACGAGGAGTATGATGCCAGCTCTCTTGATGAGCCCGAGACAGATCCCGATGAGCTTGAAAGCGTATTCGGTGAGCTTGGCCTTACCGCGATAAATGAGGACTTTGCCAATATCGAGATACATAACAGAGAGTGGGCTAAGGAGCAGCAAAGCGCTTACCCCGACCCTAAGTCATTAAGAACTATCGGCGGCAAGCTTACAGATGATATGCATAGCCTTGATGACCATATGGGCGTATTTGAGAAAAACTATGCCGATGACCTTGCAAAGCCTGCAAATGAGCGCTCTATGAATATCCTGACCGCTAAGAACCCTGCAATAGGCGTAACTAAGCCCGATGCGCAGGGGGCAAGGGCTGTTAACGATGGATCGTGGCAGCAGCATAAGGAGGAGTTTGTAAACGAGCTTGAAAACCAGCTGCTTGCAAATGACCTTTCGCAGCTGCAAAGAACTATCAAGCCCGGCGCAAAGGTGCTTAGCAAAATGGTCACAGATACCATTAAAAGCTGCACCGCGCAGGAGGACGAGGAAGAAGAGGAAAAGAGAAGGCGTATCAAGAAGGATACGCAGTTTACATACGCTATGCGCGTTATCCAGCTAAGGCAGCTTGAGGCCGAGGCCGCTAAGTATAATGACCCCTTTGCTAAGGAGGCTGCAAGGATAGCTAAGGATCACCTTAAAAATGACGAGATGCTCAAGGCTATGTCGAGCATGGAAAATGAAAAGGCTGAACGCGCTGTTGCTAAAATGGAGCTTAAGGCTGAAAAGGAACGCATAAAAAAGATACAGAATACTATCAAGGTGCCTGCTGCCCACAATGCTGTGAGACCTGTAAAGCTGAGCTTTGCGCAGCTTAAGGATGATACGTTTGATGCGCTTGCCGATATGCTCGCAGTTCAGACTATCGCCAAAACTATCAAGAGCTATAAGGTCGGCCTGGAGGATATGGCCAATGAAGGTGCAGGCGATGCTATGAGCGATGATGAGTTTAAAAAGCTTACCGATACTATGCTTACAGAGGGCAATATCACAAATTACAGCAAGATGATAAAGAGCAGAGAAGACTTTAAGCGAATGAAGAGGGATATCAAGACCCCCGAGCAGCTTGAGGCCTTAAAGCAAAAGGCACTTGACGGCAGCGGCTCGCAGATAATGGACGAGCTTTACAAATACAGCCGCGAGATAATACGTGACAGCACACAAAAGGCTAAAATGGAGCAGCAAAAGCTTGAACAGCAGAGAGCTAAGGAGATGCAAAGAAATAACGAGCCCGAGGAGGTCATGGCACTGCTGCCCAAAGAGTATATGGACGATTGATAAGACTGACCCGATATTAATATATCGGGTCACTTTAGTTTAAAAAATGTTCAAAAACCCCCTGCACCCAAACCTTTGGGCAGGGGGTATTATATATAGAATGACCAAAAAAGGAGAGGGATCAATATGCCACCAAGATTTAAACCTGACGCAAATGCTTTGGCAAAGGAAGGCAAAAATATGGCGCTTTCCGATATAATAGACGAAATTGAAAAGGCTGCCAATGATGATCCGCAGGGTATGCCCGAGGGCTATCAGGGTATAGTTAAGAGCCTTAAGGATCTTAACTCGGGTATGGCAGGCTCTGTCAGCAACGCTATCAACAGTCTTGATTCTATTGATGACTGGTTTATCGAAAAGGGGCCAAGTGGCAAAACCAATTTTGAAGAGCTTGAAAAGCGTATAGGGTCTGATAAGCTCAGAGAGCTTATTTTGCTGCTCAATGCCAAGCTCGGCCTTGACCTTGAACCCGATTCGCTCAGGCGAGGGCTTAAAAAGCTCAGAGAGCTTGACGGAGATGTAAATGCCGAAGCTGATGATATGAGTGATGACGGCAAGGAGCATACCCAGGAAAATGTTAATAAAAAGCCTGTGAAGACTAAGGAGCAGGAATTGCCGCCGGGCGTTGAGGTAGACATCGGCGATAAAGGCGAGTATCTTCCCGATAAGGAAAGAAATGCCGCCAGGAAATTCAGCACTGCTATTGATATCGCGGCAAAGGGCCTTACCGACAGGGGACTGTTTGGTATGCGCGGATCGAGCAAGGAGCATGAAGCGCTTGTAAATGCATATGGTGACCTGCGCCTGTCCAACGCGCATATCATAAATGAAAAGGATAAAAAGGAGCTTGCTTTGAATAATAAGCTCAAGGCTCTTGAAAACCTGTTCAAAACCGCAGACCATTACATCGCACAAAAGCGCAGGGAAGACAAGGCTGATGTTTACGATGAAAACTGGAGCCCCAAGACACCTATGGGAGTCAATCGCTATGAGGCTGCCAAGCGGCTCAGGGAGGAAGCTAAAAAGGAGCTTATGAGGATCAACCCTTCGTACAGGTTTGAAAGCGAGATCGAAAAAGAGCAGCCCGAGCCTGAAATGACACAGCCCGAGCCTGAGCAGACGATCTCTGAGGCGGCTGAGGAAAAAAATGTCGCGAATATCCTTGATGACCCTGAAAACCTGTACGACAGACAGGGCTGGGTGGATAAGCTTGAAAGCATTCCCGATAAGATGCCCGAGAACCCCGAGCTTGCAGAAAGGCTTTCTAATGAAATGCTTAAGTGTACGGTCGCTATCGGCATTATTGATCAGATGAATGAGCAAAATGTTCCCGAAGAGGAAAGAACGGCCGAAAAGTTTCTGGAAATGCATGAAAACGGAAATTCGGTAATAAGGGATATGGGCTTTTTAAAGCTCAGCCCTTCGGCTAAGTGGGGATTTGCGGCTGTGGCAAGGGAGGTAGCTTACCACGGCAAGGAATATGTTGAAAATCTTTCAAAAGAGGAGCTGCTTGAACGCGGTATTGATAAGGATCAAATAGAGAATGAATTGAAAGCGCTCCGGAATGACAGCCCCGAAAACGAGGTCGAAGAGGCTCAGCCCGAGGCCGAGGAAATGAAAGACGACCCCGAAATGATCAATGTCGATGATATGATCAAGGAAATGCGAGATATCGACCTTGACGCGATCAAAGACCCTAAGGAGGCAAGCGAAAAGGTGCTTGGCACTGCCGCAAAGATACTCAATACGAATCTGATGATAATGACGGGACAATCCTTGACTACAATGGGTGAGTTTAACAAGTCAACAGAAAAGCT
>JAGBNQ010000009.1 GCA_017634275.1 Ruminococcus sp. | reverse complement strand
AGAAACGGAACGTATCCGCAGGGAGTACGAACAATTACGCAAAAAGCGTCAGGACAGAGGTCGCTGACAGCGTTTACAGCATCTATCATCAGGTCAAGGTGCAGGAGAAAGAAACCGTGGGCGAGCTGATGCAGTATGTGCAGGCAAACAGCGATCAGTTGGAGAAGGGTATTACCGCCTGCACCATCGGCGTGAGATTGGCAACGGCAGCGGCGAAAAAGCATCAAAGCAGATAAGCAAGTCGGTGAAACGGTTCTGCACCGTCAGAACGATTGGCGATGTTTTGTACTATGCTGCACCTGTTGCGGTGGTGATAGATGTGTTGCTGAGGTTATTCGATTTCATCTGATGAGTCGGATTCATCGGTGTCCTCATCATCATACTCCTCATCGTCATCATCAAGGTCATCATCGTAATCATCTTCATCTTCAAACAGGTATTTCAGCGGCTCCGTCCTCATGATATCAGAGTCCACATCTAAGGCGAAATTGAATACCCATTCGAGCTTGTCTTCAATGAAATCGGATTCTCTTTTGTGATGTTTCAGATAAATGTGAAATGCCCTGTCCGGTTCAAATCTTGCGAGTTTATCATCATTTTTAAGCAAATGGCACAGCCCTCCGACATATAGTGCATCGGCATAAGACTCATATCCGGGTACAGTTCTTGGTCTGAGATTTGCAAGTGTATTAACGGCTCTGTCAGCCCACGCAAGTGCTTCATCTGTTTTACAGGTCATGAGGAACAGGTAAGCGTAACGGGTGATGACTACGATAAGACTCGTAGAGGTATTGCGGGAAATATGTTCAACAACAGGGCTGCTTCAAGCATTTATCAAGCATTTTTGTCAACATATGACAGAAAAGACACAAATCCCGGCACGTCAAATATTAGTATTAATATGTAGGCTCCTCCGTTTGTTGTGATCAAATCGTATGAATATTTTGAAGGTGAATCGGCGACCGGAACACCCAAAAAATCGATTACCAAACAGGTTACTGATGATATTACCGAAAACTATGTATTATTATCAAATGCAACAGTGCATCGTGCAAGCCGCTATTCACTGTTGAAAGCCATAGGTATCACTGACAGTTACTTACTGCGTTCATTTAATATTCAAAAAATAACTGCCCTCAGCCCTTTACAATGTCGGTTTTTTAGTGTATAATAAAATATTGAGCGGCTGTTATGTTGATGAGAGAATGGAAAATTACCGAGGAGTATGAGGTTAAATGAAAGAGGAGAATAAAATGGCTGACAAAACGGTTTTTGAGCAAAAGGAATCTCAGGTAAGGTCTTATTGCCGCAAGTACCCTGTGGTGTTTGACAAGGCGCTGGGGTCTGAGCTGTATGATGTTGACTCAAACAGATATATAGATTTTCTTGCAGTGGCAGGCTCAATGAATTACGGACATAATAACCCTGAGATCAAAAAAGCCGTGCTTGACTATTTATCCGATGACAGGATAATAAACGCGCTTGATATGTATACCTGTGCAAAGGCTGAGTTTATTGATACGCTTGATAGCTTGATACTTGCGCCGCGCGGCCTTGATTATAAGATAATGTGCTGCGGCCCTACGGGAACTAACGCTATCGAGGCGGCTATAAAGCTTGCAAGAAAAAACACAAAGAGAACGGAGATAATCGCATTCGGCGGCGCTTTCCACGGAATGACGCTCGGCGCGCTTTCGCTTACTACCGATAAGGTCAGCCGTGAGGGTGCAAATGTTCCGCTTACAAATGTTACCCATGTTCCGTTTGACGGAACGGAGGGGCTTGATTCTATAAAGTATCTGCGCTGGGTGCTTGAGGACGACCATTCGGGAACAGACAAGCCTGCGGCGATAATCCTTGAAACCATTCAGGCTGAGGGCGGTATAAATGTCGCAAGCGCAGAATGGCTGAGAGAAGTAAGAAAAATTTGCGACGAGCAGGGCATAGTTATGATAGTTGACGATATCCAGGTCGGCAACGGGCGCTCGGGCGACTTTTTCTCGTTTGAAAGGGCAGGCATAGTGCCCGATATAGTTGTGCTGTCAAAATCAATAAGCGGCTTTGGAATGCCAATGGCTATTATTCTTATAAAGCCCGAGCTTGATATTTTCAGGCCTGCCGAGCATAACGGAACATTCAGGGGAAATCAGCTTTCCTTTGTAGGCGGTGCCGCAGGTATAAGATACTTTGTGCAGCATGATATAGGCAATGAGGTCAAGAGAAAAGCACGAATCATAGAGGATTTTTTAAGAAATGAGATACTCCCTCTTGACAGCAGGCTCACTTTCAGAGGGATAGGCTTTATATGGGGGATAGATTTTAACAAGATCGCCCCTGCACTTGCTATGGAATGTGTACACACAGCCTTTGACAACGGGCTTATCTGCGAGGTCGCAGGAAGAAATGACGGTGTTTTGAAAATAATGCCTGCGCTTACAATAAGTGATGATATTTTAAAGGAAGGCCTTGAAATAATCAAAGAAACTATTTCGCAGGTGATAAAAAACAATACGAAATAATTTACAGACTTTTTTGTTTGTGGTAGGATAAACCCGAGTTTGGCGCTCCGTTGTAGAGGGGCGACACCCCGAAGGGGTTCGGGGGCGAGCGGAAAGCCCCCGAAATAGGGCGTGCGGCTTGCTTTGACCCTAAACTTAGCTTTGGGCGTAAGACAAGCTAAAAAACTCGCAGCACGCGCAAATCTTTCTTTTAAATCTATAAACAGTCGCGCGCCGTTTTCGGGGGGGGCTTTCCGGTCGCCCCCCGTACCCCCTTCGGTATGCGCATCGTCCCCACAACCTCCAATTTGCATTAGGAACACTTTTGTAAAAAGGTCATAATTAATCGCACCTGCTTGCAATCTTATGCAAGGCAGGTGCGTTTTTTATGAGATTATTTTAGCGCGGAGCTTTGTAATGAGTAAAATGACTGTCGTTCCTGTAAGGATAAGCAACGGGTAAACACTCACACTTTCGCTCGGGATAAGAAATGCAAGTATGCTAAGCGCTGCGGCAGGGGGGATAAACAGCCCCGTCCTTTTCATTATCGCAAAAACAAGCACTACAGATACCCCTGCGGCAATGAAAAGGTAAATGCCGAGGAATGCAAACGCTGCTCTCAGCAAAGCGCCAATAAGCGCGCAAAGGAATATAACACCGCCGACGGCAAAGGGCTTTTTCTGCGCGGCAGAGCCTTTTTTCCAAAACTCGGTAAAGGCGACGAGCAAGGGCGGCGCAGCTGCAAGCTTAAAGCCCGAGAAAACTGCAATGATGATAACTAAGCTGCCGCAAAGCCACCTTATCAGCATATCAAAAAAAGCTCGCTTGTCGGGCTTTGGCTCGGGCTCAAAGTGAGAAGGAGCAATAAGCCCCATATGCTCAAAGGCCGACCTTAAAAGCACTATCGCGGCTGTAAGGATTACCGCAGAAATGGGGTATATGACCGAGCGCGTTTGCAGCATCACGGGCAGCACCACAGAGGATATCAGCGGCGCAAAGGTGGTTCTTGACAACAGCAGCATTAATGAGCCTGAAAGGAAAGCAAGACTCATCTGCAAATAAAGCGCCATAGGCAGATATAAAACTATCAAAAGCCCCATTACAGAGCCTAAGGCTATAAGGATAAAAAGCCTCGGAGCGCTTGTGTTCCACTTAAGGCCCGGGGAGATAAGTGAGCCTGCGGCAATGGCGGCGATCTCGGGGAAAAGTATCTCACGTTCACCTGTCAGCTCGGCGGCCGCCGCCATAGCTGTTATGAGAATAACTGCGCTTACAAACGGCAGGCTTTGTTTTAATTTTTTGGGCACAAAAGCACTTCCTTTAAAATGGTATCTTATTTAATTATAGCAATTAGCCGTAAAAAAGTCAATCGCACCGCAAAAAAGGCAGGGAGCGCAAACTGATTGTATATAATTACAGGAGGGTGAAAAATATGCGTGATATTGATAAATTCCGCGGCTGCCTTATTGGTGGGGCGGCAGGTGATGCGCTCGGGTATGCTGTCGAGTTTATGCAGGAGGAGGAGATATTTTCTCGCTTTGGCGAGGGAGGGATAAGGGAGTATTCCCTTGTAAATGATAAAGCCCTGATATCCGATGACACACAGATGACGCTTTTTACCGCAAACGGGCTGCTGCTTTGCACCACAAGGGCGATGATGAAGGGGCTGCGGCTAAGCTATATAGATTATATAAGGGATATGTATAAATGCTGGCTGAAAACTCAGCAGGGGCTTTTCCCGACAAAGAACGAGTATAAAAAATCGTGGCTTTTAAACATTCCTGCGCTTTATGACACAAGAGCGCCCGGAAACACCTGCCTTAGCGCCATAGCGCAGGGCGCGCAGGGTACTATAGACAAGCCTATTAATAACAGCAAGGGCTGCGGCGGAGTTATGCGCATAGCCCCCATTGGCCTTTACTTTACCGATATGGATATGCCGATAGCTGACAGCGATATGCTTGCTGCCGACGCCGCCGCACTTACTCACGGGCATGAGCTGGGGGTCATCCCTGCGGCAGGGCTTGCGCATATGATAAGGCTTTTAAGCGAGGGAGATATAGGCCTTACCGATGCTGTAGATGATATGATAAGATCTATGCGCACACTCTTTGAGGGGAGGGAGCATATAAGCTATTTTACCGAGCTTTTGACAAGGGCAAAGGATCTTGCTCTTAGCGACACCCCTGACCTTGACGCTATTCACTCCTTAGGCGAGGGGTGGGTGGCTGAGGAAACGCTTGCTATAGCGGTGTTCTGCGCGGTGAGATATGAAAATGACTTTGAAAGGGCGATATGCACATCTGTAAACCATAACGGCGACAGCGACTCGGTGGGGGCTGTTACGGGGAACATTTTGGGAACATACACAGGCTTTGAGAAGATACCGAACAAGTTCAAGCAAAAGCTTGAACTTAGTGACACTATACTTGAAATAGCCGATGACCTTTATAATGACTGCAAAATGAGTGAGTTTGGCAATATTTACGACCCCGTGTGGGATAAAAAATACATAAGGGCGATATACCCGTTTATAAGATAAAGGCAACACCGCACAAAGACCGCCTGAAGGCTTTGTACGCAATCTGCTTGCAGAATTTCCGTCATCTTGCACATAAATCTCTTGACATACGGTAGTATGCCTTCAAGATTTCTGTACAATCTGACGAAAATTCTGACTGCGCATCTTACGCACAATCTTTGTGCGGTATTGCCTAAGCAAAAACTTGCATAAAATGGCTCGTCCGCCCTTGACTTAATTATAAAAATATAGTATAATAATTAGGTTAAAGCAAAATTTTTAAGGAGATGAAACTTTATGTCAGGACATTCAAAATGGGCGAACATCAAGCGTAAGAAAGAGGCTACCGACGGCGCAAGAGCTAAGATATTCACAAAGATCGGCAGGGAAATGGCTGTTGTAGTTAAAGAGGGCGGCCCCGACCCGAACAACAACGCAAAGCTCCGTGACCTTATTTCCAAGGCTAAGGCTAACAACGTGCCCAATGAGAATATCGAGAGAATAATCAAAAAGGCAGCAGGCGAGGGCGATAAGAACAACTACGAGTCAATGGTCTACGAGGGTTACGGCCCGAGCGGCGTTGCGGTCATCGTTGAGTGCCTGACCGATAATAAAAACAGAACAGCAGGCGATATCCGCCACTACTTTGATAAGTTCGGCGGCAATCTGGGTACATCGGGCTGCGTTTCCTTTATGTTTTCAAGGCAGGGCAGCATTGTTGCCGAGTATGACGGCACAAAGGACGAGGACACCGTTATGGAGGACGTAATGGAGGCAGGTGCTGATGATTTCAACATCGACGAGGACGTTATCGAGATAACCTGCGACCCCAACAGCGTTTCTGCTGTAAGCGAGGCTCTTACTGCTAAGGGCTACAAGCTGATCTCCGCTGAGGCGGCTCAGGTGCCTTCAAACTACACCACCCTTGAGGACGAGGAGGCTATCAGAAAGATGAACCTTCTTTTAGAGCATCTTGAGGACAATGACGATGTTCAGAACGTTTATCACAACTGGGATATGCCCGAAACTGATGACGAGGAATAACTGATCTTTCAAGCCGCTCGGTCATGGGCGGCTTTTGTTTAAGGAGGCGGCAGGCTATGCGTAGAAGATGGACGGCTTTTTTGGCAGCTGTGTGCCTTGCTCTTACTGCCTGCTCACTAAGCGACAGCTCATCGCAGACGGTGCAGGAGATAATGAGCGGTGTTAACGAGAAAAACGGGGGAGAAACAGACGGCTCAGCAGCGCTGCCCGAGGCGGTGAGCCTTGACGGCGAGAGAATGAGCGAGCTGTCAGTTTCAGCAGACGGAAGGCTTATATGTGAGCAGGTGGGCGCAAGCTTTGAGCTGCCCTCGGATTTTAAAGCGTATTATTACAGCGTGGGGGATATCTCCCCGAAGGAGTATGAGGAATCGGTCAATCCCTCCTGCACAAATTCGCTGTTTTTGATAAGCCCTTACTTTCCGCAGGTTTGTGAATATGTAAGGGTATGCACCGACAGACTGATAGCGGCCGAGATACTGCCGTTTGAGAAAATGCAGGAAACCGAAAAAAGCCTGACAAAGGAAGAATATCTCAGGCGCGTGAAAAATGATATAAAGTATAATGCCGATTATTTCAAGGCCTTTGAAAATGCTGATATGTATAATTACATAGGCGCAAAGAAAAAGGACGGCTATCCGCAGACGGGCACACCCGATATCGGGGCAAGCTACAATACTGTAATGTTTACTACTATAACGGCTATGCGCGAGCAGGCGCCCGACAGCGAGATATCGGATATTATTTGCGAGGAAACAGAGCTTGACAGCGGCGCTTTCGGGCTGAGGTTTGATTACACGCTCAAGCGAAACGGCATTAAGGCAAAAAAAGAGGTCTACTGGCTTTATATCCCCGGGCAGACGCTTATGAGAAGAATTGAGTTTACAACGGATATAAGCGGCAAGGCATCATTTGACACTAAGGCATTTTTGGAGGGGATAGAGTTTTCAGCCCCTAAGCTTTCAGAGGATAACCTTATGTACAGCTATGAGCAGGCATGGCAGGACGACACTTGAAAAACGAGGGCAGATATGCTATAATATTAAACGACATAATTTTTCATACAAATTCTGCTTACAGCTGCATATATCGCAGCATCTGCAAGCAGAATTTGTGAAAAATCATTTGTCGTTTAATATAATATATAGATAAAACGGAGGTAATCACTATGTCGGATATATTATCATTAGGTTTTAAGGAAACTTCACCCGAAAAGCTCGGGTTTGACCCGTTTGAAAAGATAGGAAAGGAATGGATGCTCGTTACCTCGGGTGATGAGGGCGGCTTTAACACCATGACCGCATCATGGGGCTTTGCAGGCGTTATGTGGGGCAAGCCCTGCGTTGAAACTGTTATAAGGCCGCAGCGCTACACAAAGGAATTCCTTGATAAGAACGATCTTTTCACCCTTTGCTTTTTCCCCGAGGAAATGAGGCCTGCGCTTGCTCTGTGCGGCAGAGTCAGCGGAAGAGATACCGACAAGGTCAGGGAAACTGGCTTAAAGCCTGTTTTCACGGACGGAACAACCGCTTTTGAGCAGGCATCGCTCGTACTTGTCTGCAAAAAGCTCTATGTTTCGCAGCTTGAAAGCAGCTGCTTTACCGAGCGCGACTTAGACGGTGCAAATTACGCCGCAGGGGATTATCATTTTGCATATATTGCGGAGATAGTTAAGGCATACTGTAAGTAAAAAAACGCAGCGCCAAACTCCGCTTGTCGGATAAAAAAGGAGAGTATAAATGTTTGTAGATAAAGCTAAGATACATATAAAGGCCGGTGACGGCGGTGACGGGTGCGTGTCGTTCCATAGGGAAAAGTATGTCGCGGCAGGCGGACCTGACGGCGGTGACGGCGGCAAGGGCGGCGATATCGTCTTTGTGGCGGATACTAACCTTTCTAACCTTATCGACTTTAAATATAAGAAAAAATATATCGCCGAAAAGGGGCAGGACGGCTCGTCGGCTAACTGTACGGGGCGCTCGGCTGATGACCTTGTTATAAAGGTCCCCCTCGGAACACTTGTCAGGGAAACTTCATCGGGCAGGATACTTGCCGATATCTCAACTAAGGAGCCCGTGACTGTTGCAAAGGGCGGCAAGGGCGGCAGGGGAAATGCTCACTTTGCCACCTCAACAAGGCAGATACCGAAGTTTGCAAAGCCCGGCTTTAAGGGCGATGAATATGATATCACCTTAGAGCTTAAGCTTATTGCCGATGTCGGGCTCGTGGGCTTTCCGAATGTGGGAAAATCCACGCTTATATCTGTAGTTTCGGCGGCTAAGCCAAAGATAGCTAATTACCATTTTACTACCCTTACCCCTGTGCTCGGCGTTGTCAAGGTCGAGGAGCAGTCGTTTGTAATGGCTGATATCCCGGGGCTTATCGAGGGCGCAAGCGAGGGAGTAGGCCTCGGGCATGAATTTCTGCGCCATGTTGAAAGGTGCAGGCTCATCATTCACGTTGTAGATGTTTCGGGGATAGAGGGGCGCGACCCGAAGGAGGATTTTGAGGCGATAAACAAGGAGCTTGCCAATTTCTCCGAGGAGCTTGCGGCAGCACCGCAGATAGTTGCTGCCAACAAGAGCGATATCGCTTCACCTGAGCAGGTTGCAGAGTTTAAGGCATATATCGAGGAGCAGGGCTATCAGTTCTTTGAGATATCCGCCGCTACAAAAAAGGGCACAAAGGAGCTTATGTATGCCGCGGCATTGCAGCTTAAAGACCTCCCCCCCGTAAAGGTATACGAGGCGCAGCCGCTCACGCAGTCAGAGCTTGATGAAAAGCTGTTATCCAAAAAGGAATTTGACATTACGGTCGAGGACGGCGTTTACTATGTCGAGGCGGAGTGGCTATGGGATATACTGCGCTCTGTCAATATGGACGATTACTCATCGCTCCAGTATTTCCAGCGCGTTCTGCGCTCTTCGGGCATTATTGACAAGCTTGAGGAAATGGGCATAAATGAAAATGACACGGTCGATATTTTCGGTTTCCGCTTTGAGTTTGTCGAGTAAGGGGTGTGCTTATGACTAAAGATGAGGCAAGGCAGTATTCCCCTTTGGCGCTTGCGTTTGTGGGCGATGCGGTCTACGAGCAGCTTGTGCGCGATGAGCTTGTGTGTGCTGCAAATATGCCTGTGAGAAAGCTGCATTCGCTTGCGGTGCAAAAGGTGTGTGCAGAATATCAGTCGGCGGCGGTGAGGGCTTTGCTTGATGCGGGTATCCTTAATGATGAGGAGCAGGAGATATTTAAGCGCGGCAGGAATGCGGGCGGCGTTTCAGCGCCAAAGCATTCTACCGTTGCAGACTACCGCGCCGCTACGGGGCTTGAATGTCTGTTTGGATTTTTGCACCTGACAGGGCAAAGCGAGCGTATCTCAGAGCTTTACAGCAAGATAAAAGAGCTGAAGGAATAAAAAAGAGCGAGTAAATAAAAAAAGAATAAAGAATAGTTAAGGTATCGCTTTACGATGGATTTAAATATATCGCGCAGCGATACCTCTTTTATTCTTTATTCTTTATTCTTTCTTTATTTATTATTTTAGAGGGCGCGCAGAAAGAATTTCGATAGAGGATACTTCCTTTCCGCGCCCTCGCTTAATCAGAGGGATTTTTTTTCAAAGCCTGCCGTTTTTGTCAAATATATCGTCATAATCGGGCTGCTTTACTGCATTTTCGCTGTTATCGGGTATCTCCTTTGGCATAAAAACGTGGCTGTTTGCTCTTATCAGCTCTTTTTCACCTGCTGCCAAAATGCCTAATACCGCGACTATAAGTGTCATCAGCGTGTACATATATATCTTCATTTCCGCCGTGGGATATCGTTTGTAGTATTCCTTTTGCGCGGCCTTTGAGTCGGTATTGTTTTCAAGCGAGATGAAAACCTTTTTTGTGTTTTCTATCGTATGAACGGGCAGCGACACCTTCTCGCCCTCTGTATACATATTAAATACCTTTTCGCTGACAGCCCATTCATGCTCTTTTTCTGTTTCATCATTGCGAAGAGTGAGCCAGTATCTGTATTTATTCGAGCCGCCGCGAACCGAGCCCGTTCTTTTGACCTCATAGGTGTTTGCAACAGTATAGTTTCTGTTTTCAAGATAGGTAAGCTTAGGCGGAGTATACACAAAAATATATGAAAGAAGTATCACTATAATAGCTGCAATTATAGCTGCCGCAATGCGGAAATATATAACGGCTCTGTTATATTCATGCGGCATATTGTCATCTTTTTTTAAGTAGTTTCTCATATCGGCCCCCCTTTTTATAAAAAACCCCCAAACCACCTTAAGTGATTCGGGGATCTTATCTTTTATTTGATCATGCCTGAGTGTAAACAGAAACTTTCTTTCTGTCCTTACCGAGGCGCTCAAATCTTACAACACCGTCAGCTACAGCGAAGAGAGTGTCATCTGAACCTCTCTTAACATTCTCGCCTGCGTGAATGTGTGTTCCTCTCTGTCTTACAAGAATGTTGCCGGCTGTTACGAACTGACCGTCAGCTCTCTTGACACCGAGTCTTTTAGCCTCGGAATCACGGCCGTTCTTGGTAGAACCCATACCTTTCTTATGTGCAAAATACTGCATCGAAATTACTAACATGATAAATTACACCTCCGTCATGTAATTATGAACAGGGGAAAAGCCCCTAACGTGTTTCAACGCTTAACTTGATATTCCCGGGGTATTGGCGCTCTATCTGCCCGAGCTGTATCATCAGCCCTACAAGCATTTTGTCGCCCTCGCCGCCGTCGTCAGAAATGAATTTGAGCATAATATCGTTTCCGTCGTCACTCACCTTGGCGTTTATCTTAAACACCTCGGTTATAGTGTTGCAGGTCAGCATAACTGCCGATGAAACAGCAGCACAGCATACGTCCTCGCCCATCATAGCAAGATCTGAATGGCCTGATATATGGAAACCCAACAGCTTATGCTCGCGGTTTTCATAAAACTGAGCGTTTATCATTATGCGTTGATCGATTCGATCTTAACCTGTGTGTAGGGCTGTCTGTGACCCATTTTTCTCTTCTCGCCTTTCTTGGGCTTGTAAGTGAAAACTGTTACCTTCTTAGCCTTACCGTTCTTCAAAACCTTAGCCGCAACTGTAGCGCCTTCAACATAAGGAGCGCCAACTGCTAAACCATCGTCCTTGCCAACTGCTATTACCTTGTCAAAAGTAATGCCCTCGTCTGCCTGTGCGTCAAGCTTTTCGATAAAGAGGATATCACCAACGTTTACCTGATACTGCTTTCCGCCCGTTTCGATAACTGCGTACATTCTCAGATGCACCTGCCTTTTCATTAAAACTCGCTGCATAATGGCGTATAGGCATAGCTATAACTTCTCTGCCATTCACAAGCGGCTTATATATTATATAACATCTTTGCGTTTAAGTCAAGAGAATTTACAATTTATTTACATTTCCTCCCCTTATTGCCAAACGAAAGGATTTGTGATATACTATAATTATATTTATAATATAAATTGGAGTTTGGCGCTCCGTTGTAGAGGGGCGACACCCCGAAGGGGTTCGGGGGCGAGCGGAAAGCCCCCGAAATAGGGCGCGCGGCTTGCTTTGACATTATCTTAGCTTTGAGCGTGAATCAAGCTAAAAGTTTGAATAACGAGCGTTGAGCTAAGGCTATGTTCATCGCTCCGAGGGGCTTTTTCGGGGGGCTTTGCGGTCGCCCCCCGTACCCCCTTCGCACGCCCCCCTTAACACTTCTGCAAACTCCAATTTAACGGTGGTGATAAAATGCGTGGACTTATTGATAAGGTGATACTCTTTTTTATATCTCTCTTTTTGCTGCCCGTTTCGTGTGAGGGGTTTTATATGGCGGCTTTTTCGCTTGCGGTGTTTATCGGGTGCGCACTTATTTCTGCTTTTCCTAAAACGTATGTCAGGCTTGCGGTGTCGGCGGCTTATTTTGCTGTTTGCTGCTTTTATCATGAGGCGGCTTTGCTTTGCGCGCCGCTTATCTACTGTGTTTTTGAGAGCGAGGATAAGCGTGAGATGCTTTGCGCATTCCCGATGATAACTATAGCGTATCTTGTCGGCGCAAGGGAGGGTATTCTTTGTACGGTTTATGCTGCACTTGCGGCGGTGCTTTGCTACAGACGTGTCACCTTTGAGCAAAAGGACAGCGAGCTTAAAGTCACCCGTGACTATGGCGTTGAAAACTCGCTTGTGCTCATTGAGCGAAACAAGCGCCTTATAGAGCAGCAGAACAACGAGATCAATATGGCAACCCTCAAAGAGCGCAACCGTATAGCAAGAGAGATACACGATAATGTAGGCCATGTTCTTTCGCGCTCGCTTTTGCAGCTTGGTGCGGTAATGGCGGTGACAAAAAATGATGAGAAGATGACTGCACTTTTGCAGCCCGTGCGCGAGAGCATGGACCTGGCTCTTGACAGCATACGAAAAAGCGTTCATGACCTGAGAGATGACTCTATCTCGCTCAAAGCGGCAGCGGAGGATATTTTAAAGCCGCTTGAGGATAATTATACAGTCAAAAAGCAGTACGATTTTTCGGATAGTATCGACAAGGACGCAAAGCTTTGCATAATAGCCGTTTTAAAGGAGGCTGTTACCAACACTATCCGCCATTCGGACGCGGATACGATAAGTGTGAGCATAACCGAGCACCCTGCATTCGTGCAGCTTATCATTGATGATAACGGCACAAAGCAAGCCCCCTCGGACGGCGAGGGAATGGGGCTTTCAAATATGCGAGAGAGAGTTAAAATGCTTGACGGGATAATAAACATCACAAGCGAAAAGGGCTTTCGCATTTTTATAACTATACCAAAGAAGACCTAAAGGGAGAAAAACGATGAAAATAATTGCAGTTGATGATGACAAGCTTGTGGCGATATCGCTAAAGACGATATTAGAGGCGACAGGCAAGGTGGAGGTGGCGGCACTCGGCTCAAATGCCGATGATGCGGTAAGGCTTTATGAGGAGCATAAGCCCGATGTGGCGCTGCTTGATATAAGAATGGGCGAGGTCACGGGGATAGATGCCGCAAAGAAAATAATCGGGCGTTACCCCGATGCAAGGGTGCTTTTTCTAACGACCTTTTCCGATGACGAATACATAGTTGAGTCGCTTAAGATAGGTGCTAAGGGGTATATTTTAAAGCAGGACTATGACGATATAGTTCCTGCGCTTGAGGCGGTAATGAGCGGCCAGAATGTTTTCGGCAGCGAGGTCATCACACGCATACCCGAGCTTATGAACTCGGGCAGCAAGGGCAGCTTTGATTTTGAAAGGTTTGACATCAGCGAGCGCGAGCAGGAGATAATCTCGCTTGTTGCCGAGGGACTGAGCAACAAGGAGATATCGGCAAGGCTGTACTTAAGCGAGGGAACAGTAAGGAATTACCTAAGCTCTATCCTCGAAAAGCTCGGCCTGCGCGACAGAACACAGCTTGCGGTGTTCTATTATAAAGAGGTCAGGGGGTAGGGTTCTCCCTGCTTGCGGCTTTTGTGAATTCTGACATTTTTTATTGTGCGCTCTGACGAAAAATGCTCGGGGCGGTTGACACTTACCTTGGGGAAGATATTATATTTATCCCGTGAGGTGAGTAAATATGCGCGAATACAGCGAATTCAAGGAGCTTATCGACAAGTGCGGCAACAGGATATTCACAACAGTCCTCGAAGTTACGGGCTCGCGTGAGCTGACTATAGAAACCATGTCGGCCTGCGCCGATGAATACATGGAGTGCAAGGGGAAAATGAACACGCTTGCGCAAAGGTATAAATGCTATCTCGGGCTTTGCTCAAAGCGGCTTAACAAGAAATTCTTTATCACAAAGCGGCGCGAGAAAATGACCAATGAGGAAAAGGGGATAGTTCTCAAAAGTGCCGAGCTTTATTACAAAACGGGCGGCAGGGCAAGAAAGCGCAGGATAAACCTTATAATTGCGCTTATAACTCTTGCTTTTCTCGGGATACTCTTTGCGATAGAGCTGCATTTCATGTACAGCGACGGCCTGCAAAGGGGCTGGCGTGAGTGGGAGGACGCGGAAGATGAGAGGGAGAGCAATTATCCCTCACTATATTCTATACAAGAAAATGTACTGATAGGACTTGAAACAAATACTGAACAGGCACTTTTTGTTTATGTGTTAATAATATAAACCTGAGTTTGTCACTCCCCCTTCCCTTTGAAGGGAAGGGGGCTGGGGGGGTTAGGTAGAGCCATTCCGAGCGTAGAGTTAAGGCTTTGTTCATCGCTCCGAGGGGCTTTTCGGGGGCTTTCCTTGCTCACGCAGTAAGCAAACGCCCCCGTACCCCCTTCGGTATGCGCATCGCCCCACAAACTCCGATTTGCCGCAGGAACACTTTTGTAAAAAGGTAAACCGAATATGTAATGATCAACAAATACTGATGAACGGAGAAAAGCTATGGCTAAGGTAAAAAGCGTTTATATTTGCCGCGAGTGCGGCTATGAGGCTACAAAATGGAACGGGCGCTGCCCCTCGTGCGGAGAGTGGAACACGCTCGAAGAAACTCAGAGCGTTGTAAGCTCGGCAGCGCCGAGGTCAAGGAAAAGCGGCTCGGTAAAGGACATTTCCGAGAGCATTCACGGAATTGAGGACATAGCGCTTGACCATGATGAGGTAAGGTACAAAACGGGGCTTTCGGAGCTTGACAGAGTTCTCGGGGGTGGGCTTGTAAAGGGGTCGCTCGTGCTGCTGGGCGGTGAGCCGGGTATCGGCAAATCGACCCTGCTTTTGCAGATATGCCAGTTCCTCGGCGATGACCATACTATATTATATGTGTCAGGTGAGGAGAGCGCAAGGCAAATAAAGCTGCGCGCCGCAAGGCTCGGGGTGGACAGCGAAAACCTTTATCTGCTCGCTAACACCGACTGCGAGGCGGTATGCGCGGCTATCGTCAAGGAAAAGCCCGAGATAGTGATAATCGACTCTATCCAGACTATGAGCATAAGCGGACTTACGGGCACGCAGGGAAGTATCACTCAGGTGCGCGAATGCACGAATATGTTCATGCACACCGCAAAATCCGAGGAGATACCGATGTTCATAGTAGGCCACGTCAACAAGGACGGAAACATAGCAGGGCCGAAGGTAATGGAGCATATAGTTGATGCGGTAATGGTATTTGAGGGGCAGAGAAATCTTCCCTACAGAATACTAAGGGCGGTTAAGAACCGTTTCGGCTCGACTAATGAGATAGGAGTATTTGAAATGGCAGGCGACGGCCTGCGCGAGGTGGATAACCCCTCGGCGATGATGCTTGAAGGCAGACCCATAGGCGTTTCGGGGTGCTGCGTTGCCTGCGTTATGGAGGGCTCGCGCCCGATAATGGCGGAGGTTCAGGCGCTTGTGACGAAATCGGGCTTTTCCTCGCCGAGAAGAACTGCCACGGGCATTGATTACAACCGCCTGTACATTATAATAGCCGTTCTTGAAAAGCGGCTCGGCTTTTTCTTCGGTGGGCTCGATGCGTATATAAATGTTATCGGCGGAATGCGGATAGATGAGCCTGCTTGTGACTTATCCGTAGCGGCGGCGCTATGGTCAAGCCTTACCGACAAGCCGATAGGGGAGGATATTATCCTCTTGGGCGAGATAGGCCTCGGCGGAGAGCTTAGGAGCATTCCCTTTGCCGAGCAGCGCATACTTGAGGCACAGCGCATGGGAATGAGCAAAATTATCCTGCCGCGCTCGGCATTAAAGGGAATAAAAACGGACAAATATTCTATAGAAATAATCGGCGTAAGCTCAATAAGAGCGGCGTTTGATGCGATAAAATAACGGTATAAAAATTTGAAACTTTAGCTTATAATTAGCAAAAATGGGTTAAACTGGAAATATTTTTAATTTTTTTGTTAAATATGACAAAAAGATTACAATTAATTTCGGCTAATATGCTGATTGAATAAATGTGATAATTGTGTTAAAATATGTGTATAGTTTATGTTGAGGAGATATCGCTCAACATGGATTAAATAAAAATTTGGAGGAAAAACAAATGAAAATTTCTAAGATTTTCGCAGGAATGTCCGCAGCTGCAATTGCTGCATCGATGATGGCTGCTCTTCCTGCAAGCGCTGACTATGCACTCTCTGAGGTTGCTGCAAATGATGTAACATCTTACGAAGGCTATGGCGCTCAGGGCTTTGTAATGGGTAATGCAACATGGAACTGGAAGTCCACAACGGCTTCTGCAGATGCAAGCGGTAAGCTTACGGCTGAGTTCTCTTATAAGGAGCTTGCTGAGCAGTCTAAGGGCGAAACTGATACGGCTGTTGGTGATGCAGGTGTTCAGATCTATGCTAACACAGGTGACCTTGCTAAGAATCAGTTTGTAACTGTTGATGTTGAGTACAAGATCGTTACATCTGACGGTCAGGAAAAGGTAGGTACAGCTACAATTGATACATCTAATAATGATACAACTGCTGTTGGTGTTGATCTTTGGGGCTATGATACTGCTTGGGAGGTTCTTGACACAGCTACAGCTACAGTTGAGGTAACATTCTCTAACGCTAAGATTCATGACCTTGAAACAGAGCCCGAGTGGAACACAAAGACTGAAGTTGAAAACACAGGCGACTATGCAGGCGATTGGGGCGGCGACGGCTTTATGTACGACGACCTTTCCAAGGCTGATACATCTAAGAACATGAAGGTTACTATCGAGTATGAGACACTCGACGGTTTTGATTACTACCTTGCAGGTCTCGTTGACGCTCACGGCTGGACAAAGCTCTATGACGAGAGCAACGATGAGAAGAAGAACGCTATTCAGGGTGTAACTCTCAAGAGCTCGCTTACTGCTGAGGAGATTGAGGCTACAGAGGATCCGGTTCTCCAGAATGACGGCTATTTCGTAATCAAGAAGTCCGGCAAGCTCACATTCAAGGTTGACGGTGCTGCACTTGACGCTGCTATAGCTAAGGCTCAGGACGATCCTAACGATGAAGGCGAGATCTGGTATGGTCTTGGTTTCCAGGTTTACGGTCTTAAGATCACAAAGGCTACATATGAGTATGTTGCTGAGCAAGAGGAGACAACTGTTGATACTGTAGAGTACAACGAGGAGATCACTCCTGATTCTAACTTCTCTATCAAGAGCAGCGACTTTGACGCAACATATGTTAAGGCTGGTCTTAACCTCCACTTCTCAAAGGATAACTGGAATGACTGGTGCGACGTTGCTGTTAAGGTTACAGCAGGTGGCAAGACCAAGTATTACCTCCTTGAAGGTAAGCAGGTAGGTTGGGATGTAACTGCTGAGATCCTTTCTCTTGATGAGGACGGCGATCCTTATGAGGTAATTATCCTTCCTCAGGATAAGGCTAAGTTCATGGAGAGCAAGGATTATGAAGAGGGCGTTACGATCATTCCTGATTATGAGATAATCAACACGATCGCAGCAGGCGATGACTATACACTCAACATTCCTGAGATAGGCAATGCTGAGGATTGGCAGATCGACATTCTCTGCCTCTGCTGGAATGCAGACGGTTCACCTTCCGTAGAGGATCCTGATGGTACAGCTAAGCTTGATGATCTTAAGGCTCCTTTAGAGGACGGTACAGAGAAGACTGAGCCTTGGGTACTTAAGCTTGTTTCTGCTGACTTCACAATCGGTGAGGTAACACCTGCTGAGCCTGAGCCAGAGCCGGAGCCTAAGGACGAGCCTAAGGATGAGCCTAAGGAAGATCCTAAGAAGGAAGATCCTAAGAAGGAAGATTCCAAGCCTACCGGCGGCGACAACACATCTAACCCCAAGACCGGTGCTGCTGCACTCGCACTCGGCACAATTGCTCTTGCAGGCGCTGCTGTTGTAGTTTCCAAGAAGAAGGACTAATTCCTGATTTACTTAAAAGTAAATAAATGACAATAAAGAGCCTGACAGTAAAATGTCGGGCTCTTTTTATAAATGTTAGAAAAATGATAACGTTTTCTGTAGAAAATGCACAAAACGCAAGTGATAAGATTGTGATATATTTATTTGTAATTATTTTGTAATCTACTTGATTTTTGGTATAAAATCTGTTATAATATTATTGAATTGAAGGACAATTCAATAAGTAATATTGGAGGAAATGACTTATGAAGATTTCAAAGATTTTTGCAGGTATGTCGGCTTTGGCAATTGCATCTACAATGGTAGTATCTGCATCTGCTGCAACAAACAAGACAAATATGTGGACTGTTCAGGCATCTTGGAACGCTGATGCTCCTGCTGATAAGGAGAAGACACCCGTTAAGTTTACATTTAACGAAGATGGTACTCCTGTTGAGAAGAAGGGCGCTACAGACCTTAGCAATTGGGACAGCGGCGGCACAAAGTTCAACGGCCAGTGGGCTCAGTTTATCATGACTGATGATGATCTTGATGCTATCACTATCAAGGCTACTATCGTTGCTGACGGCGACACAACTTGGGAGTATCACCCTGCTGACCCTGAGAAGTCAGATGAAGAGAATGTTTATATCGTATTTAACTTCATGGGCTCGCCCAACACAGTTTCTACAACAACTTCTTCTGCTGAGCTTAATAAGCAGATAGAGGCTGCAAACGCTGACGCTACTGAGAATCAGTTCTACAATGCTACAGGTACTTGGGAGGTTGAGTACAGTGGTGCTGACCTTAAGAAGGCTGTAGAGGACGGCGGCGCACAGTTCACTGAGAATGGCGATGGCACATATACATTCGGCTGCAACATTCAGGTTGGTCATATGAAGAACGCTAAGGTTACTCTTGAAGTTACATCTACAAAGGACAATATCTATGATGGTCCTGAGACTGAGTCTCCTGCTGATGACAATGAATCTGGCGATGCTAAGAAGGAAGATACAAAGAAGGAAGATACTAAGAAGGAAGATAACAAGTCTGACGCTAAAGAGGAAAAAGGCGGCGCAACAGGCGGTGCAACAGGCGGCAACACAACCGGCGGCAGCACAGCAGGCGGCAGCGATTCAAACAGCAACGCAGGCACAGGCTCGGGCTCTGCAGCAGCTACAACTAACACATCTACAGGTTCTTCCGCAGGTCTTGCTCTTGCAGGTCTTGCTCTTGCAGGTGCAGCTATAGTTGCTACTAAGAAGAGATAATTTAATATCTGATAAGAATGAGAGCTTTCTTCGGAAGGCTCTCTTTTTTTGTGCATTAAGCACAGAAAGTAAACGTTTACTTGTGCAAGGTGTATAAACATTGGAATTATAATTGTTAAATAAGTGTATTGAAAAAGTGGCGGAGATATGATAAACTAAAAGTGTAAAAAAGCTATTTCATTTATCGGCTATTGAAAGGAAGGAATATTATGAAGAAATTTTTTGCTGCTGCATTGGCACTCACTATGACTGCGGCTATGTTTACTGCTTGCGGCGACGCTGATTCAAGCTCATCAAGCAAGGCTGACTCTACTGCTGCATCATCGGCTGCTGAGGCATCAAGCACAGAGAGCGCTGCTGCATCTGAGGGTGAGTCCTCTGCTGCTGACGACGCATCATCAGGCGCGGAGGAGGCTGCCGCTGAGTTTGTATGGGAGCAGATGCCCGGATATGACGCATCGGCTACAGAAACAGTCATTGAGGTGACAGACCCCTCGACAGATGACTGGGCAAACGGCCTTGGCGGTGATAATTTTATTGACGCAAGAACTTTCACAAGGGATAAGGATCTTCACGTTGCGGTGGACTTTGAGCTTAAGCCCGATGTTCTTGATACTTTGGAGCAGGGTATCTTCGATACAAATAAGTGGCAGATAGTTATAGGCCCTGCACACGCTTATAAGTGGACTAAGTTTATCGACTCTACCAACCCCGACGGGCTTGTGGTTGAGTACCCCTCGATAAACACACTCCCTGCTGACAGCGAGTGGGTGGTTGACGGCGAGAACTTAAGGGATAAGGACGGCAACATGGCGCCTATCTTCATCAAGGCTGACGGCTATTTCAAGTTTGGCGACTACAAGCAGAACCATATTGAGTTCACTATCCCTGCGGCTACTGTCAACGAGATGATCGACAGAGCTTATGCAGAGGTAAATGATGACGGCGAAGAGGGCAGCTGGGACGGTATCATCTTCCAGAATGCAGGCGGCGTTGTTATGAAGAAGGTAACACTTGACCACGGCAATGTATACCTTAACTCCGCAATTCTTGAGGCATTCCCCGAGCCCGAGGAATAATTTAACAGCATCAAAGGCCGACGTTATGTCGGTCTTTTTGCGTGCTATAAATTGGAATTTGGCGAAGGGGGTCTGGGGGGGCGACCGCAAAGCCCCCCGAAAAGCCCCTCGGAGCAATGAACATAGCCTAAGCTCAGCGCTCGTTATTCAAACTTTTAGCTTGATTTACGCTCAAAGCTAAGTTAAGGTCAAAGCAAGCCTCGCGCCCTTTTTCGGGGGCTTTCCGCTCGCCCCCGAACCCCTTCGGGTTCGCACACACCACATTTTAATCAATCCGCCAAAGGCGGACACCATAACTGTTAACTGTTAACTGTTAACTGCGAAACGAAGTTTCGCCAAACTCCAATTTATCTTATGAGTCGGATTTCCCGAAATGGTAACGTTTACTTATGCAAAGTCTATAAATACCCGGAATAAAGAATGTAAAAATAGATAATTGAAAATGTGTGTTCGGTATGATATAATTTTAATGTAAATGATTTGCTAAATTGGTGGAAATTGAAGGAGGAAAATTTATGAAGAAATTTCTTGCGGCTGCTCTGGCAGTCACTATGACAGCGGCTGTGTTCACGGCTTGCGGTGATTCTGATTCAAGCTCGTCTTCGAGCAAGGCGGCTGAGTCTTCTTCGGCGGCTGAAAGCTCATCTGTTGCTGAGGTATCGAGTGCGGCAGAGGAGTCAAGCGCGGCGGAATCATCAAGTGCGGCGGAGGAGTCCTCGGCAGCTGAGGGCGAGGCAGAGGGTGAAGGCCCTGTTGATATCTCCGAGGCGGCTAAGCAGCTTAAGTACCTTGATGATGCGCTCGTTACTTTCACGGCTGATACCGACCCTAAGACGCTCGTTAAGGATATGGCGGAATGCTTTGGTGCTATCAGAAGAGATGCCGCTTATGTTGAGGCTGGCAAAAAGGAGGACGGCAGCGCCTATACAGAGGACGATTTCAACGCTTACTGGAAGGATAAAGGCGAGCTTAAGGGCATTGACGCATCTTACGGCAGCGACTATGTCAAGAAGGTAGTTGCAGGCGATACTGACGGGCTTATTTATATCGACGGCCTTGAATCACGCTGCAATTATGAGATAGAAGAGGTCGCAGGCGTGCCTATGCTTAAGGTGTCTATCCTTGACCTTAAGGACCCCGAGGACCCCGAGAGCGGCTATGACCTGCCTAAGATTCAGTTCAAGCTCAATGAGATATTCAAGGGGCATGAGGATCTTCTCCCGAAGGTAAATACAGTTAAGATGGACGCTATCGCAAGGGCGGTAGGCGATTTTACGGCTGATGACGGAACATCTGCTCATGTTCCGGGTCTGTTTATGGGCGCGATTGCTATACAGGCACTTGAAGATGACGGCAAGACCTTCAAGCCGTGGGATCAGCAGGAGTTCTCCGCTAACGAGTGGACCTCCGAATGGCTTTACTGCGATATAACCTCTAAGGAGCTGCTTGTGTGGAACCAGCAGGTGCTTTCAAATACCACAGAGGAGCAGTATGCAACTATAATGAGGTGGAGCATTCCCAATGATGCTTGTTTCTACATCGCCGATATCGCTTTCTATGATATCGACGGAAACCCCATTAAATTCTGATTTTTGATTTAAACTGAATGCCGAAGGCGTTAATGTCTTCGGCATTTGTTTATTTCCCACAATAAGTAAACGATTACTTGTGCAAGCTGCACAAAAGAAAAAGTGTTAATTGTGCAAATAAGATATTGAAGATATGCTGAGATTATGGTATACTTAAGGTGTTAAGTTATAAATATTTTAACAACAATTTTTTGGAGGTTATTATTATGAAGAAATTATTTGCAGCTGCTCTCGCACTTACAATGACAGCAGCTATGTTCACAGCTTGCGGTGATGATTCAAGCTCATCAAGCAAGGCAGATTCAACAGCAGCATCTTCTACAGCTGAGGCATCTTCTGCTGAGGCATCTTCTGTTGCTGAGGAGTCATCTGCTGCTGACGCATCTTCTGCTGATGCATCCTCTGCTGATGCATCTTCCGCTGACGCATCTTCGGCTGACGCATCTTCCGGCGACGAGGCTGCTGAGGAGCCTGTTGACATTTCCGAGGCTGCTAAGAGCCTTGCAAACTATGACACAGCATCTCTTAAGTTCACAATGAACACAAAGCCCGAGCTTTTAGTAGGCGATATGGCTGAGATGGACACAACTCCCGATGCGGATGATGTATATCCGAACGACGAGTCACGCTGCACATATGAAATGGAAGAGGTTGCAGGCGTTCCTATGATCAAGGTAACTGTAAGAGACCTTAAGGATCCCGAGGATCCCGAGCTTGGCTACAAGATCCCTAAGATCAGATTCAAGATGGATAAGATCTTCGAGGGCAAGGAGGATAAGCTCCCCGAGGTATTCACAATAAAGGCTGACGTTATCTACAGAGCTGTAGGTGACTTCACAGGTGATGACGGCCAGACAGCACACGTTCCCGGCAACTTCATGGGCGGCCTTGCAGTTCAGGCTATCAAGGATCCCGCAAAGCCTGAGACACTTTCCTGGACAGCTGAGGTAGCAGGCGAGATCGCTACATCTGAGTGGGTTTCCGAGTGGGGCTATTATGAGCTTAAGGCAGATGCTATCCCCGTATGGCAGGCATATGCAAACTCTAAGGATCCTCAGTACTTCACATTTATGAGATGGAGCATTCCTAACGATGCTTGTTTCTACATAGCAGACCTTACCTTCCTTGATGAGGCAGGCAATGTTATCGCTATCGACAAGACATTCGAGGGCTGATAACTAAAAAGCTAAAGCCGCAGTTCTTTACGAGCTGCGGCTTATTTTTATCCGAAGGAATCTTTGGGCTAGTTTTGCAAAGTTTAATCATTTGATGCAAAGTTTTTAAATGTTACGGCTATCTCGCCGCCTATTTCCATAGAGCAGGGTATACCGTCATCAAATGTCACCTCAAAATCCGCGCCGTTTATAACGCCCTTGTTTACTACCTTGCCGCCCTTGTATTCGGCGGTGACGCCCTTGCCGCTCTCGCACATTTCAAGCGCGCCTGCTATCAGCCGCGCAGGGGAGTTTTGCGGCAGCTTTTCGGGGGCATCGGTGATCTTCAGCTTTTCAAGCTCGGCGGTAAAACCCTCGGCGGTTTTGGAGAGTTTCATGCCCTTTATGCTTTCGGGCGCTGAAAATTCATATTCCCACCCTTTTTCGTCCTTGCAAAAGCTCCCCGAAAACTCACGGCCGTTGTCGCTTATCAAAACATCAGTCTTGTAGCTTTCGGGCATTGTGTCGGGCTTTGTGCTTTTTGCATTGCAGGAGCAAAGCAGCATTATCGGTAAAAGGGCGGCAGCTATAATCTTCTTCATAAAAATACACCTTTCATATAAATAGACTTGTACTCTAAATATATGAAAGGTGTTTATTGTTTATTCTTCGGTATCAAAAAGTATTCGCGGCAAAGAATCCAAAATATCCCTTGCAAGTATTCCGCGCTCGGAAAGCGTTTGTGAGAGCTTTTCCGCCGCCGCGCCTAACAGATAGCTGCCTAAGACTGCTGCCTCGCGCACATCTGCGCGCTGGGAAACGAATGATGATATCATTCCTGCGAGCATATCGCCGCTGCCGCCTTTTGAAAGTGCGGTGTTTCCGTAGTTTGTCATCAAAGCGCGTCCTCGGCTTACGATCAGCGTTCCTGCGCTTTTTGAAACTACCGTTACATCATATTTTTCACTTAGCCCCTTTGCAAGCTCTAAGCGTTTGTCAAGGGCTGTCTTGCTGTCAGCTCCGCACAGCCTTGCAAGCTCGCCTATGTGAGGGGTGAGCGCTATCTCGCTCTTGTGGCCATTAAGTATACTCATATCCTGCGCTAAGCAGTTTAGCCCGTCAGCATCAATTATCACGGGGCAGGCCGCGTTTTCGATAACGTACCTTACCGCCGCCATGCTGTGGTCATTTACGCCTATCCCACAGCCTATAAGCACGGCGCTTGCTTTATTTATGGCACTTAACAGAATTTCCGCGCTGTCGCCCTCGTTGAAGGGTAGGTAGGTGCATTCATACATATTCCCTGCAAGCGCCGATATAACACCTTGCGGTGCTGCAAGCTGAGCTATCCCTACGCCGCAGCGCAGGGCTGCGTTTGTGCAAAGCGCCGCCGCGCCGTAGTAATTATCTGACCCTGCGATTATGAGCAGCCGCCCGAAATCGCCCTTGTGCGCGCCGACAGGCCGCTCGGGGAGGAGCTTTTTTATCCCAGAGATATCGGGCTCGTAAATGCAAAAGTCTGCATTTTCGTACTGTTTATCTATCCCGATATCGCAGACCCTTATTTCGCCGCAGTATTCCCTTGCAGGGGAGAGCGCCATGCCTATCTTCGGTCTGTGGAAGGTCACTGTCATATCAGCCCTGACAGACAGCTTATCGCAAAGCCCCGTATCGGCATTGCAGCCCGAGGGGATATCGCAGGCGATCTTAAATGCGCCTGATATGTTTATAAGGCTAAATAGTGGGAGGATATTCTCTCGGAGGCTGCCGCCAAAGCCCGTGCCAAAAATGCAGTCTACCAGAATATCGGCATTATAAATAAGGCTTGTTGCCTGCTCGTCAAGCGTATCAAGGATATCTATGCCCTTCAGCTTTTTGAAAGCAGCTTTTGAAAGCTCGGTCGAGGGCTTGCCGAGGGCGAGGAATACGCATACCTTAAAGCCAGATTCCTTTAATAGCCGCGCACAGACAAGACCGTCACCGCCGTTGTTGCCCTTTCCTGCGATGATGACTATGCTCCTTACGCTTTCGCCCTTTTTGCATGACACCTTATGCGCGGCATTCAAGACCTCGCGGTAAAGGGCGAGCGCTGCGTTATCCATAAGCTGAGAGAGCGAAAGCCCGTTTTTGTCGGAGCGCTTTTCACATTCAACCATTTGCGAAACTGTAAGATATTTTTTCATATTTACTGAGCCTCCTCACAGATAACGAAAGCTACGGCATATTCATCGCTGTGCGAGAGCGAAACGCGCGGTGTGATATTTAACCCCCGAGCTATTTCGAGCGCCTTGCCCGAGAGCTTGAAATAAGGCGCGCCAAGCTCGTCACGCAGAACGCTCACCTCATTAAGCTCAAAGCCCCTTACACCCGTGCCGAGAGCCTTTGCAAAGGCCTCCTTAGCAGCCCAGTTTGCCGCCGCCGAGGGGGCAGGGTCACGCTTTTTTGTAAGAAAGTCAAGCTCCTCATCGCTGAAAACGTGCTTAAGAAAATGCTTATTCTCTGCGCTTTTGCGAATGCGGCTTATTTCGATAATATCTGTTCCTATCCTTATCATTTCTGCCGCCTAAGCTCTGCTTGCAGCTGACGGGGGAAGAATTTTGTCATGATCTCCCTCATTTCCTCATTCGGCGTAAAGAGAATGTAGGTGTCGCCAAGCTCCTTGTGGTCAACGCGAAGATACCATAAGTCCTCGCCCGTGTTGTCATCAGCCGAAACTATAGATGCGTTCTTGTCAAGCTCGGTATTCTCGGTAAACTCGGCAAATTCCTTTGCGGTGTCGAGCTTTACCGTGATAAGGCGCTTTCTTGAGCGCTGTGCGATTATCTTGTCAAAATCCATTTCGCCGTTAGTCAGAAGGTATTCATACTCGTTATCAAAGCCCGTTGTGATGTAGTAAGCGCCGAAAAGTACGCCGCCTGCGAGCAAAAGCCCAACACCGCCCACACCGAACTGCGCCGTAAGAAAGAACACCGCAAAAGCGACTATCATTCCTATGATGATAACGGCTATCTTTGCAAAGCGGTCATTGGCAGTCTGCGCCCTTATTACATTTTGTTCCTTATATACGTCCATTTTGATTCCTCCGATAGAAATTGCGGTCAAAAAGCGCCGCTAAGTAGTATTATACCACATAATCCGCCCGATTGCAAGCCTTTGAGCATTGACTTAAAGGTATGCAGGTGATATAATGAATTGCGGAGAGGCGGCTTATGAAATAGGTGAAAATAAGTGATAAGCCCGATATCCTTGTTTATTTGTTAAAACCACACCCAAATTGACCGAGAAATTTTAAACTTAGGTGCAAAAAAGCTATTGAAAATGTCGTAAATATGTGATATAATAGTTTTGTTGTTGAATTTTTTGTACAAAAAGGGTGATGATATTGCTTATCGACTTACACGTTCACGCTTTTAATGAGAAAATAGCATCAAAGGCGCTTGCTGTTCTGGTCGGCAATTCGGGGCTGACTCCGCTTACCGACGCAACGCTTGATGATACAATAAAAAAGCTTGATGAATGGGGCGTTGACAAGGCGGCAGTGCTGTCAATTGCAACAAAGCCCTCTCAGCAGGGAATAATTAACAGCTGGGCGGCAAAAATAAAGAGTGAGAGGATACTGCCATTCGGCAGCGTTCACCCCGACGCCCGGGACTGGTATGACGAGCTTGTTAAAATAAAGCAGGCAGGGCTCTACGGCATAAAGCTGCACCCCGATTATCAGGGCTTTAAGATAGATGATGATAAAATGTTCCCCGTTTATGAGGCGTGCAGGGAGCTTTCGCTGCCCGTGCTTTTCCATTCGGGGTTTGACTACTATTCGCCCGATGAGATACACTGCACGCCAAAGCGCGCTATAAATGTAGCATCAAGGGTAAAGGGGCTTAAGATGATACTTGCACACTTAGGCGCAAACAGAATGTGGGAGCAGGTTTATGACGAGCTTGCAGGCATCGGGGGCGATGTGTATTTTGATACCGCCTTTACGCTTGACTGCCCCGATGAGCTTATGGAGAAGATAATTCTTAAGCACGGCGCTGACAGAATACTCTTTGCAAGCGACTGCCCGTGGGCAAGCTCAAAGGAGATAGCTATGAAGATAGAGCGCCTGAGACTTAGTGATGATATGAAGGATAGGATATTCCATATAAATGCCGAAAGGCTTTTAGGGCTATGACGGGAGTGTTAGATGTTGAAGATAAAGGAAATGATACAGCTTGTATCGGTAATAGCGTGTATGGCGGCGCTTTGCTCATGCTCTATAGAGATTCCGCCGTTTTATTCCGAGAGCAGCAGCGGTGATGAATATGCCGTGACTGCCACGACAAGCAGAACGGAGCGTGACAGAGCAACCACCACGACAAAAAGATATGTTGCAGAGGGCGGCAAGGAATACACCACCACAAAACGGAGTGAGAACGCAGAAGAGATCGACCCCGATTCAATGGACAGGGTATCCGTTTCGGTAAACACGCGCAAGATAGAGGGGAAGGATGTAAGCCTTACTACCACGACAACTGCAAAGAAGTCGGAATATGACACCCTGCAAAAGCCTAAGAATAACGAATACTTTGATATTACAAAGCAGTACCGTACCTCAAAGGCGACTCAGCTGAGATTCGGCCCCTCGGGGGATTATACCACGCAAAAGGAAATGCCTGCCGGGACATCGCTTTCCTGCTACGGCAAGAGCGGCAAATGGTATTACGCTTTGTATGATAATACCACTTATGGCTGGGTTGAGGAGTCGGCTCTTGAAGGAATTACCAAAAAATCTACCTCAAAGAAAAAATAACATTGTGAAACTATTGACAATAGCTGTAAGTAGTGGTATAATAGTTAGGTATGGTGATTTTAAGAACAAATGAGTAGGAGGAGCTGGTCAAAAGATGGATGAATCAACAAACGAAATTGACTTAACCGAACTGTTAGGTGCGCTGCTAAAGAGGATAAAGTTTATTATTCTTATAACGCTTGTGCTGGGGGCGTTGGCTTTCGGGTATGCAAAATTCGTGCTGCCGCTCAAATATACATCAAGCATTTCAATGTATGTCAAGAATACTGATGGTACCTCTAAGGATCAGGTGGCTCTCGGTGATATCAACGCATCTAAGAGCCTTGTTTCGACATATATTGTAATTTTGCAGAATGATGCCGTAATTGATCAGATAGGTGAGAAGATCATCGAGGAATACGGCGCTGATGAGCTTGAGGATTATCTTACGATAAACTATGATAAGGACGATAAGCCCTATGTTGTAACTTCATCGCTGAGAAACTGCATCTCAATGTCGGCTGAGCAGGATACCGAGGTAATGCTTATAACCGTTACCACAAAGAGTGCTGCTCTGAGCGTTTCGATATGCAACGCTATGGAGGAGATAGGCCCTAAGGAGATAAAGCGTGTTACTCAGGCAGGCTCGGTAGAAACGATAGGCGCTGCAAAGCTGCCGACAGGCCCTTCAGGCCCGAATGTAAGAAGATATACGCTCATAGGCCTTATCCTGGGCTTTATAATCTCGGCAGCAATAGTTATTATCGGCAAGCTGCTTGATACAACTATCAGAACAGGCGACGATATCAAGACGAGGTTCGATTATCCTATCCTCGGTGAGATACCCGATATTGAGGCAAAGGAAACAAAGGGAGGGTATTATAAATAATGGCGCTTTTTAAGAAGAAACAGAATAACAGTTCCAAGAAAAGATTTACGCTTTTTGATGATAATGTTCCCTTTCAGGTAACTGAGGCTTATAAGACGTTAAGAACTAATATAGTTATGGCGCTCGCAACGCAGAGAAGTAAGGTGTTCGCGGTTTCAAGCGCTAACGCAGGTGAGGGTAAGTCAACAACTGCCGCTAACCTTGCAATAGTTTTCTCGCAGGCAGGCAAAAAGGTGCTGCTTATAGATGCCGATATGAGAAAGCCTGTTCAGCACAGAGCTTTCAAATTCAAAAACGATAAGGGGCTTTCTACCCTTCTCGGCGGTATCGACTCTTTTAAGCAGGTGTTAAAATCAAAGACCGCTAACCTTGATATAATCACAAGCGGCCCTATTCCGCCTAACCCCTCGGAAATGCTCGCATCGGAGAATATGAAGATACTCCTTGATGAGCTTGTTAAATACTATGACTATGTTATAATTGATACCCCGCCTATAAACGTTGTTACCGATACACTTACGCTCAGCCCGCATATCGGCGGTATAGCAATGGTAACACGTTCAGGTGTTGCTACCTATGATGAGGTCAGCCGTGCCGCTACCTCGCTTGAATTTGCCAACGGCAAGCTTTTGGGCGTTATCGTTACGGCTATCACTGAGGATACTGCAACATACAAGAGGGGCTACTATAAGAAATACTACAGACGTGACTATGCTTACAGAGCAAGCAGCTATGACCCTGCTGTCAGCCACGCCTCATCGGACGACTGATGAACGTTTATCCGCAGATATTTATTTATCTGCGGATTTTTTTAAAATGTGAAAGGAAGATGTATGATGACCTACAAGGAAGAATTTATCAAGTTTATGGTAGAGTGCGGCGTGCTGACATTTGGCGATTTTACGCTTAAGAGCGGCAGAAAAGCCCCCTATTTCATCAACTGCGGAAATTATAAGACGGGCGCGCAGCTCTCACGCCTCGGCGGCTTTTATGCTGACTGCATAAAGGAAAACGGCATTGAGGCGCAGACGCTTTTCGGCCCTGCATATAAGGGTATACCGCTTGCTGTTGCGGCTGTTACCTCGCTTGCCGATAAGTACGGGATCGACTGCTGCTACTGCTTTGACAGAAAAGAGGCTAAGGATCACGGCGAGGGCGGAATGTTCGTCGGCAAAAAGCTTACTGACGGCGAAAAGGTCGTTATTATCGACGATGTTATGACCTCGGGCAAGGCGCTCAGAGAATCGCTTCCCAAGCTTAAGAGTGCCGCTGATGTTGATGTTACGGCTATGGTGATTACTGTTGACAGAATGGAAAAGTCCTTAGAGGGCGAGCTTTCGGCTGTTGAGCAGGCTTATAAGGATTTCGGCGTTAAGGTATATTCAATAGTTAATATAAATGATATTATCAAGGCTATAGAGGACGGCGTAGTTCCGGGCATGGAGTACCTTGAAAGCATGAAAGAGTACAGAAAAATGTACGGAGTAGGCTGATATGCCGAATTTGGCACTGTGACCACAACCGATTGTGGTCATATCAGGGCGGCTGACGGCATATTTTGCGGTGAGGATGGATTTTGTAACTAAATTGTAGTAAAATGTAATTTCTTTGTTGTTGTTATTTGCCTTGATATGGTATATAATAGTATTTGTAGAACAGAGAAAGAAAAAAGAATGAAAAACTAAGTGACAAACTCCTTAGCTCATTTCATCCTCTCCAAAATTTTTACACAAACAAAGGGCAGTCGTTTTCGGCTGTCCTTTCGTTTTTATCAGATAAAAAATTCCTATTTACTTTTTTTAGCTTTTGTGATATAATAATAGCTGTCAAAGATTATAACGAAAGGAAGATATATATGGCAAAAAGGCTTTCGGCGCTTTGTGCTGCAACCGCTGCGGCTATGGCGCTCGGTGTTATGAATGTAGGCGCGGCCGATACTGTTAAGACATCGCGCTATTATAACAGTGCTACCCTTTTGGGGCTTGATGAGTACGGCAAAAAGGCAGGCTTTTCAAGCGTTACCGATATAACGGGGATATCTGCCGTGACATTTACCTTAAGGGTAGATGAGGATATCGCCAAAAAGGCTGTAAACGGCGAGATAGAGCTTACGGGAACGCTGGGAACTGACAGTGACACCTACGGCAGGGTTTCTCACGAGTGGGCTTTTGAGCCTTATCAGCTTGATGAGAACGGCGAGGTAATGTATGATGATGACCTTCTGCCCGTGCCTGTTAAGGAGCTTACCCTTGAAAAGATAATGGACGGGTATTACTGCGTTACCCTTGAAAAGCCTACGGGCTTTTTTAAGGACGAGGATACATATGCAAGAGTTTGGTTTGACTGCGACAGCAATGATTATGAGGTAGCACTCACGGGCGTTGTGCTTTCGTTTGATGACAGCATAATAGTCAAAAGCCTCTCAAACGCTAAAATGAGCATTACCCAGTCAAGCTACACATATTCGGGCTCGGCCTGCAAGCCTGCGGCGACAGTTTCCTACGGCAATAAGTTTTTAAAGGAGGGTACTGACTTTACCCTTTCCTACAAGAATAATGTAAACGCAGGAACGGCGACTGTCACGGCAACGGGCAAGGGCAAATACAAGGGCAGCGTTTCCAAGACCTTTACTATAGCCAAAAAGCCGCTAAAAGGGGCTTTGATAAGTATGTCGGGGCTTACCTATGCATACACTGGCAAGGCTGTTAAGCCGAAACCTACCGTAAAGCTCGGCAGCAAGACGCTTGTAAGCGGAACTGATTACACGGTGAGCTACAAAAACAATGTCGAGATAGGAACAGCGATAGTCAAGATAACGGGAAAGGGCAACTACAGCGGCTCGGTAAGCGGCAGCTATGTTATCAAGCCCAAAAAGTCGCTGATAAAGACTGTTACCTCGCCAAAGACTAAGCAGGCGACCGTTACATGGTCAAAGAACACCTCGGGTGACGGGTATCAGATAGCTTATTCGGAGAATTCATCATTTACCTCAAGCAAGAACAAGACGGTTTCGGGAAATTCCAAGACAAGTGTGAACATAACCTCGCTCACAAAGGGCAAGACCTATTATTTCAAGGTAAGAGCCTACAAGACAGTCGGTGACAAGAAGATATACGGCGACTATTCGAGCGCTAAGAGCGTAAAGGTCAGTTAATTAATAATTAATAATTAAGGTGCGCTTGCGCGCTTATGGCCATTCGGCCGATGTTTATGCACTAAAGGTTTATGTGCAGACATTGGCTGAATGGCCATTTTTGTATGAATATGAAGAATTAGGCAAATTGAGTGTAGATCTCCTTTTGTGCGCCTTTTACCGAGTAATCCCAGCGCTCTACTCTGCCCGATGATGTGAAATATTCTATTTCCTGCGTTTTCTGCGGCTGCTCAAAAACGTCAACGGCTATCAGCTTTATTTTCATTTTCTCGGGGATTATCGCTTTGATATAAACGCTTGCGCACATTCCTGCTTCAGCGCCCTCAAACGGCTCGGCAAGGCCTGCAAGGTTTGGGGTAAGCTCAATAAACACCCCGTAGCTCTCTACCGAGCGTATTATTCCGCTGACAGTTTCGCCCTGACTAAAGCGCGCGGCGTTTTGCTCCCATGTTCCCAAAAGCTCCTTGTGGGACAGGCATATCCTGCCGTTTTCTCTGCCCTTGATGACGGCCTTTATTTTCATGCCGTTATAAAAGCGGTCGGCAGGGTGAGATATACGGGATACGGAAATAGCATCTATCGGGATAAGCGAGCATATACCGCAGCCTATGTCGGCAAACGCGCCGAATGGCTCTAAATGCGTTACAGTCGCATCGATTATGTCGCCTGCCTCTAAGAGGGACAGGTATTCCTCCTCGCACCTTTGCTGCGCTAAGCGGCGTGAAAGCACTGCAATATAGCTGTCGCCGCGCTTTTCAAGCGATATCGGCACAAAGCAGACGGGCTTTCCCACGCGCGAGAGGATAGCTATGTCGCGCGTGCTGCCGTCCTTAATTCCTAAAGCCCCCTCCTCGCGCGGAATGACAGCGCGGCAAAAGGGGAGGTCTATGTACATATCATGCTCTTTTGAACACATCTCGGCACGGGATTCGAGTATAAGCTCTTTTTGTATCGCCTCGCTGAGCCTTTCGGGTGTCGAAAGGTAATATTCGCTGTCGGTCATGTTTTTTATGCTGCCCTCGGGGTAAAATGCATTCATTTAGTTTTCCCTTCCTCTCATAAATTTCTTTGTAAATGTTTATGCTCATGAATTATATTTTATTACATTCACGGCGGATTTTTTGCTGAATTTATGGGCTTTTCAGGCAAAAATAAAAAGTTTTATTATTGCAATTAATTATTATATTAAGCCAATTTCGCAAATATTCCTCGTCGATTTTAATAAACTTTTTGTCGGTATATTGTAATCTTTTGTACACTTATGGCGAGAAAATGTAAATAAAATGTAAACCGCCTTGACATTCCGGGCGCTTAGATGTTACAATAGCATTGTACTTTGTAACTCTTTTGTAATTATTAAAATATTTATAAAAGAGAATTTATTGTGAAAGCATAAGGCTTTCACCGAAAGGAGATGAAAGGCGGGGTTTCGGAAAACCACAGCCGAAATATCTTTCGCCAACTAATTTATGGGTATTATTTCAAACAATTCGAGCGAGGGCGTCACGCCAAAGCTTATCAAGTTAGCAACAGCAATAATTGCAGTTTCGATATTATTTGTTTTCTGCATAGGGAATGCAAAGGTCAGCGCAGCTGACACAGCAGCCGCAGCGACGACAACAGCTACTACAGCAAAGACGACAACAACAGCAACAACCGAGACAAAAAAGCTCACACTTGCAGCACCTAAGTTCGTTGCAGAGGCTAAGTACGACAGCGCAGCTACTCACCCCTACAAAAAGCAGACAACACAGCTGATAGTCAGATATAAATCAGTTAAAAATGCAGCAAAATACCAGCTCTACATCAAGGGCGGCAAGTATAAGAAATGGACAAAGATAAAGACCACAACAGCCTTAAAGGTAAAGGTAAAAGGCCTTAAAAGAGGAACCACCTACAGCTTTAAGGTAAGAGCAGTAAACGGCTCGGTAAAGAGCGCATTTTCCAAGACACAAAAGCTTTCAACAGCGGTAATGGATTATGATGCTTACGGCTTTCAGGCGATATGCAGGATCGTTTACCACGAGGTAGGCGGCATGGCAGGAGATTTCTGGGATAAGCCGATAGTTTACGTTTCTGACTGTGTGGTAAACAGATTCGTAGCAGCCAAGTACACAAAGAAGGGCGTATGGCCGAGCTATTACAGCAGATATGCGACCGTTCAGGAAATGATATACTACAGCGGCAACTTTATGTCCTCCGAGGGGCTTGCATATGACGGTGCTACCTACGGTAACGTTCCCAAGAGAGTAAAGGTAGCAGCATACGGCGCGCTTTACAACAAGACTGCACTTAATGGCATAAAGAATGACGGCACTGTTTACTACTGGTGCAACCGTCCCTACTATCAGAGCGACAGCAGGATAGCTTATTCCTTCCAGATCCCGTGGGGTTACTTCAATGTCTGGAGAGAGTATTGGGGCTGATTTCTAAATAATTAATAAAAAAGAATAAATAATAAAAAGGTATCGCTTTGCGGTACCTTTTTTGCATGGGTAATTTTTAAACAGTAGGTAATAATATTGCAATTGATTTTTATTATGAAATGTGGTATAATAAAATAGATTATTATTATCTATTTTCAGAAACGGAGCATAAGAATGAAAAAGTGGATCATAAATAAGCCCGATGAGCAGGTTTCAAGGGATATCGCATCAAGGTGTGATATCGACAAGCTTGCTGTTGATGTTATGGTTTCAAGGGGCTTTACCGATTTTGATAAATTCGCAGAGTTTTTTACCTTGGGCGAGCTTGAAGACCCGTTTGTGCTTAAGGATATGGATAAGGCGGCCGAGGCGGTCATGGCGGCGGTGGATGATTATGAGCTTATCTGCATCTACGGCGACTATGACTGCGACGGCGTTACCAGTACGGCGGTCTTGTATGATTATCTGCTGAGCATCGGCGCTAATGTAATGTACTATATCCCCGAGCGCGCTGACGGGTACGGCATGAATATTAAGGCTATAAAATACCTCCACGATCAGGGGGTAAAGATGATAATTACCGTTGACAACGGCATTTCCGCCATTGAGGAGGCCGAGGAGATATATGACCTCGGCATGAAACTTGTAGTTACTGACCACCACCAGCCCGGGCAGACGCTCCCGAGGGCTGAGGCGGTAGTTGATCCGCACAGGGAGGATTGCCCCTCGGCATTCAAGCACCTTTGCGGCTGCGGTGTGGCACTTAAGCTTTGCGCGGCGCTTGACGGCGGCAGCTATGATACCGTGCTTGACCAGTACCTTGACATATGCGCTGTAGGAACTGTTGCGGACGTGGTTTCGCTTACGGGAGAGAACAGATATATAGTCAAAAACGGCTTAAAGCTTTTGGAGAATACAGATAACTACGGACTTCGCGCGCTTAAGGAAAAGGCAGGTCTAAGGCCTAACCCGAGGTCTACGGATATTGCCTTTACTTTATCCCCGAGGATAAATGCGGCAGGGCGTTTCGGCTCGCCTATAACGGCTGTGAAAATGCTTTTGAGCGAGCCCGAGGACGCGGAGGTCTACGCAGGAATGCTCGTAAGCCTGAACGATAAGCGCAAGGAAACAGAGGCCGTTATCTCAAAGGAGATATTTGACTACATAAACGATCACCCCGAGATACTCAATGAGCGCGTGCTTATCCTTTCGGGCAAAAACTGGGCGCACGGCGTTATCGGCATTGTTGCCGCAAGGGTGATGGAATACTACAGCAAGCCCACTATTCTTATAACTATAGAGGGCGAGCTTGCAAGGGGCTCTGCAAGGAGTATAAAGGGCTTTAATATATTCAAGTGCTTTCAGAATGCCGAGGATCTTTTGATAAAAAACGGCGGACATGAGTGTGCCGGAGGTTTCAGCATACTGCCCGAGAATATCGAGCTTTTCAAGCAGAGGGTATACACTTATGCGGCAGGTATGGAGCATATGCCGATGACAGAGCTTAAGGCTGACAAGGTGCTGGAGCCGGCGGATCTGAATATTGACAGAGTAAAGGGCTTGTCAAAGCTGGAGCCGTTTGGTGAGGGCAATCCGCCGCCCGTGTTTGCTGTTCTCGGGGCGGAGGTCACAAGGGTGATACCACTCTCGGGCGGAAAGCATTCAAAGCTTGAAATAAACTACGGCGGTGTCAGGGCGGAGGCGCTTTTGTTCGGCACGCCGCCTGCAAGGCTGAATGTCAGGGCAGGGGTAAAGGCTGATCTTCTTGTAACGCTTGAAGTCAGTGAATACGGCGGCAGGGAGAGCATCAGCTTAAAGGTGAGCGATCACCGCCCGTCGGGCTTTAATCAGAATGCTTACTTCAGCGCTAAGGAGTGCTACGAAAGCTACAGGCGCGGCGAGGAGCTAAACCCTGCCTTTCTTAAGAAGATAATACCTTCAAGGGAGGAGCTTGCAGCGGTGTTCAAGGCGGTCAAGTCAGCAAAGGCGGCGGATATCGACAGGCTTTACTACAGCTTTGACCCGAGAGTGATGAATTACTGCAAGCTTAGGATATGCATTGATATATGTGAGGAACTCGGCATTTTTGATTTCAAGGCAGGCAGCGGCATAATAACTCTTAAGAGCTTTGAGGGCAAGGCAGACCTTGAAAGCTCAAAGATACTGAATGAATTAAGGAACAGGCTAAAATAATAAATATGCAGACCGAAAGGGTGAATGACAATGGAAGAAAAGGAGAAAAACGAGGGCTTACAGCAGCAAACTCAGAGTAAGCCGGAAGAGATAGCTGTAGCGTCATCAAGCTCGAAATTTATTCCCGAGCCTAAGGAATATACGATAGATGTTCTGATACAGAAGATACTTGATACCGATAAGCAGTATGACCTGTCAAAGATAGTTTCGGCATACGAGCTTGCGGAGAAATATCACCACGATCAGAAACGCGAGTCGGGTGAGCCTTATATCGTTCACCCCGTAGCGGTAGCATACATACTTTTAGAGCTTGGAATGGATACCGACACTATATGTGCGGCACTTTTGCACGATGTTGTTGAGGACACGCCCTGCACGCTTGAAGAGCTGCACAAGCAGTTCGGCTCGGACGTGGCTATGCTTGTAAACGGCGTTACAAAGCTCGGCAAGGTGGAGATATTCACAAAAGAGGAGCAAAAGGCAGAGAATATCAGAAAGATACTTCTTGCAATGAGCGATGATATAAGAGTAATCATCATCAAGCTTTCGGACAGGCTGCATAATATGAGAACGCTCGGTTTCTGCTCGGAGGCTAAGCGCAGGACTATCGCGCACGAAACTATGAATATCTATTCCCCGATAGCGCACAGGCTCGGTATAAGTTCGATACAAAACGAGCTTGAAGACCTTGCCTTCCGCTACCTTGACCCGTTTGCCTATGAGGAGATAGAGCGGCAAATGGCACTTAGAAAGGACGCTCGCGAAAAGCTTGTAAGAGATCTGGTATCTACCATAAAGGAAAGACTTGCAAAGGACTTTGACCCCGTGCCATGTGTTGAGGGTAGAGTAAAGAGCAACTACGGCATTTACAAAAAGGTATACCGTGACGGCAAGGAGATAGACCAGATATATGACCGCTACGCTGTAAGGGTGATAGTAAACACAGTTACCGAGTGCTACAGCGTTCTTGGTATAATACATGATATGTACCGCCCGATACCTGCAAGGTTCAAGGACTATATATCGACACCTAAGCCTAATATGTACCAATCTCTCCACACGACTGTTATCGGCAGGCAGGCTATTCCCTTTGAGGTGCAGATAAGAACGTGGGAAATGCACCAGATGGCTGAATACGGTATCGCATCGCACTGGAAATACAAGGAGGGCATAAAGTCCTCGGAAAAGGACGATAAGCGCTTAGCGTGGATAAGGCGGATAATCGAGAGCCAGCAGGAATCAAATGACGTTGAGGAGATAGTAAGGGCTATCAAGAACGACCTTGCGCCCGAGGACGTATTTGCATTCACGCCAAAGGGCGATATGATATCGCTGCCCGTAGGGTCTACGGTAATAGACTTTGCATACGCTATACACACCGAGGTCGGGCACAAGATGTGCGGCGCTAAGGTGGACAAGAAAATGGTATCATACGATTACGAGATAAAGACGGGCGAGATAATCGAGATACTTACATCAAATGTCGAGGGGCACGGGCCGTCAAGGTCATGGCTGAATATCTGCAAGACAAATGAGGCCAAATCAAAGATACGCTCGTGGTTCAAAAAGGAAAGGCGCGAGGAAAATATATTCGAGGGCAGGAGCGCGCTTGAAAGAGAATTCAGGCGCAATATGATACACGTTCCCGAGGAGGAGCTTGAGGATTTCTTATCCCTTGATATGAAACGCCACAACTGCGAAACGGTCGATGATTTCTTCGCGGCTATAGGCTACGGCGGCGTTCAGCTTTCAAAGGTCATACAGCGCCTTAAATCGGAATACAACAAGCGCTATGCCGAGAAGATAAAGGACGATAATGAGGAGATAATCACAAAGCCAAAGCGCTCATCATCAAATTCGGGCGTTATAGTTGACGGGGTGGAGGACTGCGCCGTTAAATTCGCACGCTGCTGCAACCCTATCCCGGGGGACGAGATAATAGGCTTTATCACACGCGGACACGGTATAAGTATTCACAAAAAGGACTGCCAGAACTACCTCTCGCAAAGAAACAGCGAGGCGGCAAAGGACAGGTGGATAAAGGCATCGTGGGAGTCAAGCGACCAGAGCAAGCAGTCATCATACTTCAAGGTGACGCTTGATATCATTGCAGTTGACAGAATTGGCCTGCTTGCCGATGTTTCAACGGCACTTGCGATGATAAATGTTTACATCTATGAGTCAACATCAAGAGAGCTTAAAAACGGCAACGCTATTTTGTCTGTAACGCTTTCTATTGCAGGAATGGATATGCTAAACACCATTATCGCAAAGCTCAAAAAGATAAGAAATGTCATCTCCGTTGAGAGAAGCGGAAAATAATGAATAGTGAATAATGAATAATGAAAAATGAAGAATAAAGGTGCGCCTGAGGCGCGGATTTTAAAATCTACTTTGCCAATGAATTATCAATTTTCAATTGATATTAAGGAGGAAAATATGCGAGTTTTCAGATTAAAGCCACTGAGCTATTGTGATACGAATTGCTATATAGTTGCCTCAGATGAAGGGAATGCGGCGCTTATCGACGCGCCCGATGATGCGCAGTATATTTTGGAGCAGCTTGATATTTTCAATCTTTCGCTTAAGATGATACTGCTCACTCACGGGCATTTTGACCATATAGGTGCGGCGGCCGACCTTCAGGACGAAACGGGCTGCGAGGTATATGCGCATACTGATGACCTTTATATGATAAAGGACGGCAATGCGTCAAAATCGGGCTTTCTCGGGATAGGCGAGATAAGACCCGTAAAGAACGTTATCCCCATAACTGAGGACAGCGTTATCAAGCTTGATGAGATAGAGTTTGACGTTTTGCACACCCCCGGGCATACTCCGGGAAGTGTCTGCTATATCGCAGGAAATGTTATGTTCTCGGGCGACACGCTTTTTGCGCGCTCTATCGGCAGGACGGATATGCCGGGTGGGGATATGGAGAAGATGAACAAGTCACTTGAAAAGATAAAGGAGCTTGGCGGCGACCTTACCGTTTACCCCGGGCACATGAATGTTACAACACTTGAAACGGAGAAAAAGGTAAATCAGTTTCTACAGTAGAATAATTATCACAAGATAATATGCACAATGCACATTTGAGGCAAAACAAAAACGTGCATTGTGCATTTGTGCGCCTTGAATTGTAAAGGAGGGCTTATGAAACTTGTTTTCAGCGGAAACGATTTTAAATATGAGATAGAGGGCGTTATGAAACTTTTCATCCCTGCAACGCTTTTTGATATCAGCTATATTGATGAAAGCTTTTCCTTTGGCGACACCGTGGGGGATATGGCATTTATAAGGCGCGTGCAGAAGGGTGAGCGCGTGCTTTTGTATGCCTTGTGCAGGATAGGCGAAAAGTATAAGCACAGCAAGGCATTTATAAGCGCTGACACTCCCGATACCAATAATGAATGCGAGCTTGCCCTTTGCAAGTGCCTGTTTAAGTGCATGACCTATCTTACGGGTAAAACGCCCGAGTGGGGCGTTATCACAGGGGTAAGGCCTGTCAAGAGGGTAAATCTTCTTCTCAGGCAGGGCAAGAGCGAGGGGGAGATAAGAGAGTATATGCGCTCGCGCTACCTCTGCTCGGACAAAAAGGCTGATATTGCCCTTAAGACCGCCTACACTCAGGAGAAGATACTTAAAACGCTTGATAAGAACAGCTTTGGGCTGTATGTTTCTATACCCTTTTGCCCGACAAGGTGCGCTTACTGCTCGTTTGTTTCGCAGTCGATAGAGGGGTGTACTAAGATGATACCCGAGTATGTAAGACAGCTCTGCGAGGAGATAGAGTATACCGCGGGGCTTTGCAATAGAGCAGGCATCTACCCCGACAGCGTGTATTTCGGCGGCGGCACGCCTACCACCCTTTCCGCATCACAGCTTGAGGCGGTAATGGGGAGGATAGAAAAATGCTTTGATATGAGCCGCGTGCGCGAATACACGGTTGAGGCAGGCAGACCCGACACGATAACAAGAGAAAAGCTTGAAACGATAAAGAGAATGGGTGCAGGCAGAGTTTCTATCAATCCGCAGACGTTAAATGACAAGGTGCTTAAGGCTATAGGCAGGCGACACACGGTCGGGCAGTTCTTTGAAAGCTTTGAGCTTGCAAAGGCTGTCGGCTTTGATGTTATAAATACCGACATTATAGCAGGCCTGCCCGAGGACGATATACAGAGCTTTCAAAATACAGTAGATACGCTTATCGACAAAGAGGCTGACAATATAACAGTTCATACGCTTTCTATAAAGCGTGCGGCAAGGCTCAATCACGAGGGCACGCAAACGGCACTTCATAACCCTGCCGCGCAGATGGTAGAGTATGCAACAAAGCGCCTGCTTGATAACGGCTACAGCCCGTATTATCTCTATCGGCAGAAGAATATGGCGGATAATCAGGAAAACATCGGCTGGGCAAAGCCTGATAAGGAGAGCCTTTATAACATCTACATAATGGAAGAGGTTCAGACGATAATCGCGGTAGGCGCAGGCGGCTCTACAAAGCTTGTTGACCTTGACGGGGGCAGGCTTGAAAGGGTGTTCAACTACAAATACCCGAGTGAGTATCTTAAGGGCTTTGATGAGATGATAAGGCGCAGAGGCGCTATAGAGGAATTTTATGAGAAAAAATGATATAGTACCGCTTGAAATAACGGGAATGACAAACGAAGGCAACGGCGTAGGAAGATATGAGGGAATGGCGGTGTTCGTGCCGCTGACGGCTGTTGGTGATAAGATTGATTGCAGGATAGTAAAGGTACAAAAGAGCTTTTGCTACGGGATCATTGAAAGGCTCATAGCTCCGTCACAGCACAGATGTGAGCCTGAGTGCGGTGTGTTTTCAAAGTGCGGCGGGTGTGCATTTCGCCACTTTACCTATGAGGAGGAGTTGAGGGTAAAGCTTGATTTTGTTCGCTCATCATTTGAGAGGATAGGAAAGCTTGATCTGCTGCCCGAAAGCATAACAGGCAGCGAAAAGACCGCCCACTACCGCAACAAGGCGCAGTACCCCGTTGCAATGCAGGAGGGCAGGGCTGTCTGCGGATTTTATTCAAGGAGATCGCACCGCGTGATAGAGCAGCACAGCTGCAATTTACAGCCCGAGATCTTTGAGGGGATAATAGATAGGATAATGGGATATGTTAATCAAAACGCAATACCTGCCTATGATGAGATAACGGGCAAGGGGGCGCTTAGGCACATCTACCTTCGCCGCGGAGAAAACACGGGGGAGATAATGCTTTGCTTAGTGCTTACCTCAAAGGCTCATATAAAAAGCTTTGAGGGGCTTTATCCTGCGCTTGTCAGCGAGTTTGAGGACATAAAGAGCATTGTTATAAACATAAACTCAAAAAACACAAATGCCATTTTAGGAAATGAATACATAACGGCCTTTGGCAAGGGAACTATTGACGACATTATGTGCGGCAGGCGCGTTACCCTATCGCCGTCATCATTTTATCAGGTAAATACACCGCAGGCTCAGCGGCTTTATGGCAAGGCTGCGGAATACGCCGCGCTTAAGGAGGGGGAGATACTCCTTGACCTTTACTGCGGCACGGGAACTATAGGCTTATCGCTTATCAAGGACGGGTGCAGGCTGATAGGTGCGGATATAGTGCCCTCATCAATTGAGAATGCTAAGAGGAATGCTATTCAAAACGGGATAGAAAACGCCGAATTTATCTGCGCGGACGCGGCAAAGGCGGCGCAGGTCTTCTATGAGCGCGGCGAGCGCCCCGATGTGATAATAGCCGACCCTGCAAGAAAGGGCTGCGACAGAGCCACTCTTGAGCTTATGGCGAAAATGAGCCCGAAACGGATAGTTATGATATCCTGCGACCACTCCACCGCTGCGAGGGATATCGCCGTTTTAAGAGAGTTAGGTTTCGAGATGACGCGCTGTGAGGCGGTAGACCTTTTCCCGAGGACGGCGCACGTTGAATGTATTTCGCTTATGGAAAGGAGCAAAAGCAATGACAGAGCTTAACAAACTATACAATAAAAAGGACATCAGCATTACCGAGGCACTTAAGGAATTTGCGGCAATGCCCGTAAATGACGAGGCAGACAAGGCACTTAATTTCAAATATAAAAAGGACGAAACAGAGCATGACACTATTTTTGAGGATTTTGGCAAGGCAAAGAACACATTAAGGCTCACTCACGGCTTTGTGGGGCTGTTTTCGGGCGGAGATGAGTGTACATATGTCTGCTACAAGGCACTTTCTATGATATTTAAAAAGGTGCCCTCGGGCAGAACGGGCTATATGCAGGTGTTTACCTACAAAAGAAAGAGATTCTGGCTCGTTTATGAAAATGAGTGTATAGTTTATTTATTGCCGGAGGAGTATTGATAATGGAAAAGAAAAAATATCCCAAAACTTCAACAAAGCTGCTTGAATGGAAGAATTCAAGCGAGAGCAAAAAAGAACATAAAGGTTGGCCGATAAGTGTTGAGGACAACAACAAAGACATAATAAAGCTTTGGGGAGAAGAGTGTGAATGCGATACGCTGTATTCATTTCTTGGGATATATGCAATAGGTATATGGGCCTATAATCATACGGATAATCCGAAACTGTTTGAAATAAAAGAAAACACTATATATGTCAAGCCCAACAAAAAACAAGACTGGCGCAAGCTTTGGAGCATAAAGTATTGTTATAAAATACAAAAAGGCAGACATAAAATAAAAGTTGGTAAATTAAACAAAGATATAAAGCCTTTTGTTAACGTATATTTCAGCGTAGGTAATGTAATTCCTATCTGGCCGGGAGGTAATACACATAAAGGAATTTACAGCTGCACTATGGATATCCCCGAGATATATTTTAATAAGTATAGATCTTGGTTTGATATTCTTAATAATAAATACCCTAATGCATATTTAGAAAAGCTTGATACATCAAATGAACGCTTTGAAAGCCTTGAAAGCTTTTTGAATAGCGTTGATACTCCTGATAAATATAAGAAGTTTTTAGAATATATTGTTGATGTTATAAAAGATAGAGAAAAAAGCATCAATGAAGAAACCGTGTAATTTGTAAATTTAATCTAAAACACTTGCAAATTGGTAAATATTATGCTATAATTGGTCATATGTGGAAATTATTTTGAAAGGGAAGAATATTTGATGGAAGAAACTAAACAAAAACGAAACTCCTTTTCAAGCTCGATAGGCTTTGTGCTTGCGGCGGCAGGCAGTGCGGTCGGGCTTGGAAATATATGGAGGTTTCCTTATCTTGCCGCTAAGGACGGCGGAGGGCTTTTTCTTGTTACCTACATAGTGCTTGCGATAACCTTCGGCTTTACGCTTATCGTGTCAGAGGTCGCTATAGGGCGAAAGACAAAGCAGGGCTGCCTTACGGCTTACGGCAAGCTAAATAAAAAATGGGGCTGGATAGGCGTTTTCGCATCTCTCGTGCCGTTTCTTATTTTGCCGTATTACAGCATTATCGGCGGCTGGGTGTTAAAGTATATGACCGTTTACCTTACTGGCAAGGGCGAGAGCGCCGCGGTTGACGGGTTCTTTGGTACATTTATAACAAGCTACGGTCAGCCGCTCATATTTAACGCTATTTTCCTGCTGGCTACCGCGTTTATCATCTACAAGGGCGTTAACAGCGGAATCGAAAAGCTCTCAAAGGTGCTTATGCCGATACTTCTGCTGGTTGTTGTGGGGATAGCGATATTCTCGCTCACTATCAAGGGCGAGGACGGCAGGACAGGCCTTGACGGGCTTAAGGTATTCGTAGTTCCCGACCTTACGGGCATGGGCGCTAAGGATATCTTTATAGTCGTTCTTGACGCTATGGGTCAGCTTTTCTACAGTATTAGCGTTGCTATGGGTATCATGGTAACATACGGCTCATATTTCAGAGATGACGCTAATCTTCTTAAGAGCGTTAACAGAATCGAGATTTTCGATACGCTCGTAGCTTTCCTTGCAGGCGTTATGATAATTCCGCCCGTAGTAGCATTTATGGGTGCTGACAGTATGAAAAACACAGCAGGCCCGTCGCTTATGTTCGTAGCCCTCCCAAAGGTGTTTGACAAAATGGGCGCTGTAGGCTCGGTAGTAGGCGCTGTATTCTTTGTAATGGTGCTTTTTGCAGCACTTACAAGCTGTATGTCTATCCTTGAGGCTGTAGTTTCGGGGCTTATGGATAAATTCGGCTGGTCAAGAAAGAAAGCCGTTATTGTCGAAACAAGCGTGGCACTTGCTATAAGCGTAGTTATCTGCCTCGGCTATAATGCGCTTTACTTTGAGGTAAAGCTGCCTAATACTGCCCCCGGCGGATCGGCACAGCTGCTTGATATCTTTGACTATTTCAGCAATAACATCTTTATGCCCATTGTCGCTATAGGAACGTGCATACTCATAGGCTGGATAGTGGGTCCTAAGACCGTAATAGACGAGGCTACCAAAAACGGCGAGAGGTTCGGCAGAAAGGCTATGTATATCGTGATGATAAAATATATCACCCCTATCCTGCTTTTTGTTTTGCTTTTGGGCTCGTTCGGGATATTCTCATAATAAAAATAAAAGCTGCGGTTCATTGTGCCGCAGCTTTTTGTGTTATAATCAATTTTCCTTTTTACAAAAGTGTTACTGTGATAATCCGGAGTTTGGCGAGCTGTTAAGGGGGCGTGCGAAGGGGTTCAGGGGCGACCGCAAAGCCCCCGAAAAACCCCTCGGAGCGATGAACAAAGCCTTAGCTCAACGCTCATTATTTGAACTTTTAGCTTTATTTACGCTCAAAGCTAAGTTAAGGTCAAAGCAAGCCTCGCGCCTTTTTTGGGGGGCTTTGCGGTCGCCCCCCACGCCCCCTTCGCCCTACAAACTCCGTTTATATATTAACAACAAAAAAGTAAAAAGAAACTTATCTATTCCTTTAACAGCCTTTCCACAAGCCTTACGCAGTCTGCCGCATCGCCCGAGTAGCCGTCTGCGCCTATTTCCTGCGCAAAGCTTTCCGTAACGGCAGCTCCGCCGACTATGATCTTTGCCTTGCAGCCCTTTTCCTTTGCAAGCTCTATCACCGTTTTCATGTTCATCATCGTCGTTGTCATAAGTGCCGAAAGGCCTATGACGGCGGCGTTTTCCTTTATGGCGGTGTCTATTATAAGCTCGCTCTCAACATTCTTGCCGAGGTCTATCACGCGGTAGCCGTAGTTTTTGAGCATTAGTGCCACTAAATTCTTGCCGATATCGTGAACATCGCCCTCAACTGTTGCAATAACTATAACGGGAGCATTTTCGTCCTTGCTGTCGCCTGCAAGCATAGGCTCTAAGTAGGCGATAGACTGCTCCATAGCATTTGCCGACGCGATAAGCTGCGGCAGGAAATATCTTTTCTGCTCAAACAGCTTGCCTACCTTGTTTATCGCAGGGATAAGCAGAGTGTTTATTATCTCCGAGGGCTTTGTGCCGCTATCAACGCGCTCTTTGGTAAGTGTAACTATGCTGTCCTTTTCGCCGCCTATCACCGCCTTGAAGATAGGGTCGTCCTCATGCTCGTCTTTAGGCTCACTCTCCTTTTTCGCAGCAGGGGAGCTTGTCCTCGGCGCAGCGGCAGTCGGCTCGCTTTCGAGCTTTTCGGTGTAGTAGTTTATGCGCTCAATGTAGCGGATATCGCTGCCTTCTCTGTTCATGAGCATATCCGCCGCCGCGGCCGTGTTCATCAGAAGATCCTGCGAGGGGTTGGCTATCGCCATAGTCAGCCCCGAGGCTATGCTCATAGCAAGGAAAGCCGTGTTGACAAAGCTCCTTTCGGGCAGCCCGAAGGAAATGTTTGAAAGGCCGCAGACTGTTGCAAGCCCCTTTTGCCTGCAATGCTCAAAGGTCGCAAAGCAGTTCCTAGCGGCGTTTTTGTCAGCACCCACCGTGCCGACGAGCGCATCTACTATAATATCCTCCTCGGTAAAGCCTTTTTTGAGCGCGCGGTCTATCGCCTCGTCAACTATTTTGTGCTTTTGCTCTAATGAGCCGGGTATGCCCTCATCATCAATCGGCAGGAAAATAAACATAGCGCCGTATTTTTTAGCCGTTTCAAGCATTGGCTCAAACTTTGCCGCCTCGTAGTTTATTGAGTTTATCAGCGCGCGCCCGGGGTATATCCTGAGTGCCGCCTCGATGACCTCGGGGTAGCTTGAATCTATGCAAAGCGGCAGGTCGCTTATCTGGCTAAGCTCCGTTACTACGTTTATCATGGTCTGCCGCTCGTCAATGCCGTTTGTGCCGCAGTTTACATCAAGAATAGCCGCGCCTGCCTTTTCCTGCTCGCGCGCGAATTTTCTTACTATTTCGAGCTTGCCCTCTCTAAGCTCTGCCTGCAAGGCCTTTTTGCCGGTGGGGTTTATCCTTTCTCCTATTACTAAGAACCTTTCACCGGGAACTATCTTTACAGCCTTTCTTTCCGAGCAGATAACACGGCCGCGTGCTTTTTTCTCCGTATTGCGCTCTGTTTTGTCAAGCGCCTTTTTGAGTGCTGAGATATGCTCGGGCGTTGTGCCGCAGCAGCCGCCTAAAATGCTTGCGCCAAGTGCTGCAAGCTTAGCCGAATGAGCTGCGAATTCTTCGGGTGTCATTTTATAAACAGTATCGCCGTTTTCAAGCTCGGGCAGGCCTGCATTTGCCTTGACTATAACGGGTATCTCGGAATACTCGCATAGCGTCTTTACTATATCCTCCATTTTATCGGGCCCTGCGCCGCAGTTGATACCCACAGCATCAGCCCCAAGCCCCTGCAAAACGGTAGGCACACACTCGGCAGGCGTGCCGAAAAGCGTTCTGCCGTCGGGCTCAAAGGTAAGGGTCGCCATTATCGGCAGGTCACACACCTCGCGGATAGCTATTACCGCCGCCCTTGTTTCCTGAAGGCTCATCATAGTTTCAACCACAAAAAGGTCAGCGCCTGCATCTGCAATAGCCGCCGCCTGCTCCTTGTAGACCTCTACAAGCTCCTCAAACTGCAAGGTGCCGAGCGGAAAAAGCTGCTGCCCCGTCATAGTCAGGTCGCCTGCGATGTATGCGCGCCCGTTTGCCGCTTTTTTTGATAAGCGGACAAGCTCTGCGTTCATTTGTGTTAGCTTGTCCTCAAGGCCGTACTCGGCAAGCTTTATCCTGTTGCCCGTAAATGTCGGGGCGTAGAGGATATCCGTGCCTGCCTCGATAAACTTATTTTGCAGCTCTGTCAGCGCCTCGGGGTGGGAGAGTATCCACTCCTCGGGGCAGACCCCCACGGGCAGCCCTGCCTTTTGCAGATTAGTGCCCGTAGCACCGTCAAGTATCACAAAACGCTCTTTACAAAGAGCTGAAAATTCCTCGCGTGTCATAATATACCTCCGTAATATAATGCACAATGCACAATGCATAATGCACAATTATTGTGTGCGGCTTTGCCGCACATATGCCCATTCGGGCAGCCGCCTGCGGCGGCAGTTATTATCAGCATTAAACACTTTGCTTTTCTCTGCGCACAATTGCCAATTAACAGCAAAGCTATTTTTAAGATCCGCGCGCTGGCGCGCACCTCAATTGTGCATTGTGCATT